>CANIHR010000299.1 GCA_947467185.1 Bryobacterales bacterium
AGCGACGTGCTGGGCTGGATTGCGGCCGGGAAGCTGGAGCTGCGGATTGAAAAGACGTATCCGCTGGGCGACGCTCCGCAGGCGCACCGGGACCTGGAAGGCCGCGGCATGGCCGGCAAGCTGCTGCTGATTCCGTAATGAGCAACGAGCGAAGAGAGAACCTGGTTGCGCGACTGGCTGAGGCCGGGCTCGCGCAGCCATCCGGAGCGAAGGGCAAGGCTCCGGACTCGTTCCTGGTGACGAAGCTGGACAATGTCCGGTATCTGACTGGGTTTACCGGCAGCAACGGGATGTTGTTGCTGGGCAGGGACGGGTCGGCGCGGCTGTTTACCGACCCCCGGTATACCCTGCAGGCATCGGCAGAGACGGATTGTGCGGTGACGATTGCTAAAGGGCCGATGACGAAGTCGGTGGGCAAGGCCATTGAGAAGGCCGGGTATAAGCGGGTGGCGGTGGAGCAGGATCACCTGACCCTGGCAGCGGCCGCGGCGCTCGGGAAAGAGCTTCCGTCGCGAACCGAGACGGTGCCGGTCGCCGGACTGGTGGAGAACCTTCGCATGGTGAAGGACGCGGGCGAACTGGAGTCGATTCGGGCGTCGGTCATCGCCAATTCGGAGGCACTGGAACTGGCGCTGCGGGAGTTGAAGCCGGGAATGTCGGAGACGGATCTGGCGGCGGAGATTGATTACCGGAACCGACGACTGGGCGCGGAACGTCCGGCTTTCGACACGATTGTGGCATCGGGAGAGCGGTCTGCCCTGCCCCATGCGCATCCGGGCGACACGCTGATTGGTGCCGGGATTCTGTTGATCGATATGGGGGCTTTCCGGCATGGCTATGCGAGCGATATGACTCGTATGGTGCATGTGGGCAAGGCCCCAGGTAAATACAAGCAGGCGTATGCGGCGGTGCTGGAAGCACAACTGGCAGCGATTGCAGCGGTGAAGGCGGGAGTGAAGGCCAGTAAGGTGGACAAGGCGGCTCGGGACGTGCTGAAGAAGCATGGTCTGGAGAAGGAATTTGTCCATTCCACCGGCCATGGGCTGGGGCTCGAGATTCATGAGCGTCCGAGGATTGGCCGGAAGGATTCAACCGTATTGACCGAGGGCATGGCCATTACGATTGAACCGGGCGTGTATCTGGAAGGCTGGGGCGGGATTCGGATTGAGGACACAATTGTGGTGACCGCGACCGGGTGTGAAGTGCTGACGCCTAGTACAAAGGATTTACGGACGATTTAAGACTATTCGCGTAGAATCGTCTTATGCGTAAGCTTCTGATTGCGGTTGTTGTGCTGGCGGCGAGCCTTCTTGCGGGTGACCCGTGGCAGACGAAGGATCTGGTGCAACCGAAGGATGTTGCGGCGGATATCAAGACGCCTTTGTTGCTGCACGTGGGGTTCCCGGTGTTGTATCGGGCGTCGCATATTCCGGGCTCTATCTATGCCGGACCGGGGGCGAAACCGGAAGGCATTGAAGAACTGAAGAAGGCGCTGCAGGGGCAACCGAAAAATCGGGCGATCATGCTGTACTGCGGTTGCTGCCCGTGGGAAAAGTGTCCGAACATGCGTCCGGCGTTTGCGGCCTTGCGGGAGATGGGTTACACGAACGTGAAGGCGATGGTGGTGCCGGAGAATTTGAAGGCCGACTGGACGGATAAGGGTTATCCGATTGAACGCAGGGCCGAGTAGTGGTATTTTGATGTTGTGGAGGCCAGCGGAGCGACCCGCCAGCCTCCATCGGGCAGGGATCAAAACGTAAAGTCAATTTTGATTCCGACCCTTCGCAGCCTTTTAGCAATGCTGAGAAGCAACATCAGAAGAAACATAAGCAGTTCCTCCTTTCTACCCCGGTAGATTGCAGACCCCGTTCTTGAGACGGGGTTTTGCATTTTTGGAGTCCGGATTCTCCTGCAGACTTCGCTTCTGCAACGCCGAAGTAGAAATCTCAGGGTAGCGAAGTTGGCAAGCGTTTGCTGAACAGGCGGGGAGCAAAAGGAGGTATTACCTTTTGCGGGCTGGGAATAGAAGAAGCGCGCCGGGTAAGCGGCGCGCTCTTTGTTTGGGTTCGTTTTGTAAGGCGGGTTACGCGGCGCACTCGCCGCGGCCGAGCTGCAGGGAGAAGTTCTCGTCGTCGCCCCAGTCCTTCAGCATGTCGGCATCCAGGTTGACAGGCTTGGCGAGGTCGGCCAGGAGTTCCTTCTTGAAGAACTCGATTTTGTGGCGAAGGACGTAGGCTCGGAAGGTCTCGCCCTTGATGTGGTTGACCTTGTAGTGCTCCAGAACGCGTTCCAGCGCCACGGTTGCGAGGCGGGCCGGGAGGCTCATCACCTGCAGGCCAAAGCGCATCACACCGGTTTCGTCGTAACCGCCGCCGAGCAGCATCTGGTAGTGGGGAACTTCCTTGCCTTCAATCTTGCGGGCGTTGCCATAGAAGCCGACTTCGGCCGTCCAGTGCTGGCCGCAGGAGTTCGGGCAGCCGCTGACGTTGATCTGAAGGTCGCGGAGCTGGGGATCGTCATAGCCGCGGACCAGATCTTCGAGTGCGTAGCCGAGGTTCATGGACTTGGTGAGCGCCAGGTTGCAGGAATAAGCACCTGGGCAGGTCACCACGTCCTGGATTTCGCGGGCACCGGCTTCCGCGAGGCCGATGGCCTTGAGAGCGGCGTAGACGCGGGGCAGGAAGGCGAGAGGCACGAAGCCGAACACAAGGTTCTGTTCCACGGTGACGCGGAGGCAGCCGTCACCCGCTTCACGGGCAATCTGAGCCATGCCACGCATCTGGCTGGCGACCATGTTGCCCTGCTGGATCTTGACAGTCACCATCGCGTAACCGGTCTGCTTCTGTTCGCGGGCGCTGGATTCGAGCCAGCGGTCATAAGCGGCGTCGCCGGAATTGCCGTTATCGACAACGGGGAGCTGCGCACCCTGGCCAAGCGTGATGGGCTTGCTGCTGTAGGCGCCGAAACCTTCGGGGACTTCCGTGGGAACCGGGATGGCATTGGCCGGGTTGGCGAGGATATCGGCGAATTCCTTATCGATATTTTCCTTCAGCCAATCGAAGCCGCGCTCACGCATGACGAACTTGAGGCGCGCCATGTTGCGGTTCTTGCGATTGCCGTACTGGTTGAAGATACGGATGACGGATTCCACGCGCTGGACGATCTGGTCGGCCGGGAGAAATTCGTCGAGGATGCGAGCTTCAACCGGCAGGGGGCCGAGGCCGCCGGCAACAACGGTGCGGAAACCACGGACGCCGTCCTTGATAACAGCCTTCGCGCCGAAATCATGAATGGCGGCGATGGTGCAGTCGGAGTTGGTGCAGCCGTCGAAGGCGATCTTGAACTTGCGAGGCATCGCATCGGTCAGGCTCTGGCGGAGGAACGCGTAGGCAACCAGTTGCGAATACGGGCGAACGTCAAACACTTCGTGCGGCGTGAGGCCGGCGTAGGGGCAGGCGGTGACGTTGCGGACGGTGTTGAAGCAGGCTTCACGCGAGGTCATGCCGACATCGTGCAGCATGTGCATCGCGTCGGCAAACTTGTCGAGCGGCACGAAGTGAAACTGCATGTTCTGCCGTGTGGTGAGGTGGCCCTTGCCTTCGGCGCAGAAGTCGGAGACATCGGCGAGGCGGTCCATCTGGTCGGCGGTGAGCATGCCACCCGGGACTTTGGTGCGCATCATCTGCACGCCGGCCTGACGCTGGCCGTAGCAGCCGAAGCGGAGGCGGTAGCCGCGGAAGTCGTCTTCCGAGATGGCACCGGCAAGATATTCTGCAGCCTTGATGCGAAACGCTTCGATCTCTTCACGCACTACGGTGTCGTGATGTTGGTTGAATTCGTTTCGGGGTTCGGCTGTGGTGTTTTCGGCGTAGTTCACACAATCTCCGTATTCTCTATCAAGAATAGCAAATTGCCTTTTCCGGCCCTTCCGGAGGGTATCGGCCACAACTGGCAAAAGAGGTAAAATAACTTGAGCTTAATCGACGTGGCCGACCCCGCACACCAGGACAGCGAACTTCACGACAGTGCTTCCTGGAAGCGCATTGAAGAAGTCTTTCTGGAAGCCGTTGAGCGGTCCGGAGAGAGCCGGGAGAAGTATCTGACAACTGCGTGCGGGGAAGACGCCTCACTGCGCGCCGAAGTCGACGCGCTTCTTGAAGCCGACGGTCAGGGTTCGGAGACCGTCACGTCACTGGTTCGGAGCTCGGTGGTTTCGGTCGTCCGGGAGGAACTGGATGGCCTGAGCGTCGGGCCGTGGCAGATTGTGGAAGAGATCGGTCGGGGCGGCATGGGCACGGTCTACCGGGCCGTACGGGCCGACGGCGAGTTCCAGATCGAAGTCGCGGTCAAGATTTTGATCCGCGGAATTCATTCGCGGATGCTGCTGGACCGATTCCGGCGCGAGCGCCAGATTCTGGCGCGACTGGAACACCCCAACATCGCGCGGCTGCTGGATGGCGGGACGACGGCGGCGGGCCTGCCTTATCTGGTGATGGAATTTGTTGCCGGGCAAGCGCTGACGAAGTACTGCGATGCGAACAAACTGGGGATTCGGGAGCGAGTCGCGATCTTCCGAAAGGTCTGCGATGCCGTTTCGTGCGCACACCGGAACCTGGTAATCCACCGGGATCTGAAGCCCGACAACATTTTAGTGACCGCGGACGGCACGCCCAAGCTGCTCGATTTCGGCATTGCCAAGATTCTGGAGTCAACGCCGGAAGATTCCGGCGGCAGTGGTTCGCTCGGTGACTCCGAAGACCTGACCATGACTACCGAACGAATGGGGACCCCGGCGTGGTGCAGCCCGGAACAGATCCGCGGCGGGCACATCGGGGTGGCTACAGATGTCTATTCGCTGGGCGTGGTCCTGTTCCGGTTGCTGACGGGATACCGGCCATACCGGGTCGATTCCGTGACCTGGGACAACGCGACGCATGTGATCTGCGAGCGGGATCCGCTGCGGGCCAGTGAAGCGATTTCGTTCGGAAACAAGACGGCGGAAGAGATCCGGCAGACAGCAGACAATCGGGGGACAACGCCGGAAGGTCTGCGCAAGCAATTGTCGGGCGACATTGAAAATATTCTGGCGCTGGCGCTGCGGAAGGAACCCGAGCGACGGTATCTGTCGGTGGATAAGTTCAGTGAAGAACTGCAGCGGTATCTGGACGGGCGGGTGGTTCTTGCAGCGGCTGATACGTTTGGGTACCGGCTAAATAAGTTCGTCCAGAGGCACAAGTTTGGGGTGGCGGTGGCAGCGGTGCTGACTTCCCTGCTCTGCGTATCGACCGTTTCGGCACTTTGGCAGGCGCACAAGCTCTCGGTTCGCATCGATGAAGACCGGAAACTGGCCACGACGTTCCTCGCGGACATCAATGAAGATATTGCCCGCCTGCCGGGGTCGATGCCGACTCGCGAGACCCTGCTGAAAAAGTCGCTCGATTACATGAATGGACTGGCCCGGGATACAGGTCAGGATGTGGAGACCCGGCGATCACTGGCGTTGTCGGAAGAAAAGTTTGCCAGTCTGCTGTCGGGTATCGGAGAATCAGGGCTCGGAAAGTCAGGGCAGGCGCTCAAGACGTGGCAGACGGCAAAGAAGATCCGCGAAGGCATCGCGGCGGATTTCCCAAATGACCCGCGGGCGAAGTTCGAACTGGCTGAGAGCTATCTGATCGGCAGCAGCATCACATCGCGTGTGGATACGGCGAAGGCTGCGCAGGTTCACGACAAACGGGCGCTGGACCTGGCCGAAGATCTGCTGGGGCGTGACCCAAACAACAAGGCGTATCAGACTCTGGCGGCGAAGGCGTATTCCAGTTGGTCGTATGACATTAGTCTGGCTGGGCAGGATGCCGAGGCAGACCGGTGGCTGCGAAAGGCGTTGCCGATCCGAGTGAAACTGGCCGAGGCGGATCCCGAAAACCTGGACGCGCAACGGGAGCTGGGTGCGATTCATTACCGGCTAGCGGTGCTGACCCAGAGCAATCCGACTGCGGCGCTGGGGGATCTGCAGGAGGCGCTGCGGATTCAAAAGGCCCTGGTGCTGAAGAAGCCGGACAAGCAGATTCAGCTGGCGATCGCGAGTACACGCCATTTTCTGGGCGTGACCCTGGGGGCGCTGGGGCGTTATCCCGAGGCGCTGGCGGAATTCCAACAGGCTATTAGTCTGCGGGAACCGGTGCTGGCAGCGGACGAGCGGGATGCCCGTACGCGATCGTATCTGGGTGGAAATTATGGCGAACAGGGCGATGTCCTTTTGAAAGCGAAGCGATACCCGGAAGCCCTGGCAAGTCTGAAGCGGGGCATCCTGCTGGAGCAACAGGCCCTGGCGGTTGATCCAACCGTGGTGCCAATTCGAATTTCGATCTCCGTTTATGAGGCACGGCTGGCCGCTACTTACGAAGCAATGGGTAGTGCGAAGCTGGCTGCGGAAACGTGGCGACGGTCAGCGGCACTTTTCGATCAACTGGACCGGGAGAAGCATCTGACGATTGCCGA
>CANIHR010000300.1 GCA_947467185.1 Bryobacterales bacterium
ATTCACGAGCCGAATGACATGGAAGCGATCGGCCACAATACGCGCCTTCGGAAAGTGTTTCCGCACAATTGCCCGGTAAACTGCCGCCAGATCCATGCAGACCACCTGCACCTTGTCTTTGCCTTTGAGCTTCGCCAGATAACTTTCCAGCGATCGCTCACTCCGACCGAGGACGACATCGTAGACAGAGTGATTCTTCAGATCGCAGAAGGTGGTCGCGAACCCCTGACTGCGACTGAAGAAGTGTTCGTCAATGCCGAGGATCAGGGGGCACTCCGGACTGGTGCGCTCCAGCGCGATACGGCGAAGGTATGCCAGGAACCATCGCTCGATGGTGGTGCCGGACAGACGCTCCCGACGGCTCAGCCGGCTGCGGCTGATGCCGTCGAAGTGTTTCTGGCAGACACTCCGACGAAAAGGCTCGGTAGCTCTTTGACGCGGTAAAAGTCCGGGAAAGCGCTGCCAGAAACTGCGCAGACACCCCAGACAGCGCCACTTTCGGCTCTCCAGCTCCAGCTGGCACTGTCGCGTTCCCCAGCTCTCGTGCCTCGGACGCCGTATTCGAAGGTCTCTCACCCTCAACCGGGTACTGCCGCAATGCGGACACTCCACAGGCCCCGCAGAACAGGCTCGGATGCAGATCCGCCCCGCTACCTCTTCGATGCTTGTAATCTGATATCCAGGCAAGCCAATTACAGCCTCTGATCTGATCAAAATCGTTCCCTCGCAAGATCGTTTTATCAGCTCGGAGGCTAGCTTGCCCCCCACTAACCGGCTAGAGCCAAACCCCTCCTGCCCTCCCCCAACCGACCTCTTACATCTGGCGGCTCTTCCGAACACGATGCTATGTTCGTTGGGGTGGCGAATCGAGTTGGACAAGCGCCTCCCCCATCATATTCAGCTTCGCGTGACTGTACCGTTCTAAGACCCTCGCGCCTCGTATCGCAGAATCTGACTCACGAACTGGTCCGAGACGCCCCAGCCGCTGAACCGTATAGCGAGCGTATGGCGTAGCTCATAACGCGAAAAATGAGGTACGCCTGCTCGCCGCAATTTTGCGGCCCAGATCTTCCTCAAACTGCCGATTTAGATTTTTTGGTGTCACGCTCCGTGGATGGAAACCGGTACGCAGATCTCGCGTGTCCTCAAACTGTTCCTCGAAGACGTGTCGCGACCACTGCTTTCGGAGCCCCCCATGCATTCCGCTACTCTGTTTGGCCACAATTCTCAGTATTGTTTTGATTAATATCTGATATGTCGGAGACAGCGTCATGCTAATCTTGGCGAGTGCCGCGAAAGCTATGGTTTGCGTTGGTTATTTTTGTTTCCACTGTCTTCGGACAGTCCATTGGGCTCCCAAGTCCCCCCCGGGAGACGTCGCAAATGAAACTAGCTCACCGCCGCCATTTGAGCTACGTCCGGCAGCGACCGCGCCAATTAAAATCACAGCGGTAGTCAGCGCGGCCTCTTACGTCGCAACTATTGCACCGGGCCAGATAGTCGTTCTATTCGGATCAGGTATGGGCCCAACGGTCCTCGCCTCATTGGTGCTCAATCAAGCCGGGTTTGTACCGACGGAATTGTCGGGTACCGTCGTGACATTCGACGGCATACCGGCCCCCATTATCTACAGTTCTGCTACACAGGTTAGTGTGGTGGTTCCATATGCACTCGAGGCCCGACTTGGCGTCGCTACGCGACTCCCCTTCCCAGTGGTGGTGAGCTACCAAGGCAACCAGTCCCCGCCACTGATTGTCAACGTCGGAAAAACAGCCCCGGCCCTCTTTACTGCCGACTCCTCTGGAACAGGTCAATTGGCGGCGGTCAACGAAGATGGATCCATCAACGGGCGAGCACATCCAATTGCCCCCGGAAAAGTCATAGTCCTTTTCGCAACAGGGGAAGGGCAAACGGAACCGCCCGGAGTCGATGGAAAACTTGCAGTCGCGACGTACCCCAAACCGGTGCAGCCAGTAACCGTGGAAATCGGAGATCGCCTGGCGGAAGTTCTATACGCTGGTGCAGCGCCGACGTTCGTCGCCGGATTGATGCAGATCAACGTCAAGGTTCCAACTTCTATCAAGCTTGGTTTTCTCCCCGTGAGCCTGCAGGTGGGCAGCGATTTTAGTCGGGCGGGTGGAGGAATCTGGGTCACCAACCCTGGTGCCACAATCTGGGGTTTTACAGCTGCGAGTACAACCATCGCCGTGGGAAATAGCACTGCCCTGCAATGGAACGTAACTGGGGCTACATCCCTGGAAATTGACAACGGTGTAGGGGATGTTACGGGTAAGCAATCTGTTGCGGTGCATCCGACATCGACTACGACGTACACACTCAAAGCTCACAGTGCCGAAAGGTTGACGCCTGTCGCAACAACCACAATCGTCGTCGTACCAAATGTCTTACCGGTGATCTCCAGCTTCACCGCCGACCGGCTTGCGATTCCTGTTGGCAGCAACACAACCCTGCGCTGGTCTGCAACCGGGGCAACACGTGTGAGCATAGATGGTATCGGAACGGTTTCGAGCGAAGGCTCGATCATGGTCACGCCATCGAAAACGACCACCTATACCCTGCAGGCGACCAATCCGGCGGGTACCGTTAGCGCAACCGTTACAATTTTGGTGGGAGTCTTCAGCGTTCCCCGGATATCCAAGTTTGAAGTCGACCATCCCATAATTCCGGTGGGTTATGTTGGGAGTACCACGCTTCAATGGATAACTACGGGTGCGACGTCGCTAAACATCGATAACGGCGTTGGAGAAGTCAAGGGTGATTCTGGTTCCATACTTGTCAAACCCGGTTCTACGACGACGTATACTTTGACAGCGACTAGCCCCGCGGGTTCAGCAGTTGCCACCGCAACCTTAACCGTGGGCATTCCTGTAGTTCCTGTCATATCCAGCTTTACAGCTGATACCGGGACCATCGCATCCGGAGGCACTACCACTTTGCGCTGGACGACGTCAGGTGCTACTTCTCTTTCCATCGATAATGGTGTTGGCGAGGTGACAGGTGGTGTTTCGGTCCTCGTAAAGCCTCTATCAACCACTACGTATAGACTCAGGGCTTCAAACTCAGCTGGGTCCGTCACCGCCGCACAAACCATTGTCGTTACGACTTCCTCAAGTCCAGGCGGGTCCGGCAGCGGGAGCACGTCATCCGATGGAACTGGTGCCAGAGTATGGCGATGTCAAGCGAATCTTACCACTTTTGCCAATGCAGCCTGGGTCAGCATGCCGGCACCACTTGCCGCCCTCGACGCGAGAATTTTTTACGACACTACCTATAAGGACGCAGAGGTTTCGTTTCGGAACAGATACACTGATAAAATATACTTTTCTTACGAAGTCTTCGCTGTAGGCAATTCGTTGCCTGTGACAAGTACGTACCGAAAGGACCTGCCCGCTGGCGGGGCTGACGGTGGCATTACTGCCGGAAGCAAGCTAAACCCTGGGCTTGGCGGGAGTGCTTGTGTCGTGGTTGACCAAGTGAGATTTGGCGTCGACTCCGGTCCCTATGTAAGGTAAATTGTTGTTTTTTGCTTTCGGTTTAGAGCTTCCTGACAAGGGTACTTCGCTGTACTTCTCAGGCGAGTGTTACATCATCAATCAGTTGCGCAAGAAATTCAGGTTAGGAACTCCGATTGAATTGAAGATTCGATTGCGGAAGAAAGATCGCCCCTCGCTGAAGTAGGCTCCTTTGGGTAGATTTCAAGAGTCTTGAAGAAAGCAGCCGTTGGTATTGGTGCGTCTGTTAAGGCGTCGCCTTCTGGTATTCTGACCGTGTTCGGATTTGTGTTGCATTCGGGGAGCCAAATCTTTCATTTACCCGCCGTACCTCCTCGTCAAATCGACCTCTTACACCCGCTGTGGCATATCGTCGCGCAGCATCATGTCCGCGTCGCTCGGCAGAATAATCCACGCCGCCAGATACGCGATAAACCCAACACCCGTGCAGATCGCGATCACCAGCCAGAGCAGCCGCACCAGCGTGATATCCGCGTCCATGTAGCGCGCAAACCCGGCGCAGACACCGGCCACTTTTTTGCGGCGTTTGTCCAGCATCAGCACCTGACGTGCCACAGGCAGCGGCGGAGGTCCCGCCGGCGCGGCGTTCATGGTCTGATTCCCGCATTGCGGACAGAAGCGGGCGGTGTCTTCAATCGGATCTCCACATCTGGTGCAGTACATGTTCGGCAATCTCCACTGGAATCTACGGAAGTGGCGCCCGGAACGTTCAAAGGAGTTTCGCGTACCATTACGAACACCGTTGCCGCACTCCCCCGCCCGGTGCTCAACTGGAATTTCCCGCTATGCTTGCAACTCTGGCCGCACTCCTGCTGTTCTATTCCGCCACGACCGGCGTTGCAACCTCGCCCGCCACGCCGACCTTGCCAGTCGCCACCTGCAGCGCGATCGGCAAAGCACAAGTGGAAACCGCCCTGGGCCAGAGCCTCGAAGCCGCAGCCCCCGAATTCTCGAAGCTCGAATCGATCTGCGACTACACCACCGGCGATGTCGCCATCCGCATCGCCCTCCAGCACCTGCAGCAACCCCTCGACCTCCGGGCGGAACTGGCGACCCTCAAGACCGCTTTCCCCGGCTCCACCATCACCGACGTCAAAGGTGTCGGCGCCCGCGCCATTGCCCTTCAGGTCCCCGAAGCCGGCACGCAGCTCCACGTCCTGCAGGGTGAACGCGATTATCTGCTGGTTTCCGTGATGGGCCTGGGCGAAGGTCCCCGCAGCTTTGAAGTGGCCGCCAAACTGGCCAGAGCTTTCGTTACCGCAACAACTCGGTAATCAGCAGCGCCGCCCGCGGCAGGTGAAACGGGTCCTTCACCGGCAGCGCAATCAATTCCGTGATCGGCTTCCCCTGCCGATCCAGCCGCTGCCGCCACTCCCCCACCTCGGGCATCGGAAAGTGCGCGAACGACCATTCATGGACGCGCCAGTACCACTCCAGGCACCACGCTTCCCCCGTCAGCTTGTGGCAGAGCAACAGCGCATACAAAGCCTCGGTATGCGGCCACCAGACTTTCTTCTCGGAATTCGACAGAAACGGCTCCCCACCCCCGGCATCAATCCCCAGAAAAATCCCGCCGTAATCCCGATCCCACCCGGCTTCCAGATGCCATCGGATGACCTCAGCCGCCCGCAGAATCATCGCTCGATCCCCGCGCCGCCGTGCCCAATGGATCACAAACCACATCGACTCAATCGCATGCCCCGGATTCACAAACGAACCTTCCGCACCCGCTAACTCCCGGTAATCCCGCGTCAGATACTCCAGCACAACCCGCCGCTCCGGCCGCACAAAATGCCGCATCAGGGTGTGGGGATAGAGCGCCGCTCCGGACACCTCCGTCAGCATCATCGGAATCCCGTGCACCCGCCGCCCCGAAGGCAGCGCATAAGGCGCCGTCTCGCAGAAATCCGGCTCTGTCACCCGCCGTTCCACCCGGGCAAGGATCTCCCGCCGCTGCCACTCCAGCCGAGCATCCGGAACCGCCCGGCAATACTCGCCCAGCGCATACGCCACAAAGCAATCCGAGTAAATGCTGGTCGCCCCCTCCAGCGGCTCCCCCTCGCGAGTCGTCCGGTACACAAACCGACCCTGCTCATCCCGCGCATTTGCCAGCAGAAAATCCAGTGTTATCCGCGCATGCACCAGGAATTCCGCCCGCCGCTCAAACCGGTTGTACAGCGCCGCCAGCGTCCACGCCATCCGAGCCTGCGACCACGTGTATTTCTCGGTGGAAAGAACAGTACCGTCCTCCGCCATGCAGGAAAAAACACCGCCGTACTCCAGGTCCAGAGCCTTCATCCAGAACGGAATAATCCCGTCCGCCAGAAGTTCCCGATACACCCCCAATAACGCTCTCATTAATCCTTCCCGTGCCAAAACGAAACCTGCGGCCCACCCGCCGCCGGAATCACCACGCGCACGTTGTCGCACCCGCCCGGCTGACCATCACGATCCGGCCCAATCTTCGCCCGGTTGATGGAACACGCGATGTCATCCACATCCGTGCGGAATACCTTCCCTCGTGATGTCAATTCCGCCACCACCTCCGGATCCGGCAGCGTCACCCCGCTGTACTTCGTCGGCCCCGCCGAAACAATAAACACAGACGCCTTCACCGCATCCAGAAACACCTTCCGCGACGAAGTCTTGCTGCCATGGTGCCCCGCCACCAACACATCCGCCCGAAGGTCCGCTGCGCAGTACGCCAGCAGAGTTCCCTCAATCGAACTGCGCACCGGCGTCGCCGACGGCAGCTCACGCCCCCCGGCCTCCGCATCGCCCATCAGCAGCACCCGCGTTTTCCCCAGATCCAGCCGCACCACCATACTGTTATCGTTCGGGCTGGCAAACTTCTTCCCGTCCGCATGCAGGATCGTCATCGAAGCCGTCTTCCCCAGCGGAATCGGCTTACTGTCGATCTTGCTCGAAACCTTCAGCTGCAC
>CANIHR010000301.1 GCA_947467185.1 Bryobacterales bacterium
ATTATTAGGACTGCAGCATCGGTCCACGCCGCCCTTGACGCGTCCCCTCCCCGTTTGAGCAGTAAGCCCGCAACTCAATATCAGCCGTAACAATTGTTACCATTGCTGAGGAATATTTCCCCCGAGGAGAAGAACCGAAACATGACCAAACGATTTTCGGCACTTTGGCTGGCGCCTGTTGCGCTGGTCTGTGCTGCACCGCCGGGGCTGCTGGCCCAGGCGAAGGGGACATGGGTCTTACAAGATGCCCGCGTCGTGCCCGTTTCCGGACCCGCCATTGAACATGGCACAGTGATTGTCCGGGATGGCCTGATTGAGGCGGTCGGAGCCAATCTGCCCGCCCCGAAAGACGGCTGGGTGATTGACTGCAAGGGTCTGACGGTTTATCCGGGGCTGATTGATGGCCTCAGCAACTGGGGTCTGGCGAATACTCCACCCGCAGCTGCCGCAGCGGCGGGTGGCCGTGGTGGTCGCGGCGGTGTTGCAGTTGTGGCAACGCCGGCTCCGACACAAGTTGTCGTGCAGGCTCAAACCGTTTCGCGCGGGCCGGAAGATCGGCCTTCGAATGTGTCATGGATTAAGGCTGCCGACCAGTTGTTCCCGAATGACCGGGCGTTGGAAACGGCCCGCAATGGCGGGTTTACTTCCGCCGTAACATTCCCGACGGGGAACATCTTCTCCGGTCAGGGTTCGGTGATCAACCTGGCGGGCGAGAAAGCGGGCGACATGGTGATCGCCGACGCCGTCGGGCAACACCTCTCGATGCGTACCGCCGGCTTCCGGAGCTATCCGGGTTCACTGATGGGGACCATCGCGTACATCCGGCAGATCTACCTGGATGCCGAAACCTACAAGCTGGCAAAGTCGATTTACGAAAAGCACCCGCAGGGCCTGCAGCGGCCGTCTTATGACCGAACGCTGGAAGGCGTGCTGGCGAGCCCGCGGGTTCTGTTGCCGGCGACGCGGAACGTGGAAGTGGAGCGGATGCTGGCGTTCGCAAAGGAACTCAAGGTGAACGCGGTCCTCTATGGTGGGCATGAAGCGTGGAAGTCGGTGGATGCCCTGAAACAGTCCGGGACATCGGTGCTACTGAGTCTGCGATACCCGGAAGCGGCAGCGGATGCCGATCCGGCGCAGGAAGACGCCGAGCGCGTGCTGATGTTGCGGGACAAAGCTCCGACGACGGCGGGCGTGCTGGCGAAGGGCGGCGTGAAGTTCGCGTTTTACTCCGATGGCCTGGCAACACCCCGCGAACTGATGCGGGCCGTGAAAAAAGCGATTGATGCCGGGCTGGAATCGACCGCTGCGCTACGGGCTTTGACCCTGTCAACAGCGGAAATCTTTGGAGTTTCGGACCGGATCGGCAGCATCGAAAAAGGCAAGATCGCCAACCTGGTGATTGCAGATGGCGACCTGTTCGCGACGAGCACCAAAGTGAAGTACGTGTTTGTGGATGGCGGAAAGTATGAACCGCCGGTGGAAGAACCCGCTGCCCGACCTGGGTTTGGTGGTCGCGGCGGTGGCCGTGGAGGTCCTGCGAAATGAACAGACGCACATTATTACTCACGCTGGCGGCTCCGATGGCCGGACCTCTGGTGCAAAAACTTGGCGCGCAGACCGGTGACCAGGCTGTTCTTATTCAGAACGCCACAATCCTGACGATTACGAACGGGACGGTGAAGGGGTCGATCCTGCTGCAGGGCGGGAAGATCACGGGGATCGGGGAAAAGGTCCTGGCTCCGGCGGGCGCAAAGATCATTGACGGTGCGGGTAAGTTCGTGATGCCCGGCATTATCGATTGCCATTCGCACATTATGGCCGAGGCGATCAATGAGGGCAGCGTTTCGGTGTCTTCGATGGTCGGGATTGCCGACGTTCTGAATCCGGAAGATATCGGGATTTACCGGGCACTGGCAGGCGGCGTGACGACAGCGAATATTCTGCACGGGTCGGCCAACGCGATTGGCGGCAAGACCATCGTGATGAAGATGCGCTGGGGCAAGAACGCCGAAACGATGAAGTTTGAAGGCGCGATGCCGGGCATCAAATTCGCTCTGGGCGAAAATCCCAAGCGGGCCGGTCAGGCGGCTGGCGGTGCAGGTGGGGCCGCAGGGGCTCCACGCTATCCGGCGACCCGCATGGGAGTGGAAGACGTGATCCGGGAAGCGTTTAATGACGCGAAGGCGTACAAGGCCACCTGGGCAACTTACAACGCGAAGCTGGCGAAGGGTGAAGTTGCCATGCCTCCGGCGCGCGATCTGAAGCTGGATGCGCTGGTGGAAGTTCTGGACGGCAAGCGGTTTGTACACGCGCACTGCTACCGGCAGGACGAAATCCTGATGCTGATCCATGTGGCCGACGATTACGGGTTCAAGATCCGGACGTTCCAGCATGTGCTGGAAGGCTACAAGGTGGCGAAGGAGATCAAGGAACACGGTGCTGGCGCGTCCACGTTTGCCGACTGGTGGGCTTACAAGATTGAAGCGCAGGACGCGATTCCATACAACGCCGCGATTCTGGTAAAAAAGGGCGTGCTGACGTCGCTGAATTCGGATGACGCGGAACTGATGCGGCATCTGGATAAGGAAGCGGCCAAGACCGTGAAGTACGGCGGGCTGACGGAGACCGAAGCTCTGGCGTTGGTGACGATCAATCCGGCGAAACAGCTTCAGATCGACAAGCGAGTGGGCTCGCTGGAAGTCGGCAAGGACGCCGATGTCCTGCTGTATGACGGGCATCCGCTGTCGAACTTCAGCAAGGTGGAGAAGGTGTGGATCGACGGGCATCAGTACTTTGACCGCGACGAAGACATCAGCAACCGGACGAAGAAGGAACTGGAGAAGAAGGCGCTCATCCAGAAAGCTGCTGCGGACCAGCGTGGTGGCGGCGGGCGTGGCACGGCAGCAGGTCAGACACCCCAGGAACAGGAAGGGTCCAATTAATGAGAATCCAGGGAATAGTTGCGGGCGCGGTGCTTTTATCCGCTTCAGCGGGGTTTGGGTTTCAGGCTGCGGCCACGGGCATCTCGGGCGCTCCGGCGGCGGGCGGGGATTCCTTTGTCATTAAGGGCGCTACGGTGCACACCGTGGCAGGTGCCGATATCCAGAACGGATCCGTGATGGTGCGGAACGGCAAGATCATCGGCGTGGGCAAGAATCTGACGGCGTCGAAGGACCTGAAGGTCATCGACGGCAAGGGCCTGCATGTGTACCCGGGCATGATCGACGCCGGCACTGAGATCGGGCTGATTGAGATCAACTCGGTGCGCGAGAGTTCGGATACGACGGAAATCGGGAAGTTCAATCCGCATCTGGTGGCATTGACAGCGGTGAATCCGGAGAGCGAGCACATTCCGGTGACCCGGTTCAACGGAATCACTTCGGCTCTGACCATGCCGAGCGGACAGTTGATCTCCGGCCAGGTTTCACTCATTCATCTGGATGGTTGGACGACGGACGAGATGGGGATTAAGCCACGCGCCGGGATGCACTTGCGGATTCCGACGATCGCGGCGCCGCGGGCTGGCTTCAGTTCCGATGCCGATGTTCCGGCCGCGGCGAACCGGACCGGCTTCACTCAGGCGAAGCAGAACTTCGACAAAGAGATGGCGGAGCTGAATGAGTTCTTCGAGAGCGCTCGCCGGTATGTGCAGTTGAGGGCGGCGAAACCCGAAGGGTTCAAGCCCGACCTGAAACTGGAAGCCATGATTCCGGTGCTGGAAGGTAAGGAACCCGTGTTAGTGACGGCGGTTCGGGAGCGGGAAATTCGTGACGCTCTGGCGTTCGGCGACAAGCAGAAGGTCAAGATCATTCTGCTGGATGCGCAGGAAGCCTGGAAAGTAACGAAAGAGATCAAGGAGCACAATGTACCCGTGGTCCTGGGGCCGATGCTGAGCCTGCCGCTGAATGAAGACGATCCGTATGACCGTCAGTACACAACTCCGGCGGACCTTCAGAGGGCCGGGATTCTGTTCTCCATCGGGACACTGGAGGGGAAAGCCAATCTGTCTTCCCGGAACCTGCCGTATCAGGCGGCCCAGGCGGTTGCGTTCGGGCTGCCGCATGATGAAGCAATCAAGGCCGTGACGAAGAATGCGGCGCTGATCTGGGGCGTCGGCGATCAGATCGGGACGATTGAAGAAGGTAAGTGGGCGGATCTGATTCTGACCGATGGCGATCCGCTGGAAGCCACGACGACGATCAAGCAGGTATTTGTGAAGGGTAAGTCGTCGGATATGGACAACAAGCAGAAACAACTGTACGAAAAGTACATCAACCGCCCGAACTAACGGCGGATTAAAAAGAAAAGGGGGAGTGCCGGTTAGCCTCGGCACTCCCCCTTTTTGCGTCTCGGGCACCCCACCCGGCGGACGCGTACCTTGCTGGCAGTTAATGGCGCGGAGGGCCGCCGGGACCACGACGTCCACCATCGGGACCACCGGGACCGCGCTGACCTGGGCCTCCGGGCCCGGGACCACGATCACCGCGAGGGCCACCTGCAGCCGGGCGTTCGGCCTGCAGTTTCTTCCACTGCTCCGGCGTCAGAACGCGGCGGATACCGAGGAGGAAGCGGGCATTCGCCTTTTCCAGTTCGGCGCGAGCCTGGGCGACTTTATCGATCTGGGCGAGAATCTTCGTCTCTTCGGGTGAATCGGAGCTGAGAAGCGGCTCCAGAATCATCTCATCCTTCTGGAGAGTGGCATTGAGATCGACCAACCTCAGGCGGTTGGCCTGGAAGATGTCGTCCATCTTCTTTTGTTGTTCCGAGTTGATGCCGATACGCTGGGCCATTTCTGCGTTATTCCACCAGCGACCGCCGGGACCAGCCTGGAGCATGCGCCTCGGGCCATCGGGGCCACCACGCCGCATAGGGGGAGGTCCACCGGGACCACCTCCGCGACGCGGACCACCATGACCGCCGGGACCCGGAGCCTGCTGCGGCGCAGGAGCCTGCGCGGGAGCGGGGGCCGGAGTCTGGGCACAGAGACCGCCCGCGAGGAGAACACCTGCGATGGTTGCGGAGAGTTGTTTCATGTTATTGATTCTGTCCTTTGGTTAATTCTTCGAGCGGGGAATATGAAAGAGATTCGAGGGGTTCGAGGGGGCCCGGAACGTGACGCGCGAGTTGCGCGTTAATCTGCTCCAGAAGTTGTGCGTCGGATACCTCTGCGACAACGACGGGAGAGGGCACCGGTACCGGGCGTGGCTGGTCGGCACCGCGATAGAAAGGTACAGCGACCACGAAAGCCGCAACAGCACCGGCGAGCGCCCAGCGCGGCGCGAACTGCCATGCGGCACTCGGCGGTTCGAAAGCGGGTATGCGGACACTGGCAGTTGCATCATGAATCCCGTCATGAAAGCCGGCCAGAACGGTTTCAAAGCGAGTGACGTGGGCGCTGCAAGCACCGCAGACTTCGAGATGTGCGGCTAATTCGGCGGGTTTCTCGCCAGCTACCCATTGAGAAACCTGATCTCCCGTGAAATGCTGCGTAGTCACTTTACCGCTCCTTTGCCCATCCCTACACGTTCCCGGACCGCGTTTAGAGCGCGGAACAAATGAACCTTGACGGTTCCTTCACTTAAGCCCATGGCGGCAGCAATCTCCAGTAAGTCCATCTCTTCGACGAACCGTAACAGGAAGACTGTACGCTGCCGTTCGGGCAAGCTGGCGGTCGCGGTCCAGACGGAGGCCAGCTGCTGACGAGCCGCTGCACTTTTCTCGGGCGAACTGCGCCCATCCGCGAGTAACTCGTTCGCCGTCAGGTCTTCCAGGGAAGCCTGAGTAGTTCTGCGCCAAAACTGCAGGCGACGATTTCGAATCCCGTCACGAATCAGGTTGACGGCGATCTGCATGAGCCAGGTGGAAACACTGGCATCCCCACGAAACTTATCGCGACTCTTCCAGGCTCGAAGGAAACAATCCTGCGCCAGGCTTTCGGCCGCACTCTTATCCCGCAGGGAGACCAGCGCGAAACGGTAGACACGTGGCCAGTATTCGGCCACGACCGCGTCAAAGTTGGTTAGCTCCGAAGCCCGATCCATGGCGCTGGCTACCCAGTCCGCCGGCCGAGCCGGTGTTGCGGATTCCATTCGATTGTATAGACGGGGACCCGCACCGGGGGTTTACTTTGCGCCGAACAATTCCGCAGAATCGAGCAGAATTGTAATGGGGCCATCATTCACCAGGGCGACATCCATATGCTCCCGAAACACACCCGTACCCACGTGCAGGCCAGTCGCGCGGGCGGCTTCGACGACATATTCATAGAGATGGCGAGCCATCTCCGGCGGACCAGCCTTTTCGAAGCTGGGACGACGCCCCCTTCGGCAGTCCCCATAGAGGGTAAATTGCGAGATGAGTAACAGGCCACCGCCCTTCTGCAAAACGCTGAGATTCATCTTGCCTTCGTCATCGGAGAAGATACGAAGGTTGATGAGTTTGTCGACCATGGCTCGGGCGATCTGTTC
>CANIHR010000302.1 GCA_947467185.1 Bryobacterales bacterium
GTCTTCCTCCTGATGGCCTTTGCTTTTATGTTCTTCCGCGGCGACAGTCTCCCGAATACCCTCCAGGTCATCTCTCGTATCTCCGACTGGAGATCGATTACCTCCCTCGCCGCCTTCCTCTCCTCGTTTCAGGCGCTGGGCCTTGGTCCCGCGCGCCTCCTCTTTCTCCTGACGCTGGTGATTCTCGTTCACCTCGTGAACTTCGCCCAGGCGTCCGGCTCCCTTCGCGCTCGCATCGCCACCCAGCCACTCTGGCTCCGCTGGACGGTGTACTACGCTGCTGCAATGGCCCTGCTCGGCCTTTCGCCCCTCGCCTCCCAGCCATTCATCTATTTCCAGTTCTGATCTCGCATGCGCCTCACCGGTCCAATTCGCTTGCTGCTCCGTGGGTTACTCTTCCTGCCGCTGCTCTTCGTCCCCACGCTGCTCGACGGCATCCTCGCGCTCTCTGGAACCGAGGCCCGGCACCTGGCTGACTACGAAGTTCTTGCCACCCGGCTCCGCTCGGGCCAAACCATCCGGATCGGTTGGAATCTCCGCGCCCTGAAGCTCTTCGCTACCAGCAAGCCCCCGTCGTCTTCGATCCTTGTACTCGGTTCCAGCCGCGCTCTCGCTGTTTCTCAGGCGTGGTTTCCCTCGCAGTCGCTCTGGAATGCAAGCGTTACCGCCGGTACCCTCGAAGATTCCGCCGCGCTCCTGCAAACGGCTCTGAATGCCGGTCGCATCCCCTCCACCGTTATCCTCGAAGTCTCCCCGGCGCTCAGTCGTGATCCGGTGCCCGGAACATCCCGGGCCCTGGACGTTGCTCGCGACCGCGCTTTGGCTCGTTACGGTGTCCATGTTCCAGCCCCGTCTTCCTGGTTCTTTGGTCTCAATATTTCGTGGAGTGATGCCCTCCGCCGGTTCATCTCCACCACCTCGGAGACGAGTGGGGCTCCTTCGCCCTCAACCGTTGAGTACACGGTGACGCCCGATGGTGCTGTTTTGCTCTTCGATCTCGACGCAGGCGGCGCGGATGCCCGGCGGGTTAGCGGTGAACTCCTGCAATTGCCGCCGGAACAACTGGAAGCCCGCAGTCAGTCCGTGCCCACACCGGAGTACGCCCGCCTTTTTCGGCAGATGTTGGATGATCTGCATTCCCGCGGTATACGTGTGATCATCCTGACCCCTCCGATACACCCGTTCGCGTGGGACTTCTTCCACAGACGTGGTGGCTATGACGATCAGTGGCTGCGCCGGGAACTCACCCCCCGAGGTATCCCGATAGTCGGCACCTTCTCTCCAGCGGGCTCTCATGTCACGGAAGCCGATTTTTACGATGCCTTCCACCCCCGCCCCGCTGTCCTCAGGCGGCTACTTACGGAAGCGGGTATCATCCCGGCCCAATAGCCCTTCCCGGACCGTTATACTCAAGGCTTGCGACGCACACTCCTCGCCCTCGTTTTCCTTCTCCAGACGATCGCCGCGCTCAGCCCCGCCGCCGTCTCCCCCGAGTTCGCCGAGCGCCGTGCGAAGCTGCGCAAGAACATGCCCGATGGCGTGCTCGTCCTGTTCGGGGCAAAGGAATCCGAAGACCTCCACGAGGGCTTCTTTCAGGAAACCAACTTCTACTACCTCACCGGCTGGGAAGAACCGGGAGCCATCCTCGTCCTCACCCCCGAGGTCGATAAGGACGAACCCGGCCTGCAGCAGCGGGCGAAACTCCCCCGCGAGATCCTCTTCCTCCCCCAGCGCACGCCCTCCAAAGAGAAATGGACCGGCCGCAAGCTCGGGCCCTCCGATCCCGCCGTTGCCCAGACCACAGGCTTCACTACCGTCCTGCCGGCAGAGCGTTTCGAGAGCGAACTCCGCACAATTCTGGAAGCCTACCCGGATGTCTACGCGCTCCCGTCGGCCAATGCGACCATCGCCACCATCGCGCCCCTCCGCAAAGTGGTCGACGCCGCCGAACCCATCGCCAAACTCCGGATGCGCAAATCGCCCGCCGAAATCGCCGCCATCCAGCGCGCCACCGACGCCTCCATCGAAGCCCACAAAGCCGCCTGGCGCGTCACGAAACCTGGCGTAGTGGAATACGAAGTCGCCGCTGTCATGGTCGGCAGTTACATGATGGACGGCTGCCGCCGCTCCGCCTACGCGCCCATCGTCGGTTCCGGCCCCAACTCCACCGTCCTCCACTACTCCCGCAACTCCCGCAAAATGGACTCGGGTGAAGTCACCGTGATGGACGTCGCCGGCGAGTGCGGCAACTACGCCTCCGACATCACCCGCACCATCCCCGTCAACGGCAAATTCACCCCCCGCCAGCGCGAGATCTACGACATCGTGCTCGGTGCCCAAAAGGCCGCCATCGCTGCCATCAAACCCGGCATGACGATGTACAAGACCACGCCCAACTCGATCTATCAGGTGGCCTTCGACTACATCAACACCCACGGCAAGGACCTCCACGGCGAACCCCTCGGCAAATACTTCAACCACGGCCTCTCCCACCACGTCGGTCTCGACGTCCACGATGCCGATGCCCGCGAACCCATCGAACCCGGCATGGTCATCACAGTGGAACCCGGCATCTACATTCCCGAAGAGAACATCGGCATCCGCATTGAAGACGTCGTCCTCGTCACCGAAAAGGGCGCAAAGATTCTGAGCGAGGCCCTGCCCCGCGACCCCTCTGAGCTGGAACGTGCGCTGGCGCGGCAAAAATAAGGGAATCCCGGCCCTCGTAGCCCTCGCCCTCGGTTCTGTCGCCTTGTCGCTCGCCCTCGCCTGGACCGGCCTCGGCCGCCAGTTCGACAACTACGCCTACGACTTTCTCTTCCGCCTGGAACAGCCCGCCCCCTGGCAGCCCGGCTCCGTCATCCTCGCCATCGACGAAGCCACCATGGCGAAGTACGGCGGCAACAACGGCATCCGCGGAGCCCTCGCCGCCGGCCTCCGGCACATCTCGAAAGCCCGCCCCGCCTCCGTCGCGGTCGATGTCATCCTCAGCGATGCCACCACCGAAGCCGCCGACGCGGAACTCGAACAGGCCTTCGCCGCCACCCCCAACCTCGTCCTCGCCTGCTATCTCCTCCGCGACGGCACCTGGTCCGACCCCCTTCCCCGCTTCCGCGCTCGCGCCGCCGCCATCGGCCACGTCCACGCCAACTTCGACAAATTCGATTCCGTCTACCGCGACGCGCCCCTCATGAAGGTCAGCGGCCACACCCGCCGTTGGGCTCTCCCCCTCGAAGCCTTCCGCGTCTCGCTTGGCGCACAGATCATAGAATCCCCCGACGACCTCCTCGTCGGCACCGTGAAAGTCCCATCCACCCTCCACGACGAGTTCTCTGACGGCCGCACCCTCCGCATCCGCTACCCACCAGTCGCCATGGACGGCATCCCGCGCATCTCCGTCGCCGAGCTCGACGCCAACCCCGCCCTCGCCGCCCGCTTCGCCGGCAAAGTCGTCTTCGCCGGAGTCACCGCCCAGGGCATGGGCGACCGCTGGGTCACCCCCTACTCGAACGCCCGCGACATGCCCGGCATCGAAATGAACGCCAGCGTCTACGAAACCCTCGCCCAGCGCCGCTTCCTGGTCGACGCCTCCTGGGTCGCCGTCACCGCCGTCTGCCTCGCGCTCTCCGGACTCGCCGGCCTCATCTTTTACCTCGGCTCCGGCTGGCTCGCGAACCTCGGCGCAGTCGCCGTCGTCCTGCTCTCCCAGGCCATCCCCGCCTTCGCGTTCTCCCAATCCCTCGTCTGGGCCTGGCTCCCCGGCACCCTCACCGCAATCCTCGGAGTCGCCTCCGCTGCCACCTGGCGTCACTTCCTCGTCCGCCGCGACCTCGACCGCGCCGAACACGAACGCAGCCGCTACCAGAAGGCCATGCAGTTCGTCACCCACGAGATGAAAACGCCCCTCACCGCCATCCAGGGTTCCAGCGAGCTCCTCGGCCGCTACGCCCAAATGCCCGAAGAGAAGCGCAAGCAGATGGCCGAGCTCATCAACACCGAATCCAAGCGCCTCGCCAAGATGATCGAAACCTTCCTCTCCGCCGAACGCCTCTCCGCCGGCGAGATGGAAATGAAGCAGGAACGCTTCTCTCTCCCCGACCTCATCGACGCCTGCACCCTGCGCGCCCGCGTCTACGCCGAGCGCAAACAGATCACCATCGACGTCGGCCACATCCCCGCCTGCGACCTCCTCGGCGACCGCGAACTCATGGAGTACGCCATCTACAACCTCATGACCAACGCCGTCAAATACTCCCCGCCCGCGACAACCGTACGTGTCTTCGGCGAAGATGAAAGAGGTGACCGCGTTCGCTTGTCCGTTCAGGATGAAGGAATCGGCATGGATAAAAAGGAAGTCAGCAGAATTTTCGAGAAGTTCTACCGCACCAAACGCGCCGAACAATCCGGCGAACAAGGCACCGGTATCGGACTCTCGATTGTGGAGCAGATCGTCACCTCACACGGGGGCGTCATCGAAGTGGAGTCCGAGCCTGGTAAAGGCTCTCGCTTCAGCCTGCTCCTGAAACGGGCCAAATGAACGAACAGGGAACATTTACGGATCCAATCCTGGTAGTCGAAGACGACGCCGGCGTCCGCGCCACCGTCGTCACGTTTCTCGAACTCGAGGGCTACCAGGTGGAAGCCGTCACCAACACCCGCGACGCCATGGACCGCATCGCCGCCCGCCCCTGGCCCCTCGTCATCTCCGACATCTATATCGATGACCGCACCGGTCTCGACGTCCTCGTCGCCGCCAAAGACCGCGACCCCAACTGCTGCGTCATCCTCATGACCGCGCGCGGCACCGTCGAAACCGTCATGACGGCCACCCGCCACGGAGCGTTCGACTACCTCGCCAAGCCCTTCGAACTCGATACGCTTCTCGAAGCCGTCAAACGAGCCATCCAGTCCCGCGTCGCCGCCGATGACGAAGTGGAAGCCGAAGAACTCCCCGAAAGCGAGATGATTGGCCACTCCAAGGGCATGATCGAGATCTACAAAACGGTCTCCCTCGTCGCGCCGACCGACGCCAGCGTCCTCATCGAAGGCGAAACCGGCACCGGCAAAGAACTCATCGCCCGCATGATCCACCGCTTCAGCAAGCGTTCGACGCACCCGTTCGTGCCGGTCGATTGCGGCGCCATCCCCGCGCAGTTGCTCGAAAGCGAACTCTTCGGCGCCATGAAAGGGGCTTTCACGGGAGCCGACCGCGACCGCACCGGCGTCCTCGAATCCGCCAACAAGGGAACGGTCTTCCTCGACGAAATCGGCGAAATCGACCCCGCGTTCCAGGTCAAACTCCTGCGCTTCATGCAGGAAAGGGAAGTCCGCCCCGTCGGCTCTTCGAGGGAGAAGAAGGTAGACGTGAGGGTCGTAGCCGCCACCAACCGAAACCTCCAGAAGATGGTGGAGGAGGGCAAGTTCCGAGAGGACCTCTGGTTCCGCATGAACGTAGTCCGCATCGAACTCCCCCCGCTGCGGGAGCGCAGAGGAGACGTAGTCCACCTCGCCCACTTCTTCAACACGAAGTACAACGAGCGCTACAACCGGAACACAAAGATGACCGAGAGCGGCCTGAAGGCGCTGTCGGACTTCACCTGGCCCGGAAACGTCCGCCAGCTCCAGCACCTGATCGAGCGCCTCACCATCCTCGCCCCCAACGAACGCATCGACGCCGAAGCCGTCCACGACGCGATAGCCGCGATGGAACCGAAGGACGGAGGTGGAGAAACCCTGGCCGAAACCGAAATGGACCAGATCCGCCGGGTCCTGGCGGCAACGGGAGGCAACAAAAGCCGAGCCGCCGCGATATTAGGCATCGAACGCAAAACCCTCTACCGCAAGCTCGAGCGCATGAAGCTGTAAGTCGTCAGCCATCGTTGGCGCATCAAAAAAAATTGGTACCGATGTGGGGCAAAAGAGAGGTGTTTCGGATCGGAACTGTAGAGCGTCACTGCCCCGGTAGTTTCCGAGAGCCGCTCTATTTTGAAAGAAATGCCGCGCGATTGGTTACGGGCGAGAAGGTACCGATAAAATCCTGTACTTCATGTAAAATCTTGGCTGCCACCACGAACTGCGCGGCAGTTCCCTGAAAAACGTGACCTATACTATGACCACCGTGAAAATGAAACGAACTCTTGTCGGCGCGGTGTCAGTGTGTGCCACTGTGGTTGCTCTCGGCCTGTACTTCGCTTGGACACAGGAGTGGAAAGGCCCGCGAAGGGTTTTCTTTACATATGCTGAGAAATATCACGATTCTGGTGATATCGACATTACGAAGGACTGGCCGACAGACAACAAAGTGTTCGCGGAAGAGCAGTTGTTGAACATGAACCATTCTTGCTTTGTGTTGACCCGCAACAAGGCCAAGGCTGACTATCTCGTGAACATTCAGGTCACTCGTTTCGTAGGTGGCGAGTTATTCGGAAA
>CANIHR010000303.1 GCA_947467185.1 Bryobacterales bacterium
ATGGCGGTAGTTGGTCTGAAACCGGCAGAAGTGGAGATTTCTCTGCCCGCCGCATCGAGTCCGGCGTCCTTCGCGTCGGGTCCGAAGGTGAACCCCAAGGGAGCGGATCGTGAAGCGGGGGCTGCGGGCTTGCCGGTACCGGATCTGTTCATTCGGGGGCCGAAACCTGCGAACGCGGCCGACTTGATCGCGCAGGCCCGCTTGACGCCGACCTCGCGCGAGATGGTGGCGGCGGCGATCCGGCAGGGTGAGCCGGTGATGAGCCGAATGTTCACTCTGCCCGCAGAACCAGGAAGAGGGGCCACGAAGGTGATGTCGGCCCCGGATCCGCGCATGTCCGGCCGCGAGGTCTACATGATGGCGATCCAGATGCCGAATTTGACGAGTTATTCCGGGAGTTGGCTGATGTGGTACGCGGCGCGGACAGCGAGTGCCGTCGCGCAGGCGCCTTTGGCTCCGCCCGTGGCGCACCGGAAGGTAGATCCGAAGTACGTACAGGCTGCTGCGGACGAGCATGTACAGGGCAATGTTCGTCTGGCCTGCGAGATTGATACCGAGGGGAATGTCTCGCGGGTGGAGTTGCTGCAGGGCGTGGACGCCCGTTTAAACCAGACAGCGGTGGAAGCTTTGTCGAAATGGCAGTTCTACCCGGCAACGCGGAATGGGGACCCTGTTGCGGTGGATGTTGTAGTGGAGATTCCGTTCCGCCTGGCCCCGAGGGGCGTGGGCCGGGGCCGGTAGATTAGAGATTGCGGACGGCAGCTTCGATCTGTTTCGCGAGGGCGGCGTAGTCGTCGCCTTCCAGTTTTATCGGTTTGCCGAACTTCACTTTGGCCTTGCCCGGCGTGGCGAAGCGTGCCTGTTTGTGGAGGATCTTGTCGAGACCTTCGAGGCGCACGGGCACCACGGGAAGGCCGAGGCGTGACGCCAGCATACCGACGCCAGGCTGGAACGGCAGGACGTCGCCATTCTCGGTTCGCTTGCCCTCCGGGAAGATCAGGATGCAGTTGCCATCGCTGGAGAGTTCTCCGGCATAGCGGAGAGCGTCGCGTGCGCCGGATTCGCGCTGCGGCAGCGGGAACGCGTTGAACACCAGAGCGGCGAGGGTGTAATTCAGCCCGTTGGTGAAACGTTTGAACAGGCTGTAACCCGCCGGGTGGAAGTGCGCCTGGAAGAATTCCTTGGCCATCGCCGGGGCCACCCGTTCGCGCCAGTTCTGGGGAAGTGCCCAGAGGATCGCAGGGACATCGAAGTGGCTCTGGTGGTTGGCGGCGAAGATGACCGGGCCGTGGATGCCCTTCAGGTTTTCCAGACCTTCCGTTTTGATCCACGCGAAGATGCGGGCCAGGGGCAGGATGAAGTACGGAAGAGCCAGGCGGCGGACCAGCCAGGCGGCCTTCGTCCGGTTCCACTCGGGGAATTCGAAGGGTTCGGTGGCGGCGGGTGCGGCACCGGGTTGGACGCGAACCAGGTCGGCTACCGTTTTGGCGGCGGCGAACTGGGCTTCCCCGATGGAGGTGCCCAGCTTCTGCTCCAGTTCCATCATCAGCTGGATGCGGTCGAGTGAACTCAGACCCAGGTCGTCAAGCGAGCTGGCGGTAGATATCTGCCTTGCTCCTGAATACTTGCGGATGATTTCTTCAACGGAATTCCCGCTGGTCGCTGACGCTGTCGGGGCGATCCCGGCGACATGTTCCGAGATGGCAGTCCGCTTCAGTTTGTTGGTGCCGTGGGTCCGGGGCAGCGTCGGTTCGTGCCATTCGGAGAAGCCCCGGATGCGCTGGTGCCCTTCGAGTTTGGCGTTGGCTTCGGCGATGACGGAATCGGCTTCGGTTCCGGGCGCGAGCACCAGGACGGCGTGGACCTGTTCCCGAGCACCCTGTTTGGCCGCGACGACGGCAGATTCGCGAACGCCGGATATGGCGTTCAGAACGCGCTCGACGTCTTCGGGGTAAACGTTCAGACCATCGGAGGAGACGATCATTTCCTTCTTGCGGCCCAGGATTTTCAGGCGGCCCGAGGCGTCGAGTTCGCCGATGTCGCCAGTGTGGAGCCAGCCTTCGGCGTCGATATTGGCGGATTCGGTGGTACCGCCGTCCTCGTTGTAATAGCCGGGGGTGACGTTTTCGCCGCGCAGCAGGATTTCGCCGTCGGGTGCGATCTGAATCTTTACGCCCGAGATGGCTTTGCCAACGGAGCCTTTCTGGGTTTCGAATGGGTGGTTGAGCGTGGCGACGGGGGCGGTTTCGGTGAGACCGTAGCCCTGAATGACAACGTAACCGAGCTTGCGCCAGAATTCTTCCAGTTCCGGGTCGAGTGGGGCGGCACCGACAACAAAGCTCCAGAACTTCCAGCCGAACTGTCGGTGCACGCGGCGATACTGCCACCAGCACCAATACCACTTACGGCTTTCACGCTCATCCTTCGATTCGGGGACCGTCTGCTGGATTTCGTAACGCAGCATCTCGAGCATCTGCGGGACGCAGACCAGGACGGAGATGCGACGCTTGCGGATCAGGCGGATGATGTCGCGGGGGCCGTAGCCCGAGGAGAAGTAGACGTCGCCGCCGAGCATGGCGGGGATGAACGCGGCCATGGCCTGGCCGAACATGTGGCTGAGCGGCAGCAGGTTCAGGAAGCGGATGGGCTTAAACGGTCCCATGTACTTCCGGTATTTCTGAATGCCCTCATTGATGGGCTTCAGGTTGGCCATGATGTTGCGGTGCGTGATGGTGACGCCTTTGGGCTCACCGGTGGCTCCGGAGGTAAACAGGACCTCGGCAAGCTGGTCAGGGGCGGTGGTAGGCCAGGTTCCTGGGGCCGGTTTGTCCTCCACCGCGATCCGCATCGGCCAGATGGGGCAGGGGAGGTTGTCCGGGGCCTTCATGCCGTCGCCCAGAAGCAGAACTTTGGCCTTCACGATGGCGGCGACGCGTTCGACGATTGTAGAGGAAGAGCGAAAGTCGACAGGCACGGCGACGACGCCTTCGAGCAGGCAGCCCCACAGGGCGGCCACCCATTCGGGGCGGTTTTCACCCCAGAAGATGACCTTTTCGCCAGGCTCGATGCCAGCGGCGCGGAGGCGCGCGGCGAAGCCCGTGGCGGACGAGGCGGCCTCGGCATAACTGAGATGGCCGGAGCCACGATCACCTTCATAGCGAAGGAATTCCGCCTGGGTCTTTGACCAGTTGGCGAAGAAATTGGAGAGAGATGGAGGAGAGCCGATCACAAAAAGCCGATAAGAAGTATAATCGCGCATTGCTGCTTCAGGCTCAGGGAATCGCGAAAAACTACGGGGGCGTCCGGGCGCTGAAGGGGGTGTCTTTCGACCTTCGGGCCGGGGAAGTTCATGCCCTGGTAGGCGAGAACGGGGCAGGGAAGAGCACGCTCATCAAGGTCCTGACCGGCGCGGTGGAACCGGATTTGGGTTCGATTTTTCTTGGTGGGGAACGAGTGGTGGGGAATTCGCCGCACCATTCGCGGGCGCTGGGGATTGCGGCGGTTTATCAGCAGCCGGCGATCTTTCCGGATCTGACGGTGGCCGAGAATATCGCGCTCGTGAACGAAACAGGCGGTCTGGCCCGGCGGGTGAAGTGGGCGGACCGGGTGCGGACGGCGCGGGAACTGCTGGCCACCATCGGGGCGGAGATCGACCCGGAGCGGGAGGCGGGAACGCTTTCCATGCCCGAGCAGCAACTGGTGGAGATTGCCAAGGCGCTGGGGGCGAACGTCCGGGTCCTGATTCTGGATGAGCCGACGGCTTCGCTGACCGAACTGGAGACCGAGCGGCTGTTTGGCATCGTGGCTCGGCTGCGGACGCAGGGTGCCGGGATTATCTACATTTCGCACCGTCTGGAAGAACTGGGGCGGATTGCGGACCGGATCACGGTATTGCGCGACGGGGAGTCGATTGCCACGCGGCCGGCTTCCGAGACGACTCCGCAGCAGCTGATTTCGCTCATGGCAGGTCGGGACCTGGCGGCGGTGTTCCCGAAGCGGGTGGTCCCGATTGGCGATGTTGTGCTTTCGGTGGAGGGCGTGGGCGGCGTGAGTTTTGAGGTTCGCGCAGGCGAGATTCTGGGCGTCGCGGGCCTGGTGGGCGCGGGGCGAACGGAACTGGCTGAAACTCTGTTTGGAATTACTCCGGCCGACTCAGGGACGATTCGGGTCAACGCGTCGGATGTGGTGGTGCGGAGTCCGGAGGATGCCATTCGGGCGGGGATCGCGTATGTGCCGGAAGACCGGCGGCGGCACGGGATTGTGGGCGAACTACCGGTGCGCGCGAATACGACGCTGGCGATTCTGGACCGGATTTCGTCCAATACGCTGCTGGATCAAGAGGCGGAGCGGGCTCTTGCGACCGATTGGGTGACGCGCCTGGGCGTGAAGACGGACGGTATTGACGCTCCGGCGAACTCGCTCTCGGGCGGCAATCAGCAGAAGGTGGCGATCTCGCGGTGGCTGGCCACGGAACCGAAGGTCCTGATTCTGGACGAGCCGACGCAGGGGATCGACGTGGGGGCGAAGGCGGAGTGCCACCGGATTATGTGCGATCTGGCGGAGAAGGGACTCGCCATCGTGATGATCTCGTCGGAACTGAGCGAGATTCTGGGCATGAGTGACCGGATTGCGGTAATGCGAGGTGGGGCGATTGTGGGGACGGTGCCTCGTGCCGAAGCCACCGGTGAAGGCCTGCTGGCGCTGGCTTTAGGGCATTCGGCATGAAGCAGCGGACCATCGCAATTGCGATCTTCTGGGCTGTGCTGCTGGTGACGCTGGCGGTGCGTGCACCCGGGTTCTTTGAATTCGCCAATCTGCGGGATATGGCGGTGGTGAACGCCCCGGCACTGATTGTGGCGGTCGGGATGACGCTGGTCATTCTGGCGGGCGAGATTGATGTGTCGGTCGGTTCCCAGTTCGCGGTTGCGAGCGTGGTGGCCGGAACTTTGGCAAAAGCGGGTGTTCCCCTGCCTTTGGTTGCGCTGCTCACTGCGCTTGTGGGAGCCGCGTTCGGGGCGGTCAATGGTGCTCTGGTGACGTTTTTCGGCGTACCTTCGATTGTGGCGACGCTGGCGGCGATGGCATTCTGGCGGGAACTGCTGCGGTGGGTGACCCAGGGCGCGTGGGTGGAGGGTCTGCCTGCGAACTTCCAGTGGATGGGGCTTTCGCAGCCACAGGGAGAACTGGCGATTCTGGTGGCGGCTGCCGCGATCTTCGGCGTGTTCGCGTGGGGGCTGCGGCACTGGCAGGCAGGTCGGGCGATTTACGCGGTCGGGTCGAACCGGGAATCGGCGCGGCTCGCGGGTTTGCCGGTGACAGGGCTATCGATGTCTGTGTTCGTCCTGATGGGGATGCTGACGGCTCTGGCCGCGGTTCTGGACTCGGTGCGGTTCAGTCAGGTGCAGAGCTCGGCGGGCGCGGGGTTGGAACTGAAGGCGATTTCGGCGGTGGTGATTGGTGGGGCCGCGATCACCGGCGGGCGCGGGACTCTGGGTGGCATGTTGCTGGGCGCGAGCGTACTGGCGGTGATTGCCCCGGCGCTGACCTTCCTCGGGATCAATGCATTCTGGGAGAAGGCGATTCAGGGCGCGATTATTCTGGGAGCAATTGTCCTGGAGCGGTTGAGTGCGCGGAGGGATCGTCGTGCTCATTGAAAACCGTGCTGGCCGCGAACGGGCACTGGCGCTGGTTGTCGCGCTCGAGATCCTGATCTTTGCCTTCACCGGCCCCAACTTCCTTTCGGCTGCGAATGGGTTCGAAATTGTTCGTCTGGGAGTGGAACTCGGGCTGTTGGCTCTGGCACTGACTCCGGTGATTGTGACGGGCGGAATCGACCTTTCGGTGGGTTCGATGATGGGCCTGTGTGCAGTGGTGTTCGGGTTCCTTTGGCGGGATCTGCATTTCCCGATTGGGCTGGCGGCGGTCGCCGCGCTTGCGGCGGGAACTGCAGGTGGGGCACTGAATGCGGTGCTGATCACTCGGTTCGGCGGTGCGCCATTAATCGTCACGCTGGGGACGTATTCGCTGTTCCGTGGCATCGCAGAAGGGCTAACCCGGGGCGTCGAGAATTTCTCGCAGTTCCCGGGCGGGTTCCTCTACTTTGGGCAGGGGTATCTGGGCGGCGTGCTGCCGGCCCAGGCTCCGGTGTTTGCCGCTTTTGTGATGCTCTACTGGCTGCTCCTGCATCGCAGCGTGTTTGGACGGGCGTTCCGGGCGATTGGCTTTGCGACGGCGGCGAATGGCGACGCGCGGTGGTCGGGGATTCCGGTAAACCGGCGGCTGGCGCTGTCGTACACGCTTTCGGGGTTCACGGCGGCGGTGGCGTCGCTGATTTACGTGGCCCACCTCGGCCAGGCACGGTCGGATGCCGGCACCGGGTATGAATTGCTGGCGATTACGGCGGTCGTGC
>CANIHR010000304.1 GCA_947467185.1 Bryobacterales bacterium
AGCCACCGCTCTTCGTCGCGGCGGGAAACAACTGCCCTTTTCGCTCGATGACGCCGAGAACCGCTATTGCCGTGAACCCTCCCACGACGAAACCCCCGAGCGTATATTCGAGCGCCGCTGGGCGCGCGCTGTGCTGGATCGGGTCGTTCAGGTCCTGCGCGAAGACTTCGTCCGCCACGGGCGGCTGGACGATTTCAACCAGCTAAAGGTCTACCTTGTCGGCCAGGCCGAGGTCCCGTATGCCGCACTCGCAACAAAGCTGGGTATCACGGAGAGTGCCTTGAAAAGCGGGATACACCGCTTCCGAAAGCGCTACCGCGACCTGCTTCGAGCCGAGGTCGCAGCCACCGTCGCCGATCCGTCCGAGGTGGATTCCGAACTTCGCTTCCTGCTTCAGTCCGTTGCCGTCCGACGGGCAACGTAGCAACCTGAAATGCAAAACCGGCGGGACCAGGGCCAAAACACCCCAATCCCGCCGGCCTCAAACCACACCAACTTCTACTTCAAATACTTATCGAACCAGGTAATTTCCTCCCACAGAACATGCTCCATGGTTTCGATTCCCCGGTACCCGTGCGCCTCGCCCGGCAACATCACCAGACGAACCACCCCGCCATTCCCTCGCACCGCCGCATACAGCCGCTCGGACTGAATCGGGAACGTTCCGGTATTGTCATCCGCCTCGCCGTGAATCAGCAGAATTGGCGTCTTGATCTTATCCGCATACCAGAAGGGAGACATCTTCGTATAAACATCCGAAGCCTCCCAGAAAGTCCGCCGCTCCGCCTGGAATCCAAACGGCGTCAGCGTCCGGTTGTACGCGCCGCTCTCCGCCACACCCGCCTTGAACAGGTTCGTGTGCGCCAGCAGATTCGCCGTCATAAATGCGCCATAACTGTGTCCAAACACGCCGATCTTTTCCCGGTCCGCAAAACCCATCTCCACAGCCTTATCGACAGCCGCCTGCGCGCCCATCTTCAACTGCTCCACATAGGTGTTGTTCACCGTGTCCGGATCACCCACAATCGGAATCGCCGCGTTATCAATCACGGCATACCCGTTCAGCACAAACAGCTGGTGATAATTCAGCTCCGGGAACGCCTGAGCCGCATGTCCCGTCACCTGACCAGCGGTCTCCGTATCACTAAATTCATACGGATACGCCCACATCACGGCCGGAAGCTTCGTCCCTGGCTTGTAATTCGCCGGCAGATACAGCGTGAACGACAGAGGCACCCCATCGGCGCGCTTGTACGTCACCAGTTGCTTCGTAATCCCTTCAGCACCCGGAGTCGATCCCTTGAAGTTCGTCAGCGGCTTCAACGTGGTGCCCGTCCGAATGAAGTAGTTGGGAGCCTCCTTCGGTCCTTCCCGCTTCGTCAGCAGCCGCGATCCCGAATCATCCAGCACCGCTTCCACCACCTCATACGCATCCGCGCCTGACTGATACAACCGTTCTGTCTTGCCCGTCACCACGTTGAACTTATCCAGGAACGGATGGTCCCCCGTCGGTGACGATCCCGCACCCGACAACAGAATCTCATCGCCCGCCTGAATCACCTGCCGCCGACCCCGCGCGCCGCTCTTGCCCACCGGAGTCCCCGGATTCTTGTACGCGTCTCGCTCGTTCCGGCTGAACAGCACCTTCGCCTCACTCCCCGGCTTTTCCAGGTCGATCAGCATCGTCCGAACCACCCGGCTCGTCCGTTCGTAATCCTCCACCAGCGCCTTGCCCCCAACCAGCGGCTGCATGCCCTGGAAGCGGTTCTTTACCTTGAAGACTTCCTGCGGCTCACCCTGGAACGGCGCGGCATGCGTCAGAATCCGGTCCCGATTCGGCACCTTCTCCCGCGGATTCCCGCCATCCAGCGCTTCCACCCACGTCAGTGTCGCCGACTTCTCCTGAATCCAGTCATACGAACGCGGCCCAGTCCGCACACCAGCCAGCGGAATCCGCTCCGCCAGCGGCTGACTCGCCAGCTTGTACTCCACCTTCGCCCCGGTTGCATCCCAAACTTCCACTTCCTGCGGGAACGACCCGGCCGGCAACTGGTACGAATACGGCTTGTGAATCCGCGCCGTCATCAGGTGCTTCTCATCCGGCGACGGCCGGACCATCGAGTAAATCCCCGGCTTGCCAATCAGCCGCGGCTTGCCAGTCGCTGTATCGATATACGCCAGCTGCGCCGTCGCATAGTAGTCAAACAGGTCTTCATCATGCGGACTCGACAGCAGATCCTCATAAGTCGGAGCCGGGCCCGCTTTGCCCAGGCTTTCTTGCACTTTCGGACCCTTCGGAGCTGCCGGTTCTACCGGAGCCGCGCCGCGATTTGCCGGAACCAGATGTGCCAGCAGCGTTCTGCTGTCCCCCATCCATTCCACCGCGCCGCCACCGCCGCCGCGGCCACCGCCCCCGGCGCGAACGCCATTCACCACTACCCCATCCAGACGCCGTGTCTGGCCGGTAGCGGTAGTGCCCAGCCAAAGCTCAATGCCTTTAGCCGTCGTGTTGGTAAACGCAAACATCTTGCCGTCCGGGCTCCACACAGGGGCGCCCATCTTCGGCTCTTTCGGTAAGGAAACCGCGACATCCGCGCCATCGGACAGGCGCTTAATCGCAAAGGAGGTGTAACTTGGAGCCAGATGCAGCCCGTTCGTGTTGGAGTCGATACGGATGCCAGCCAGCCGCAACATGGGCTGAGTGACTTCGGCGATGGAGGGATAGCGTACCGGCTGAAGCAGGACGGCGTAGTCACGCGCGGGGCTCACCGTAATGGTCTGGGGGAGCGATGCGTGGAGCGCATCCGCAACAGCTTTCGGAGGCTTCTGATAAGGAAACTCTGCGGTCACAGTGAACGCAGCAGCTATAAAAAGAAGGATCGTCGCAGTTATGCGGTGCATGACCAATCTTACGTCATGAATTACCGATCAGAACCCCTGTCAGAAACACCAAAGCCCCGCCCAGGCCCACCTGGAATGCCGCTGCCAGCGGTGGCGTATCCATGTATTTATACCGGATCCAGGTAATCGCAGCCAGTTCCGCCAGCGTCACGCCCACCGCCGCCCCCGTCGCAATCCGAAAATCGTGAATCAGGAACGGCAGCGTGTGCCCGATGCCGCCAACAGTCGTCATCAACCCGCAAACCAGACCCCGGAACCACGGCTGACCACGCCCCGTCAAACTGCCATCGTCTGACAGCGCCTCGGCGAAGCCCATGCTGATCCCCGCGCCTAACGACGCCGCAATCCCCACCAGAAACGCGTCCCAGCTCTTCTGCGTCGCAAACGCCGCCGCAAACACCGGAGCCAGAGTCGAAACCGACCCATCCATCAGCCCGGCCAGCCCCGGCTGCACAATCTGCAGCACGAACAGCTTCCGGTTGGCCGCTTCTTCCTGCTCCTTCACATCCCCGCCGAGCTCCAGTTGCTCCAGTTCCCCGGCGCGATGCTCGTGCGAACGCTCTTCCTGCGCCAGATCGTTCAGCAGTTGTTTAATGCTGGCATCCTGAGTCCGCGACGCCACCTTTTCATAAAAGCGCCGCGTCTCGATCTCCATCGTCGCCGCCTGCGCCCGCACTGCTTCCAGATTCAGCGGCTGCTGCAGCCAGATCGGATTCCGCTGCACAAACCCCTTCACGTCCTGCTTGCGGATCAGTGGAATATGTTCGCCGAACTTCGATCGGTACAACTCAATCAGACGGCGCCGGTGGTCCGATTCCTCCGCGCGCATCCCGTCAAACACCGCAGCCGACGCCGGGAAGTTCTGCCGCAGACCTTCGGCATAATCGCCAAAGATCCGCTCGTCTTCTTCTTCCAGGGAAATTGCCAGGGCCAGAGCCTCACGCTCCGTCAGGCTGTCAAAAGTGCGCATTGCCCTATTGTGGCAAGCCCGTGCCTACGAAAAAGCCTACGCCCGAATACAAACTGCCGTCACGAACCGCCCGTCCGGACTCGTCATCTCGCCCACCACACGCAGCCCCGCATGTTCCGTCAGCAGCCACCGGAATGCCTCCGCCGTGTACAGGTACCGGAAATTCAGCAAAATCCGCTCCCCGCGCGCCATCGGGACTTCCTTGCCACCCGCCTGGAACCGCAGATCGCGAGCCGCCTGGAACCGCCGCGTCACCATATACAACCCGTCCAGCCTGTCGTCGCGATTCTCCGCGAAATCCACCTGGCCGTCATCCGGACTCACGCCCGCGGCCTCCAGCGGCGCAAACACAAACCGACCCTGCTCCGCCCGAGGAGGCAGCGGAGCCCCGTCCCGCAGCCGAGCGTCAATCACCAGAATGTCGCCCTTCTGGATAATGTCCGCAACCTGCTTGATCTGGTCCATCGGATCAAACCCGCCCAGCGTATTCCCCACCATCAGGAACAGTCGCGGCGCCTCGCTCACATCCGCCGCCAGCACCAGATGCATGTGGCTCGCGATGTCCGCCTTGATCCCCAGCACTTCCACATCGTCGTCTTCCGCGCCCGCTACAGCTGTTTCCAGCAGTGTCTGGCTCGCGTCCACCGGGTAGTACTTCACATCCTTACCCGCCGCCACCAAAGCGCGCAGGAACAGTCGGTCTTTCAGGCCCTCACCAGCACCAAGGCTGATCACCGGAACCTTGTTCCCGAACGGAGCCGTCAGTCCGGCCGCCTTCGCCGCCAGCGACTCCCACGTGCCCCGCAGCGAGTCTTCACCCCGCGCCGAAAGCTCCTTCCAGCGACGCACCGACAACGGCGTCCAGTAGAAAAACTTCTCGGGCAGATCGCGAGCTTCCAGCGACTCAGCAAACTCCTGGGCAATCTCCGCTTCGGTGAGGAGAACTTCAATATTCATCTATCCACCAGCTTACGCCTTACGCTTCCCCTAGTGCGGACAGAGCCTCGCCCGTCAGGCGAAAAACGGTCCACTCTTCCATCGGGATCGCCCCCAGCTTCTTATAGAAACCAATCGAAGGCTCATTCCAGTCCAACACCGACCATTCCACCCGCCCGCACCCTCTCGCCACCGCCCGTCGCGCTATTTCGCGCAAAAGTGCGCCCCCAATCCCCTGGCCGCGCGCCTCCGGCTTCACAAAAAGATCCTCCAGGAAGATCCCCGGCTTCGCCAGAAACGTCGAATAATTAGGGAAGAAGAGCGCAAATCCCACCCACTCGCCTCCTGCCCGAGCCAGCAGCACTTCCGCCCCCGGCTTTTCCCCAAACAAAGTCTCCCGAAGCTGCGCCTCCGTAGCGGTCATCGCGTGTTCCAGCTTCTCGTAAACCGCCAGTCCGCGGATCATTTCCAGCACCACAGCCGCATGCTCGGCCTGCGCCGCCACAATCTCCAAATCAGCACCCATGGCTGCCAGTGTACTGCCCGTAACCCGTTCCGGCACCAAAATTGCTCTCTACCGAAGTGCCATGAGTGCAACAGCCCATTCCCACGCGGCCGCCCGCGATTTTTCCCAGTCCCCCATGAATATTTACTGGGAGATGACCCAGGCATGTGCCCTTGCCTGTCGCCACTGCCGCGCGGAGGCTATCTCCATGGCCCACCCCTCCGAGCTCAACCACCAGCAGAGCCTCGATTTCCTCCGCCAGATCCCCGGCTTCGGCCAGCCCTGTCCCCAGCTCATCCTCACCGGCGGCGACCCCCTCGCCCGCAAAGACCTCTACGAGCTCATCGACGAAGCCCGCCGTCTCGGCATCGGCACCTCCATAACCCCCGCAGCGACGCCCGCCCTCACCCGCGAAGTCCTCGTCAAACTCAAGGAACACGGCGTCGAAGGCCTCGGCCTCTCCCTCGATGGCCCCACCGCCGAGATCCACGACAATATCCGCGGCGTCCCCGGCACCTTCGACCGCACCATGAAGGCTCTCGCCTGGGCGCAGGAACTCGAAATGCCGGTCCAGGTCAACACCCTCGCCGCTGCCGAAACCGCCCCTGGCCTGCCCGCCGTCTACGAACTCCTCAAGCCCTTCCACATCGCCCGTTGGAGCCTCTTCTTTCTCATCGCAGTCGGTCGCGGCAAAGTCCTGCAGCCCCTCACCCCCGCCGAAGGCGAAGAACTCATGAAGTGGATCGACGCCACCGGCCGCAACGCCGACTTCATCGTCGCCACCACCGAAGCCCCCTCCTTCCGCCGCGTCGTCCTCGACCGGATGCGCTCCGAAGGCATGACCGGCGAACAGATCAAAAAATCCGGCACTACCCGCAGCTACGGCATCCGCGACGGCCACGGCATCATGTTCATCTCGAACACGGGCGAAATCTGCCCCGCCGGCTTCCTGCCCCTCCCCGTCGGCAGCGTCCTGAAGGACAACATCGTCGACATCTACCGCGACGCCCCCCTCTTCCGCCAGCTCCACGACCCCACCCACT
>CANIHR010000305.1 GCA_947467185.1 Bryobacterales bacterium
AAATCGTCGCCGGCATGCGCCTCCGCCAGATCGCCTCGGAAGACAAGCCCACCCTCGTCGCCTTCGACCAGGACGCCTGGGCCGATGCCCTCGACTACGAAGCCTCCGACATCATCGAAGCCTTCACCACCTTCCACGTCCTCCGCAACGACACCGCGAAGCTCCTCGCCACCCTCCCGCCCGAAGCCTTTGAACGCACCGGCCTCCACAGCGAACGCGGCGAAGTCACCCTCCTCGCGCTCGTCGAGATCTTCGGCAACCACGTCCTCAAGCACATCGAGCAAATCAACTCCCTTCGCAAGGCCTGCAAAAAGAAATGACCCCCGACTGGAAAACGCAGGGTGTCCGTATCGTCCGCTCCGGCGAACTCGACACCAATACGCCCCAAACCCCCGGCATGTCCCGCGCCGCTGCCATCACCCACGCGAAGGTCGGAGCCAATAAACTCTGGGCCGGCACCGTCGTCGTCGAACCCGCCGCCCGCACCGCCGCCCACCACCACGGTGACCTCGAAACCGTCCTCTTCGTCATCCGTGGCCGCGCCCGCATGCGATGGGGAGATCACCTCGAATTCACTGACGAAGCCGGCCCCGGCGACTTCATCTACGTCCCGCCCTATGTCCCCCATCAGGAAATGAACGCCACGCCTGATGAACCCGTCGAATGCGTCGTCGTCCGCAGCGGCCAGGAACCCATCGTCGTGAACCTCGACATCGCCGAGGCCGACGTGGCGCTGGAAAACCTCGCTCCCATTCCCTTCCATCCCGCCGGACACCACCACTCTTGATCACTTTCCTGATCCTCCTGCTCGCCGCCGCGCTCGGTGGTGCCTCCAACGCCCTTGCCGGCGGCGGTACCTTCATCGTCTTCCCCGCGCTGCTTCTCGGCGGCCTCGCCTCCATCAAGGCCAACGCCACCGCGTCGCTTGTCCTGATGCCCGGTGGCTTCGCCTCCGCCTGGGTTTACCGCGGAACCCTCGCGAAGACCGCAAAACCCTTCCTCGCACTGATGATTGGCGTCAGTCTCCTGGGCGTAACTGTCGGTAGCCTGCTGCTCCTCAGGACCCCGAACTCTACCTTCTCGGCCCTGGTCCCCTGGCTCCTTCTCGCCGCGACCTCCGTCTTCAGCCTGGCCCCCTGGCTTCGCAAAATGGCGGCCGGAGCCTCCGGCCACCAGTCGAACATCGGCCTCATCGTCGGCCAGTTCCTCATCTCCATCTACGGAGGCTATTTCGGAGCCGGCATGGGCGTCCTCATGATCGCCCTCTACCTCGTCGCCACCAAACTCGACGTCCACGAAGCCAGCGGCCTCCGCCTCATCTGCGCCAGCGTCATCAACCTCCTCGCCGTCGTCATCTTCGCCTGGCGCGGAGCCCTCGATTACAGCGCCGGTATGCCCATGCTCCTCGCCGGAGTCGTCGGAGGCTACGTCGGAGCCATCCTCGTCAAACGCCTCGACGCCAACATGGCCCGCCGCGCCATCCTCACCTACGCCTGGGCCCTCACCGCCTTCTTCTTCGCCAAAACTTTCATCAAATTCTGATATTCGTCGCAATCCGCCCCGCGCAGGCTGCCTCACTGTAACTGACCAGGGCATTTTCGGCATTTTGCTCACCCGCAGCTTCAACGCACCCCGCTCCCTCGTCTGGCGCGCCTGGACTGAACCCGAACTCGTGAAGCGCTGGAACGATGTCCGGCCACCCGGCTGGACCTTCCCAGTCTGCGAAATCGACCTTCGGGTGGACGGGCATTATCACTACGTACAGTGCAACGATGACCTGTCGTTCCAATGGGGCGTATCCGGCACTTACCTTGATGTCGCCCCGCCCACCCGCCTTCACTACACAGAACAGTTCGACAAGTCCCCCTCAGCGGACCATACACACGTCACGGTCACTTTCACAGAGTGCAGCGGGCAGACCACCATTGCGGTCTATCTGGACTTTGCCAGTTCCGCCGTCCGCCATGGTCCGCACTGGTATCGCAAGGTGGGCGAAAGTTACGATATGCTGGCAGAACTCCTTTCCACGCTCGAATAATCATGAAACTCCGTAGCATCCGCGCCGTCCTCGCCGGCTTCTTCGCCGTCCTCCTGCTCTCCGTGGCGACCGACGCCGCCCTCGCCGGCATCCACCCCTTCCCATTCGCCTGGGCCACCATCTACCGGACCCTCTACGCCGTCGTCGGCGGCTACGTCACCGCGCGCCTCGCGCCCGATCGCCCCCGGACCCACGTGATGATCCTGACCCTGGTCGGTACCGCTCTCGCCACCATCGGTGCCATCTCGACCTGGGATAAAGGCCCTGACTTCGGCCCCCACTGGTATCCGCTTTCCCTCATCGTCACAGCTCCCATCACAATCCTCGGAGGAAAACTGGCCGCAAATGGTTCTCACCAAAGCTGAACTCATCACCGCCCTGCAGCATGAAGTCCACATCCTGCAGCACCTGATGTCGAAGATCGAGCCGCAAATGCTCGACTACCGACCGTCGGAAAAGCAGCGCAGCCTCCTCGAACTGCTGCAGTACCTGACGATCCTCGGCCCCATCCACCTGCGCGGCACCCTCGCCGATACCTTTTCCATGGACGGCTGGCGCGAAGCCTGGACCACCGGCGAAGCTACGTCCAAAGCTCTCGATCTCGAAGGCGTCAAACAGGCCGTCGCCGATCTGAAGCCCCTCTTCGCCGACCTCCTCAACGCCTTCCCCGACGAGCGCCTCCGCGAAGACTTCAACCTCTTCGGACGCTCTGCCACCCGTGGCTCCTGGCTGGTCACCCTCGTCCAGAACCACTACGTCGCTTACCGCATGCAGGTCTTCCTCTACCTGAAAGCTGCCGGCTGCGATAAGCTCTGGACGATGAACCTCTGGGCAGGAGTCGACGGATGAACGAAATAGACGCGTACCTGGAAAAGGTCCCCGAACCCGGACGCACCACGCTCACCAAGCTTCGCGCCAGCATCCGCAAACTCGCGCCGGCCGAAACCACGGAAGGCCTCAGCTACGGCATGCCCGCTTTTAAGTACAAGGGTGGCCTTGTCGCCTACGCGGCCTTCAAAAAACACTGCAGCATTTTTCCCATGGGTTCGGAAGCCCTGGGCGACCTGGAAGCGGAACTCACTCCGTACCGCACCTCAAAAGGCACGCTTCAGTTCCCACTTGACAAGCCAGTCCCCGCGCCCCTGCTGAAGAAAATTGTCCTCGCCTGCGTCGCCCGTAACGAAGCCAAAGCCGCCGCGAAAAAACGCCGCTAAGCGAACAGCTCCTTCACAACCTGGCCCGCCAGCACGGTCGGACGCTCCGCGCGCCCATTGTGCTGGAACGTCGTCTTCAAATGGTCCAACCCCAGCGACCACAGAATCGACGCATGAATATCGTGCACATGTACCGGCCGCTCCACCGCTCGCAGCCCCACTTCATCCGTCGTCCCGATGTACTGGCCGCCCTTCACGCCGCCGCCGGCCATCCACATCGTGAAGCCCCACGGATTGTGATCCCGCCCATCGGTCAGCTCATTAAACGGAGTCCGGCCAAACTCGCCACCCCACACCACCAGCGTGTCCTGCAAGAGCCCGCGCTGCTTCAAATCCGCCAGCAGCCCCGCAATCGGCTTATCCGACGCCCGGCACCACTTCGTATGGTTCGCCTCAATATGCTCGTGCGCATCCCATCCGCTGCCCGACCCGCAATACAGCTCAATAAACCGCACCCCGCGCTCCACCAGCCGCCGGGCCATCAAACAATTCGCCCCGAACACCTGCGTTGCCGGATCATCCAGGCCGTACATCGCCTTCGTCGCAGCCGATTCCTTCGTCAGCTCCACCGCCTCCGAAGCCGAAGACTGCATCTGATACGCCAGTTCCCAGCTGCGAATCCGCGCATCCAGTTCCGAATCGTCCTGCTTGTCTTTCGACCAGATCTCGTTCAGACCCTTCAGCAGCCCCAGCTGATTCCGCTGCTGCTCATCGGAAATCGTCGAGGGCGGATGCAGGTCCAGAATCGGTGTGTCACCCCGCCGGAACTGCGTTCCCTGATACACCGCCGGCAGAAACCCGCCACTCCAGTTATTCGTTCCGCCCAGCGGATCGCGGTCATCCGTCATCACCACAAACGACGGCAGATTCTTGTTCGCCGATCCCAGCCCGTAATTCACCCACGCGCCCAGCGACGGCCGTCCGGCCAGAATCGAACCCGTGTTCATCTGGCACACCGACCCCACATGGTTAATCCCGTCCGCCCAGCACGACCGGATCACCGCCACATCGTCCATGTGTTCGGCCATATTCTGATACCAGTCCGACACCCACATCCCGCTCTTGCCGTACTGCTTCCACTGGCGCTTCGGAGCCATCAGCGTGTTATCTGCTGTCCCGCGCGAAGTCTGCTTCGGCTTCGCAATGCTCGGAGGCAGCGGCTTCCCGTCCAGCTTCTGCAGCAGTGGCTTCGGGTCAAACGTATCCACCTGGCTCGGCCCACCCTCCATAAACAGGAAGATCACCGACTTCGCCGTCGGCTTATGGTGCGGAGTCTTCGCCGCCAGTGGATCCACAGGAGCGGCTGCCGCCATCATGTCGGCCAGCGCCAGTCCCGCCAAACCACTGCCCGCCCGCGTGAAGAACTCACGTCGCGAACCCACATTCCAGTGATGCTTCAGTTTGTTCAGCATGTCGTGCCTCAGTTAATGTACAGAAACTCGTTCGAACTCATCAGCGTATGGCAGAAATCGACAAAAGCCGCAGCCTTCGCCGGGTCCATCCCGCTCGGGATATTCTCCGGCAGCAGGACCTTCTCGTTCTTCGCCAGCCGCGCCGAAAGCACCGCCGTCTGCTGGGCCAGGAATCCCGAAACCGCCCGCGTTTCCTCCGCCTTCGGAGCCCGCGAGAACGTCAGCCGGTACGCCCGCTCAATCTGTTGCGAAGAATCCAGCCCCGCATCGTTTAGCACCCGCCCGGCCAACTCCCGCGACCAGTCCAGCACCAGTTTGTCGTTCATCAGCGTCAGCGCCTGGCTGGGTACCACCGTCGCAAACCGTCGCGCACAGCTCTCTTCCGTCGAAGGCGCATCAAACGCCTCAAACATCGGGTACGTGAGAATCCGCTTCACCACCACATAGATGCTGCGCCGGTTCGCCTCCGCCTCATCCTTCTCCACAGGCCAGGCCGAATACCCGACGGCATTCACGCCCGCCGGCAATTCCGGCCGCATTCCCGGCCCGCCCACCTGCGGATTCAGCTTCCCGCTCGTCAGCAACATCGCATCGCGCAGAACTTCGCCTTCCACCCGGTGCCGCGGATACCGCCACAGCAGCTTGTTGTCCGGATCCACCGCCGCTGCAGCCTCAGCACTCAACGAAGACGCCTGATAAGTGTTCGACAACATAATCTGCCGGTGCAGCTTCTTCATGCTCCAGCCGTTGTCCACGAGTGATGCGGCCAGATAATCCAGCAGAGCCTGATTCGCTGGCCGTTCCCCGGCAATCCCGAAGTCATTGCTGCTGGCCACAATCCCGGTCCCGAAATGCCCCTGCCAGATCCGGTTCGCCATCACCCGCGGGGTGAGCGGATTCTTCGCGTCCGCCAGCCAGTTCGCCAGCGCCGTCCGCCGCCCGGCGCCCAGCTGCGCCTGGCCGCCCTCCAGAATCGTCAGAATCCCCGGCTGTACTTCCTCCTTCGGCGCCATCCACGACCCGCCTGCCAGCACATAAGTCGGCGGTGCCGCCGGACCGTTCTCCAAAATCGTCTGCCCCATCGGCGCCTTCGGCTTCAGCGACTCCAGCTTCTTCAGCTCCGCCACCAGCTCATCGAAATGCTTCTTCTCCGCCGGCTTCAGCTTCTTCGCAAAGCTCTCATCGGTATGCGTAATCTGCGGCATCCCGTGGAACGCCAGCAGCTTCTGATAAGGAGTCCGCTCCGCCTCGGGAGTCTTGATCGCCGCCTGCGTGCCAGCCGAAAAACGAGGCATGTAGTAATCGGTTTCAGCCTGCGCAAACGGCAGCACCATCGCGTGCATCTCCGCCCGGATCGGCGCGACCTTCGCCTCATACTCCGCTAACTGCCGGTTGTACTTCGCCAGTTCCTCGCCTGTCAGGAGCACCGTCTGGTCATCGGGCCGGATATTCGAAAAGAACGCCTGTAGCTTGTAGTAATCCTTCTGCAGAATCGGGTCGAACTTGTGGTCATGGCACTTCGCGCACCCAAACGTCAGCCCAAGAAAAGCCGCCGCCGTCGTGTCCGTCACATTGTTCAGCAGCTCACTCCGCCGCAATTCCATCGACGGCTGATTCGTCTCATCCGTGTAATGCCGCAGGAACCCGGTCGCAATTTTCGCCTCCAG
>CANIHR010000306.1 GCA_947467185.1 Bryobacterales bacterium
CCGCATCGGGGTCCAGCATGTTGACCCAGGCACCGACCTCGGCAATTACGACATTTTCCGCAGCAAAGGCCTTTTCGATGGCCTTTACCTGCGCAGTGTCCCCGACCTTCGCTGCCGGACAGTACGCGGCGCTGTACCCGAGTCGCCGGTGTTCTTTCGCCAGTTCTACGGGGTCGTCGGACTTCAAAAAAATGGGGCCGCCCAGTCGGACCGGGCGCTTACTCTGCGCCCGGACCGCTGCAGCGGCCAGTACTGCTGCGGAAAATGTCCGTCTGGTCATGTATTTAGGGGATGTTGGTGATTTCGGCGATCTCTTCGGCCGACAGGCGGAAATCCGCCGCGCCCACCACACCATCCACCTGCGCCGGTGACCGCATACCCACAATCGCGCCCGTCACTTCCGGCCGACGGAGCGTCCACGCAATTGCCACTTCGCCCGGCGTCCGCCCGTGGCGGTTGCCAATCTCACGCAGAACATCCACAACCTTCAGATTCCGCGTCACCATCGGTTCCTGGAAGAACGGATTGCGCTTGCGGAAGTCATCTTCCGGCAGATTCGCCAGTCGCTCGCGCGTCATCGCGCCCGTCAGCATGCCCGACTTCATCGGGGCATACACGATCACACCAATGTTGTTGGCCCCGCAGAACGGCAGGATTTCCGGTTCAATCTCGGGCTGCAGGATCGAATACGGCGGCTGTAGCGACGTCACCGGAGCAATCGCCTGCGCCCGGGCAAGTTGGGAAGCACTGAAGTTAGAAACGCCGATCCACCGAACTTTGCCCTGCTGTTTCAGTTCCGCCAGCGCAGCCCACCCCTCTTCCACGTCCTCATCCGGTTCCGGCCAGTGAATCTGGTAGAGATCGATCGTATCCACCTGCAGACGCCGCAGACTGGCCTCGCATTCGGCAATGATCGACTCGCGCTTCAGAGACTTGCGAATCTGCCGGTCTTCACCCCAGACGCGCTCACACTTCGTGAAGACGTACGGCTTGTTCGAACGCCCCTTCAGCGCCTGCGCCACAACCTCTTCTGAGTGGCCCAAACCATAAACCGCAGCCGTATCAATCCAGTTCAGACCCTTATCCAGAGCCGCATGGATCGCGCCAATTGATTCGTTATCTTCCTGATGGCCCCACGCGAAGGCCCAACCGCTGCCGCCCATCGCCCAGGCACCGATGCCGAGCGGAGTAATGTGTAAATCGCTGTTTCCGAGTTGACGTGTTTGCATGAGAAACCGCTATTCTATCGCCCTCCCGTAACTCACGCACGCCGATGGACCCGCGCTGTCGCCGGCCTTGCATATTCGGGTGGCGCCATTGCGGCGGCAGCCATCGGCGGCACTCCAAACACCTCATCCAGCATCTCCACCATCGCCACTTCCCCCAGCGCTGCTGCTTCCTTCACAAATGCCAGACACTCGTGTTCCGCGTCATAACTGACCGCGATCAGATCCCCGCCATCAATCTGCCCCGAAGCCATCAAATTTGAAATCGGATGCACCAGCGAACGCTCAATCGCCCGCTTCAGATGCCTCGCGCCATACTTCACGTCCGTCCCGTTACGTAGCAGAAACTCGCGCGCCGGCTCATCGATATTCAGAATGAAGGGAATTCCCGCCGCCGACTGCAACACGCGGCGCTGCACCAGCGTTAGCTCGATATCCAGAATCCGACGTAATTCCGGCAGCCCCAGCGAACGGAAAACGACGATCTTGTCCAGCCGGTTCATGAACTCCGGCGTAAACTTCCGTCGCGCCGCTTCCACTCCGGCACGAGTCACCCGCTCATTCAATTTTTCGTCCAGCTGGCCAGTTTCCCGCAGCCGCTGCACTTCTCCCGACGCAAACCCCAGCTCCGGCCGCACCATAGACCCCATCTCCGACGCCCCCAGATTGCTCGTCATAAAAATGAGCGTCTTCGAGAAATCCACCCGCCGGTTGTCACCCAGCGTCAGCGTCGCCTTGTCCAGAATCCCCAGCAGCAGATTCCAAAGCGCGTCGCTCGCCTTTTCAATCTCGTCGAACAATACAAAGCTCATCCGGAAGGAGTCTGAATGGTACTGATTCAGCACTTCCTGAGACAGCATCGGGTGCGTTTCCCGGTGCCCCAGATACCCCGGAGGCGAACCAATCAGCTTGGCAATTTCGTGACTGTGCTGAAATTCCGCGCAGTCCACCTTAATCACAGCTTTGGGATCCCCGGTCAAAGACTCAGCCGTCGCTTCCACCAGCCGGGTCTTGCCCGTCCCGGTCGGCCCTAAGAACAGAAAATTCCCGATCGGACGCCCCGGACTCGTCATACCTGCCAGGTACATCTGATAGATGTTGACAATCTGCTCGACGGCCGCCTCCTGGCCGACGATCTTTTTTTTCAAATCCCGATGCAGCCTGTCTGCTTCCTGTCCCGTCAGTTGCGGATCCAATACTCTGCTCAGCCGGACCATCGTGTCCTGTCCTCCTCCATTACTCTGCGGGAGTATCTTCTCCCTTTTCAGGTCTGGCGGTCCGGCTGGCAAATTTTCCAGCGAACCCCTCAGCCTTTTTTCGCAGGTCGCGAAGGCCTGATCTCTACCCGGCTCACAGTTGTCCGTCGCGGCATCACCAATAACATGTGAACAACATCCGCTACGTCCTCCGGCGCGATCTTCCAATCCGCGCCACTATCCGCCGGGCCTCCTCCGAATTCCGTGGCAACACTCCCTGGCATGACATAAGAAACCCGGACGCCATCATTCCGGTGATCCAGCATCATCGCTTCGGAAAATCCGTTCACACCGAACTTCGAAGCGTTATACGCCGAACCGCCCGCGAACGGGTTCTTACCAGCCAGAGAACTGATGTTGATGACGTCGCCATTTCCCTGCTGCTTGAATATCGGCAGAATCTCGTGGCAACAATAGTACGTTCCCGTCAGATTTACACCAATCATTCGGTGCCACTCCTCGGGTGTCAGTTCAGCGGCCGCCCGAAACGTCCCGACGCCTGCATTATTAATGAAGGAATCGATCCGCCCAAACCGCTCCATCGTGCTGGAAACAAAGCCCTTCACGTCATCCAGCTTCGAAACGTCGGCCACCACGCCCAACAATTCGCCCCTCCCGGCCAGTTCTTCCAGAGCCCGATCAACCGATTCCTGCTTCGTCCCGCAAATCGCCACCCGGACGCCTTCATCCAGCAACCGGGCGGCAATCGCCAGCCCAATCCCCCGAGTCCCGCCCGTAATCGCTGCTACCGTTCCCGCAAGTTGATTCATCGCCATAGCCTAATCATCGCCCAGAGGCAGGGGCTTCAACCCACACGCAGCAAGATAGGCATAAACACTGTCCATGTCTGCCGCCAGCCTCGTCGGATCACCATCGTCTCCAGGAGGGACCACGATGACCATGCGCTTCCGGAAGCGGGTCAACAGCACTCGGTACTTGTTGTTGATTCGAATGTGTGGATCGTCGGCGGAAGCCTGGGGATCGCCTTCGCCGGAAACGCTCACCCATTTCAGACCGCGCAGTTTCCTCGCGGTGACGATCCCGTCCGGGAAAACGAGATCTCCACCCCAGATCAGCCCTACCAGGTCCAGTTCCAGACCCTGCATTTCAAACTCACTCAACGCGACCTCCAGTTGATTCGAAGACCGGTAGTCGCCATCAGGCTCCAGAAACCATTTCACATAGTCGATCCCACGGAGAAAGTCGAACGAAGGAACCTCAACACCTTCGGCCCGAAGCCGAACAGCACCGGAGCTCGCCACCAACCCGGAGCGTCGATACCCCTTTGCCATGGATTTCAGCCACTGGCGAGCTGCGGTGAGATCCCGTGTCAGGTAAATGGGCAGCCCACCTTCCGCGATCTCGGCCGCGAGTCGCCGCTTACCCGCCAGCGCCGCATTCACCCACGCGGCGGCCTCTTCCGACTCGAAAGACCGCCTCGGAACCGCCAGGTGCAGGGACGCTTCCCGAATTACGGTCAGCCTCTCCGGAATCTCACCGCGGAAGAGTCTGGATCCCGCAACAGAAGGACCACCATTCAGCGCTTCCGGCGACGTCAACACCTCCCAATCCGTCCGAGTCGCCAACGCATCACCCCAAGCCGCCAGACCAGCCTCGCCGGCGTGAATTTCCTGACCGCCACCCACCAACCCAATCACAACGGACCACCCGGAGTGCCTCCCCATCACATCCAGAAGCATGTCGGGCTCTGAAAACGGAATACCGAACTTCTTGTCGTTCTTTTCGGCCGTCCACGCACGCTGGGCCTCGTCGAAGACCACCAAACGGTCAGCGGGAGCAACAGTCCCGTGATAGCTGTCCCGCACAAAGTTGTGAATCTCGCGAATACGGGAGCGAATGGACCGCGATACCCCTGGCACCCTGCGTCCCACGTTCCGGACCAGCGCCTCCTGCAGAACCTTCACCAGCGGTCCGTTCCCTGACAGGAAGGATGCGTGCTCCTGCTCCGGATCCAGTTCCAGCGCCAGGCGTTGAACCACGTTCAGACCAGCGAGCGTCTTCCCTGCCCCCGGAACACCCGTAATCAGGATTAGCTTCCGAACACCACGGGCACGGGCATCACGAACGGCCTCTGCCACGGCCAATTGCGTCACTTCCAGATTCTCAGCGCCCGCCCTCGATTTCGCAATATCCCGAACATCATGATTTCCATAAACGGCCGAGGCTGCCGCAACGATCGTTGGAACCGGAAAGTACCGCGATCGAATCCAGGCGTCCGCTTCCAGCCCTGCCAGCCGACCACCCCAGTTGACAAAGCTCTGCATGATGTTCTCGGCAAGCGCGGCGGCGGGAATAGCAGCGCCCTGCTTCGGGCTATCGGGATTCAGTTGGAAAGATCGCCTGAAGTTGCCAACCGCAATCGGGACGACTCTTCGCCCTCTGGATTGCTCATGAAAATCCGCCAGATTCATCGCATAATCCTGTGCCTGCCTGAGGGCTGCCTGCGCAGTGGCCGAGTGTCCCCCTTTGTACTCCAGAACAAAGATCATGTCCTCCGCCAGAATGACGCAATCAAGCCGTTGACCGATCACGGGTAGCACGTACTCAAAGAGCACCATCCACGCTGCGGCCGGAGGGTGCAGCGTGACCAGATCCGCGAACGCCTGCTGCATTTCGACAATCTCCTGTTCCCAGGAAAAAGTCGTCTGTACTGAGGTATCGAAACCCTCCCGAGCCAGTCCGCTGGTAAGTCGTCCCAGTAGTTCCGCAGGATTCTCCGCCAGGATCCGTCGAATGGACGCTGAATATAAGGCCCTCATATTGGTGTGTTCATTCTAGCGATGAAACGCAACCTCCCCCCAAAACCCCTAAAGCTTTCCGTTTCTGTCGTTTTCGACTACCATGGAAGAGATGCAAGAAGGCTCCGGGAGCACCATTCCTGACCCCAAATGGCGCGAAATTGCCGACCGGCACCACTCCACTCTGCTGGCAGATCTCACGACTGCGTTCGACGCCCAACTGACCGAGTCCGTAACCTCCGCAGTCGCCGAAGAACGCCGCCAGGGTGACCAGCGCACCGAAGCGGCCCGCGTCCAGACCCGGCAGGAAACGCTCGAACGTACCCGCCGCACCGTTTCGGACGGTCTCAACCAGACCCTCCGCCTGCTCCGCCAGGTCCCGTCTCAGGCCGGCGTCCTCAAACTTCTCGCCGAAGCCAGCGCGCCCTGGGCCAAATCCGCTCTCGCCGTCGCCCTCGAAGACGGCGAAGCCCGCTCCATCGCAGGCCGTAACCTCAATTACGACGACCTCCCCGAACCCGTCGAACTCTCCGACGCCGCCGCCCTCCACTCCGTCTTTGAAACAACCGACCCGGTCAGCGCCCTCGCCAGCCCCGCCGAACTTTCCGAACCCATTTCCGCTGCTTTCGGCGGCGACACCCGCTGCCAGATCTTCCCGATCGCGGTTCGCGGCACCATCACCGCCCTCTTCATCGCTTCAGGCGACCTCATCACCGGAGCCCTCGAACTCCTGACCGAAGCCGCCGGCATGCGTCTCGAAGCCCTCGCGCCCGCCACGCCTCCCGCGCTGAAGCCCCTCGCCGCACCCGGCCTCATCCAGATCGCCACACCGGCCCCCGCAGCCGCCCCTTCTCCCGCTGACAACGAAACGGTCGCCGCCCCCGCGCCGACAAAGTGGGACGACCTCTCCCCCGCCGACCAGAAACTCCACCTCAACGCCCAGCGCGTCGCCCGCGTGAAAGTCGCGGAATTCCGCCTCTATCACGCCGACGCCCTCCGCCAGGGTGTCTTCGCCGGCAACATCTATAACAGTCTTCGCGAGCAGATCGACCAGGCTCGCGCGCACTTCCGCCAGAACTGTCTCGAAAA
>CANIHR010000307.1 GCA_947467185.1 Bryobacterales bacterium
ACTCACCTCCCACAGCGAGACGAGGACACTCCGGGCACCGGCGCTCAGAAAGCCCCGAAGCAGCCCCATCAGTTCATCGCCGCCGACCACGACATTCATACCCGTGCTGCAACCGCTCAGGACAACCAGTTCGGCCCGCAGCTCCATACCCGCTAAATCGAACAGGGTTAGCCGGGAGTTACCCAACCGCAGCGAGGAAAACATCGGATTGTCCGCACGGAAGGTCCCGTGGGTAGCTATATGCAGGTAACGGGCGCGGGTCCCTTTTGCCTGGATTACGCCCGCAGTGACGCGATCACCCAACAGCAGGGTGGAAGCAGGCAGCTTTCGCATCACATCCCGGCATTCCGCCGAAATGTAAGGTGCGTTGTCATCCGGAACTCCAAGTACCAGACTGGTGCCATCGTGTGAGGGCAGACCCCGGGCACAGTGCCGAAAGGCGCTTGCCCCGGGTGCGTGCGAAATGGTGAAGTCGTCGATCAGTGCCCGGTCACCGTCGAGCAGCGCGGCAAACGGAAGGTGATGAAGATCACCGTGGGGTACCACGATGAGGTGGCTCCCTCGCAGGTACTGCCGCACAGGAGCCACCAGAGTCGAGTAGAGTTGCCGAAGGTGACCGCGCACCGCCATTTCCATCCGTGCGCCAAAACGTGTTTGGTACTCAGCCCCCAGGCGAAATTTCGACAGCTGAAACCGCAGCAGGCGAAACAGCTGATCCACCTGTTCGGTTCGGGCAATCGGTCTGACCGACAGATGTTCGCGATCCATCACGCATCCGTAAATGATGTCGCCTGCCCGGTAGTACTCCAGCAGGGTCGCATCGACAGGAATGGCAGCGCGGATCGTTTCGGCGTCACAAGCTCCCCCGAGGATTTCCGGGGACGGCTCTCGCCGCAGACCGGCAACCTGCCCCATCAGGTTCCTCTCGCAATCGCGCGCATCACGCCAGAGTTGATCGACTCGCTGCGCGGCGTCATTGCCGTGCTCGCCACGGGCCAATTCCAGACGCCGGGTAGTCTCATTCAACTTGCGGCGCAGTCCCAGCAAAGGGGCGATCAGTTCAGCGTGCGCCTTGTTCCTGACAAGCTGGCCTTCGAGTGACAGCATGTCCGCCAGCGCACGAGACTTCGCCTGCTCAATCCAGCCAAAGACATCCCGAGCTGCGAGTCCTTCCGCCACATCGCCACACCGCAGACGCACCAGGGCTTCGTAGACCTGCAGCTTGTCTTTCAGGAAGGATACTTTCAGGTCCTCACTGAAGAGGCGACTTCGCAGAGTTTCGACCCATGCGCTGGCTCGTAAGTAGGCATCGACGGCTTCATCCTGCTTCCCGGCTGCTTCTTCGGCCTGCCCCAGCACGAATTCCGCCTGGAAGGAGATTGCAGGGTATACGTCTGCCCCGTTTTCCAGCAGTTCGTTGCATCGGTAACGTGCGTCGCGCTGGTCGCCCTCCAGCAAAGAGATCCTTGCCAAAAGAAGTTCGCAGGTGGCAATCCGATTGGCGAGTCGGGTGCCTGAAAAGAAACGCAGGGCTCGCTCTGCCGAGAGCCGCGACTGGCGGACACGTCGATTTTCGACGAGGACAAGAGCCCGGTACAAATCGAGGGTGGCGGGCCAAATCGGGTTACCTTCCCGGACAAAGAGGGTACGTGCTTTCCGAAACAGCTGAAGTGAGTGAAGGGCTTGTCCGCTTCGGTGCAGGGCGACCGCATGAAAGGTCACTGCCTTGGCTTCCTCATATCTCATGCCGAGTTCTGAGAAGGCGTCCCGGGCCCGTTGGGCCAGTTGAGCACCTTCCTCAATCAGGTTCAATTCCAGATAGACTTCGGCCTGATCCAGATCACAGAGTGCGCCATGATAAGCATCACCACTCTCGCGGCAATGGCTGCGCGCCGATTCATAGAGGTTCAGAGCAGTTGTGTATTCGCCTCGGAGGAAATAGAGGTAGGCGATGTTGTAATCGGCCTCGGCGACGAGGACTGTCATACCGCGTTCTTCGCAGTAAGTACGCGCTTCGAGGTAAAGGGACAATGCCTGGTCAAAGTCGTGGAGGCCCATTGTACAGACGGCCATGTTGCTCAGGGCCCCGGCAACATCCCGTGGTTCACCCGCCTTGAGAAACAGAGCATAAGCCTTCCGGTAGAGAAGCAGCGCTTCCTCATACCTGTCCTGGCGGCAGAACAGGTTCCCCAGATTACCCTCCAGTCGCGCCAGTCGAAGCGAGTCGCCAAGGTCCTCGAAAATGGCCCGTGCACTGGCTGCCCAGGCCAATGCCGTCTCGTATTGCCCCAGGTAGATCAAACTCTGCATGGCACTGCTCTGTGTCCGCGCGAGTTCGCGAAGATTACCGAGCTTCTTAAAGCCCCGGGCGGCACGTCGATAGTGCGAGACGGCGCTGGCATACCGTGCGGTCGAATAGAGAACATGAGCCAGCGCTCGCTCGCTGAGGGCACGGCTGAATTCGTCGCCAAGAATTCCGGCCGCTACCGCGGAGGCTTTCGCGAGGCGCGCTGCCTCTACTGTGCTTCTGGCCAGGGTGCTCAGCACCGCGCCGTGCAGATTCACTATGGTGGAGGGTGCGACGTCCACTCCGGATTTCCGAAAGTACTCTTCGCGTTGGCGAGTGCTTGTGAGCAGCGCCAGTTCCTCGATTAAGCGTGCGCCCGCCTCGGGCATCAGCGGAACCCCAGGTGTTCCAGGCCCTGGCGCATCTTAGCCAGACAACGTCCCCGAATAAAACCGATAGACCCGGCAGCGAGGCCTAAGTTGCGTGCGACATCCGCGTAGGGAACGGGCGGATCCTGGAAGAACAGCATGGACACCATCTGGCGGCACCGGGCGGACAGACCATCCAGCGCCTCACGGAAGAGATGTTCCCTCTCCACGCGTTCCAGAATCTCGGTTTGCGACTGTGCCGGATCCGTCAGGTCACCGTCTCCATCATCTTGCCCGAATCGCTGCGCCCGGCACTTCCATCGGTAGCTTTCGTGGGCCGCGACCTTGGCGAGCCAGCCTCGCAGTGCCCTCTGTTCGCGCAGTCTCGGCAAACTTCGATACAGTTCCAGGCAGACCGCCTGAAACACATCGTTGGTGTCTTCCGGTGACAAGCGGTAGCGGACGGGAACCGAATAGATGAGCTTCTTGTAGCGATCCAGCAATGCTTCCCAGGCCTGTTCGTTCCCGTCAAGACAAGCGGCAATTAATTCTTCGTCTGTATGTGGCGTCACCTGGCGCTACCCATGCCACACGACAGAAGAACTCTCTGGCCGACCGTTTCGATGGCAAACACTCCTCATACTCATGTTAAGCATGAAGACGGCGGAACTAGAAAAAAGGGTGCAGCAACCTGCGGGTACTTAGCGAGACAGCAGGAGATACAGCAAGCTGGACCAAAGGTCCAGACGAGCGTCGCCCATACCGAGTTCGACGCGCTTCCCGTGGTCCAGCGCATCGTAGACCTTCGAAGCATTCAGCTTCGGCGAAATTTCGTACATTAGGGCGACCGCCCCGGAGACGAGAGCGGAACTGAAAGACGTACCCCATACCCCGGCATAGTGATTCCCGGGGAAGGTTGTGATCAGGCCCTCTCCAGGAGCTGACGTCTTTACGCTGTCGGTCCCGAAGTTGCTGAAAGCGCTGCGGCGATCCGTCATGGTCGTACTGCCAACTCCGATGGTGCCGTACGATCCGGCAGGGTAAACCTTCATTTCTTTACCATCGTTACCCGCGGACGCAACACAAATGACGCCATGAGCCCAGGCATACTGCAAAGCATCGGACAAGGCGGGCGACGGAGTCTTCGCGGAAAAGCTCATGTTGATCACCCGGGCCTGGTGATCGACCGCGTAGTATATAGCTCGCACAATATCGGAGAGATTGGAAGTTCCGTCTGCCTGGAACGCCTTCAGTGGCATGATTCGAACGCCCGGGGCCACAAAATGGATCAAACCCGCAACCATGGTGCCGTGGCCAAAATCGGAGGGTAACGGCTTCGACTCAAGAATCGCAACGGTGGACTGTTCCAGGATGGCAACAGTGGACTGATTTAGCTGGACCGCCCGTTTTGATTCAAGAATGGCGACTGTGGACTGCTCCAGAATGGCGACGGTGGATTGCTGCAGGTCGGGCATCTCCGAGGCAAACCCGGCCAGATTGCGGGTGAAATCGTAGCCGGGAACGAGCACCCCTTTCAAAGCCGGATGGTTTGGATCGACCCCCGTATCGATTACGGCAACGATCGTATTGCCTGCCCCGAAGCGACCAAGCGCCTGGGGGAGGTGGACGAGCCCGGCCACCTGCTGGTTGATGTAGGGAGCAGGAACGGTCGCGCCGTAGTAGTTCACAACGGTCTTATCCGCCATGACATTAGCTATCTGACCGGCTGATGTCGCAATCCTGGTGGCTGACTGGACATTCTCGTCCCTGACCCTGGAGTCGCTCTCAAACCGCGAGATCTTCTTGTCGGCGGAGAGTTCCGCCGCAAGGGAGGAGGTGGAAACCGTTGGAGAAACCGTAACCTGATAAATGCCCGGCCCGATCACCTCTTTTAGCGCCATTTTGTGGCGGGCAAGAATCCCATTCAAGTCGCCGGCACCAGCGCTGATCATGTACTCACCAGCCCCCGCCACCAGGAGGGGACTGCCGGCAAGGATAAACAACAGGGAGGCGAAGAGGGTGGAACCGGGGTGTTTCATGAGCTTACCTTCGGGCTTTTCAGAGACAACTCAAGGCATTCGCCAGCCGCCTCCAGGGGAACCAGTAAGCGGAGGTTCCTTCGGTAGGCGGAGGTCAGAGAAAATTCACCCAGATCATTAGCCATGGCACTGGCAACGACCCGCTGACTGGACAACGCGATTGCTCTGACCGGGCCGAGATTGGCCCCCGGCTCGTTCTTATTCACCACATGCCCGGTCAGGGTCAGCGTCTTTTCAGCGTGGTCCCCATCAACCAAAAGGTCAATACTGTATACCCCTGCGTCATAAACCAGGTGCCTGGATTCTGGGCGCAGCGAGCGAACACCAACCGGCATGGCCCCGGCAAAACTGTCGAAGGATAAATGCCCCATCACGGGCCTCAAGCCCACTGGGATTTCACGTGACGGGAAGATGTTCTCGGCCGCTTCCACAACGTAGCGTGGAGGTTCGAATTGGCGGTCGGAGGTTGCGGTTATAGACACGCGGCGCAGCATGTTCGCTACGTCGCCACACTCCTGGCATTCACTCAGGTGCGCGCCCAGAAGTTCGTTGGCCGAAGGAGACAACACTCCCCGTACATAATCGGCCCATTGCGTCAGTTCAAAGTGCTTCATGTAGAGCCGCTCGATTTCGCATCCGCGGAAGTTAATCCCCAGGTAGGGACGCATCACGCTAAGAGTGCTGGTTGAGTAGAGTCTCACAGGGTGCCTGGAAATATACCTCGTGAGATTCTTTTTGATATTGTTTCACCTCAGGGAGCACCGACGAGGAGAAATGGCGCCCAATAGTACGGATGGGGGCGATGCGCCCGCACACTTTTCATCGCCTCACGAAGGGCAGCCGGTCGGGAGATGGAAGTCTGGGCGAACCCATAGAACGCCTGCATGAACTCAGTGGTGCTCTCATCGTTCACGTCCCAGAGGCTGGCTACAACGGTCCTGGCACCCGCGTAGAGCAATCCCCGCACCAGCCCCAGAAGTTCATCGCCACCGACCACCGTATGCAGACCAGTACTGCAGCCACTGAGGGTCACCATCTCGGCCTGCAGGTGCAGGTTGTACAAGTCGAGTACGCTCAGCCGGGAATCCCCAAGACGAATGGCGGAGAACATAGGATTGTCCCGGCGAATCAGGCTGTGCGTGGCAATGTGGAGCCATCGGCTGGAAGTACCATGCTTCCGAAGGGCCGCGAGCGTGGCCTGTTCCCCCAGGAACAGGAGCGATTCAGGCAGACAGGCCGATACGGCTCGCGCCTCCGTTTCAATCCACGGAGCGTTGCTGTCCGGAATGCCAAACACCACCGGTGGCCCTGTAGTTCTGTCGGGGCGCGAAAGACACTGCAGATACACGCCGGCACTGGGGGCGTATGAAACAGTGAGGCGGTCAGAGAGGTAACCGCTGTTGCCGGCCAGGGCATGAAAAGGCACCTCGTGAAGGGGGCCGTGCGGAATCACCACCAGGTGCTCATAACCGGCAAGACGGGCTTCCAGCGGACCAATGAGCGCGTCATGCAGTTCTCTCAGGTGCCGTTCGGTCGCGACAGCGCCGGACTCCGCCAGTTGGTGCCCGCGACTCCCTGCTGCGCGAATG
>CANIHR010000308.1 GCA_947467185.1 Bryobacterales bacterium
CCTTCTTCGTCACCTTGGCACCGGCGGTGAAGGTCGGATTGGCGGCCGAACGGAGGCGGTAGGCATCGAAGCCTGCACCGTTACCGGCGCGACCGGAGCGCTTGCGGCCGAAGCCGAGGCTCAATGCAATCGAACCATCAGGCTGACCCGGCAGGATCCAGACCGCACCCTGCACAGCAGAACCGTTGGCAACGATTTCGACGACGTCTTCGGTTTCGACGTCCAGTTCCTTGGCAGTCTTGGGGCTGACCACCACCGCGTTGTCCCACGTCAGGCGGGTAACGGGACGGGGCAACTCCTGCAGCCAGCCGTTGTTGGAGTAACGGCCATCGAGGATGTAAGGATCGGCGTGGAACGAGAGTTCGATACCGGAACCAGAGGTAGCAGCACCAGAGGGAACAAGCTTGGCCACCGCGGCAACCGCGGCGGGAGCAGAGTCCTTAATGAAACCGTCGTGAATTGCGCGCTTCCACCAGGCGTCGAAGTCGAGACCGGTGTGCTTCGCCTTCCAGAATTCGCGGATGGTCTGGTAACCAGACTTGTCCGGCGTTTCCCCAAAGGCATTGAGAATGTCGTGAGCCGACTTGCCACCGTACAGGGGGCTGATGAGCGGCTGAATGATGGAAAGGGTACCGTCAGCGGCGGGAGCGTCGCTCCAATGCTCGAAAGCATGCGCTTCCGGCAGTTGCCACTGGCAGACTTCGGTGGTTTCGTCGTCGTACTGACCGAGGCGAACGCGAAGTTTGGCGAGCTGAATTGCGCCACGGAGGTTCAACTGCGGCGGCGCCGCATAAACCGGGTTACCACCAAGGATCAGAAGGAGATCCACCTGACCGGCGTTGAGTTCCTGGGTCAGGGTCTGCAGTTCGGCCCACTGGTCAACCGGCTTCTGTTCGAGGGACGGCGTGAAGACGATCGTCTTTCCGTTATTCTCGAGAACCTGATTTATGTAGTGAACAACTGCGTGAACTTCAGGGGACTGGTCATCGCCCGCAATGACAATCGACTTGCCCTTCGCTGCGAGCAGGTCCTTAATGACAGCCTGCTGGAACTTCGAACCAGTTGCGGCACCACCAGCGACGGCGGTTGCGACAGCGCGAACAAAACCGATGACTTCCGAGGGCTTCACGGCCAACCGGTGGTCGGCACGGCAACCCGTCGAGGAGGGCGTGGTTTCAATCGCGTAGAAACGGTTGGATTCGACACCTTCACGGACGCCGCGGCGAGCCGCGAAGTCACGGGCGTTCTTCACACCACCGGGGCCGTTGCCCAGGAAGTTGGCGTCAATCGAAAGAACGACGTCAGCTTTGTCGAATTGGTAAATCGGGTTGAGGAACTGGCCGAAGGCAAGCTGCGAACCCATGCGGCGACCGTGACCGGTCGGTTCCCACTGGTACCACTTCGCACCCGGATATTGCTTCAGAACTTCCTGAAACTGGGCTGCGAGGGTGGGTGAGGTAACGGTTTCGGTGAGAATCCGCATACCGGCGCCCTGCTTCGCCTTCTGCTTTTCAACAGCCTGCAGGAATTCGATCAGGAAGGACGCATAGGTCCGGGACTCACCAATGTAGTTGAGGTTCTGCAGACGATCCGGATCATATAGACCAAGGATCGAACCCTGGGTCGGGACGTCGGCAGCACCCATGCTAACCGGGTGTTCCGGGTTGCCTTCCACCTTGGTGGGGCGATATTCGTGCGTTTCAACCAGTACAGGGCTGGCAATACCCGAGATCGGGAACGCCGTTGCATAGAAGAGGGGCTTGCCGGGCAGGAGCTTTTCAGGTTCCTGCACGTACGGCATGATGTACTCTGGCGGCTGCTTGGTGCAGGCAGACAAGCCAGCGAGCGCGAGGGACGCGCCCATGATTTTGAGGAAGTTGCGACGACCGTCATCGTCGAGCCACTCGCCGGCCTGGCGCGGGAACTCACGATGGAGGTAGTCTTTGAAGCCGTCTGTGGCGGCCAACTCTTCCAGACTTCGCCAGTAGGTCGGGCCTTTAGCTCCGTCCAGGCGTTTCTGAATGAGGTCCAGATTTAGATTGGTTTGTTCACTCATCGCGCTATCTGTGGCAGGTCCAGCAGGTCTCCAGCTTCTGTATGTTGTATTCCTTCACCAGCTTCGGTCCCAGAACTTCCTGAGGCTCGGCGGGTTCGTAACCCATCTTCGTGACAAATTCACGGGGGCGGACAAATTTCTCGGGTTCCCGATGGCACTCAAGGCACCACCGCATCTGCATGTTCGGACCCTGGTAAACCATCGGCATCTTGTCAACGCGGCCGTGGCAGGTTTCGCAGCCGACACCCTTCTTGACGTGGATGCTGTGGTTGAAGAAAACGTAATCGGGAAGATCGTGAACCTTCGTCCACTTAATGGACTGGTTCGTGCGGTAGCTCTCGCGGACCGGTTCCAGCGTAGAACTGTTGATCCAGATTTGCGAGTGGCAGTTCATGCAGGTCTTGGTGGGAGGCACCATAGCGTGCTGCGAATTCTCAACGCCCGTGTGGCAGTAGCGGCATTCGATGCCCATGGAGCCAACGTGGTGCGTGTGGCTGAACGGGATGGGCTGTTCGCGCGCATCACCCTGTCTCGTGGAGTACCGAGAGTCGGCGATAAGCTCGAAAAACACCCCTGCAAGGGCACCCAGAATGACGACGGCAAGAACGATGCTCGTGCGGGCTAACGAGTTCGCGCTGGATTTGAAAATCTGTGGCATGCGATCTATGATCGGGCACCAGCCGCTGGACACGGCTGGCAGGTCAAAACGTTAGAACTGATTAAGAGATCCGAAGCAGAGCCCCTGACAGGGAGTGGTTTCGGGAGACAAAAGGACAAACCGTTATTATGTACCATCGCCTCACGCGGACGGCTAACCGGACGAAAAATACTTGTTCCCCTTGTGAGGATGGAGAGGTCGGACTCAGCCTGTTCCATGAAAAAGTCAGTATACAGCTGTCCCTCGCGTAGCGGAAGAGAAGGTTGTTGAGAGAATGGAAATTCATGCAACAGACCGTCCTTCCTGCAGCCTGCCTGTCCGGTGCCATCACGCTCCCGGGCGATAAATCCATCTCTCATCGTTATGCGATGATCGCTTCGCTCGCCGAAGGAAAGTCGACGATTCGCAACTATTCGACGGGTGCGGACTGCCACTCCACGCTGGGCTGCGTGCAGGCGCTGGGTATCCAGGTGGAAGAAGAAGGAACTACCGTAACGATCCACGGACAAGGCCTCCATGGCTGGAGAAAGCCCGCTGGACCACTGGATGCGGGTAATTCCGGCTCTACCATTCGGATGATGGCTGGGCTGCTGGCGGCGCAGAACTTTTCCACGACGATTTTTGGCGATGAATCGCTCTCTCGCCGCCCCATGGCTCGCATCATGAAGCCGCTGGCCGAAATGGGCGCGAAGGTGGAAGGCACCGCCCTGCCCGGTAAGGAAGCGCAGTACCCGCCTCTCACGATCCACGGCGGTGCCCTGAAGGCAATTGACTACACGCTGCCGGTGGCGAGCGCCCAGGTGAAGACCTGCGTGCTGTTTGGCGGGCTTTTCGCGGAAGGTCAGACCGTGGTTCGCGAAGCTATGCAGTCCCGCGATCACTCGGAACTGGCGTTGAAGGAATTTGGGGCCGATCTGAAGGTCAGCAAGGGTGTGATCACGCTGCAGGGCCAGCCTACGCTGACTGGACGCGAACTGATGGTGCCGAGCGATCTGTCTTCGGCGGCATTTTTCCTGGTGGCGGGCCTGCTGGTTCCTGGTTCTCATTTGGTGATTCGGAATGTCGGCCTCAACCCGACACGGTCGGCGCTCCTCGACTTCCTTGTGTCTATCGGCGCTCCGATCAAAATTCTTAAGATCGAATCGACAAATGGTGAATTAATTGGCGATATCGAGGTCCGGCACGCTGCGGTAAAGGGCGGAGTGATCGAAGGCGCGATGGCTGCGGCTCTGATTGACGAAATCCCGGTGCTGGCAGTGCTCGGCGCGGCGTCCGAAAAAGGCCTGATTGTTCGCGATGCCAGCGAATTACGCATCAAGGAGACGGACCGGATTGCCACTGTGGCTGATAATTTCGCCCGAATGGGAATTCAGATCGAAGTCACCCCGGACGGTATGGTGATTCCTGGTAACCAGACGTTCAAAGCCGCTGCGTTCGATTCGTTCGGCGATCACCGTATCGCCATGGCGTTCGCAGTAGCAGCGCTGCGTGGTGACGGACCTTCCACCATCGATAACGCCGATGCGGCCTCAGTCTCGTTCCCCGAGTTCTGGAACATCCTCGATCAGGCCGCCGGCCGCTAGAATTTACGGAGATTTACCGAAAGCCGAGGTCGGTGAGCCAGATTCCCAGCAGTTCGGGCCATTTGGCGGAACCCAGTTTTTGGAAATCGGGGGTTCTGCCGGTGGCTCCGACTCCGTGGCCTCCGCGTCGGAAGACGTGGAATTCAGCGGAAACTTTCGCCTTCCTTAGTGCCAGGTAGTATTCGCCCGCTCCGGTGGCCAGGTTGTCGTCGTCCTTGATGAACATGAAAGTCGGCGGGGCGTCCTTCGAGACCGGCGTGTTGGCGTTGACGTAGCCGGGGTAACCGAGAACGGCGAAATCGGGGCGGGATTGGGCGTCGAAGTTGTTTTCGGCAAGCGCGGCGAGGTGGCCTCCTGCTGAAAAGCCCATCACTCCGACCTTCGCGGGGTTCACATTCCATTCCTTCGCGCGACCGCGAACGACTCGAATTGCCTGCTGCACGTCGGCCAGCGATTCGACCTCGGCTTTGTACGTAGAACCCTCAGCTTTCGCGAGGCGGTTGCGCAGGACGAAGGCGGCGATGCCCATTTCGTTGAGCTTCTTCGCGACGAATTCACCCTCGAGATCGACGCCCAGATAGCGATGAGCGCCGCCGGGCATGATGATGAAGGCCGCACCCGATGCCTTCTCCTTCGGCGGCAGGTAGATGGTCAGCGTCGGTTTGTGGATGTCGGTGACGCGGTGGAACTGGTCGAGCGTGGCACCGTCGATCCATCGCTCGGGCGTGGTTTTCCCTTAGGAACCGGGCGCGACGCCCGGCCAGATCGGAATCATCGGGGCCGTGGTGTGGAACGCGGCGGCGAACAGGGCGAGGTGAGCGAAAATCACAGGCGTTTGGCCCTCATTTCTTCGGCAAGATAATCGGTGGCTCTCCACGCAAGTGCCAGGATGGTGAGCGTCGGGTTCTTTTCTGACGCGGTGGTGAACGCCGAACCATCAACAACGAAGACGTTCTTTACGTCGTGCATCTGGTTGTAGCCGTTCAGGGCGGAACGTTTCGGATCGGCGCCCATCCGGCAGGTACCGTGTTCGTGGATAGCGGAGCCGGGTTGATCGACCGCCCCCCGTTCGAAGGGCAGGATCTCGGCCTTCGCAGCCTTCAGAACGGATTCGGCCACGTCGTACATTTCCTTCGCCATCAGACGCTCGTTCTCGCCCGTCTTGTACTCAATGCGGGCGATGGGGACGCCGAACATGTCGTTGGGCGTGCCCTCCACGGTGACGCGGTTATTGGCCATCGGCAGGGTTTCGCCGTAGGGGTGCATGGCCACCAACGCGGGATAACGGTTCTTGACACCCGCCTTGAAGGATTTGCCAAAGCCTCCCATTTCCTTCGCAAAGCTGGCGTTGGCCTGTGCTCCGGTATTCCAGAACTGGCTGCCGAAGCCGCGGAGGTAATCGCGCTTGCCGCCGACGCGGTGATTGTAGCGGGGCATGTAGATGTGCTCACCGCCGAGGCCATCATCGTTGCGCGTGGCGGAGCCTCGGAGTTCGGGGACGAAGCCATACAGGTGGAAGCGGATCTGCTCGCAGAGATAGCGTCCGATCACGTCGCTGGAGTTGCCGATCCCATTGGGATAGCGAGCGGACTTCGAGTTCAGCAGGATACGGGTGGAATCCACGCAGGAGGCCGCGACGATGACGATACGGGCCTTCACCTGATGCTCTTCTTTGGTACGACGGTCGAAGTATTGAACTCCGCTTGCTTTGCCGGTGTCGTCGACCAGAACCCGGGCGACGACGGCGTTGTCGATCACCTTCAGCTTGCCGGTTTTGAAGGCTGGCTCAATGAGGTAGTCGGACGAGTTGAAGAACGCGGCAACATCGCAGCCACGTCCGCAGGAACCGCAGTAGTGGCAGGGCGTATGGTGGCTGGTGTTGCGGGTGTTGACGGCCTTGCGCTGCGCCACGACGGAGATACCGA
>CANIHR010000309.1 GCA_947467185.1 Bryobacterales bacterium
ACATGAATGTCATGCGTCGCGAAGTAGAGGAAGAATGGGTTCGATTTTTCACGCTCCAGAAACGCCTCGGCCTTGCCGGTGAGCGTATCGGCCATGTCCTCATCCACCCAGAGCGCTTTCTTTCCGCCCTTCATGTAGCCAATCCGGCTGACCTCGTTCACGATGGCCTGGTCATGGCCGTGGCTGGGGTGCATCTTGAGAAGTTCGGGATTCGCCTTACCCGTCGGTTCACCCGGGAAGGGCGCCTTATAGCTGACCTCGATGGGATCAGCAGGATCGAGGTTCGCCACCCGCCCGTTTTCCACGTACACGCACGGGACACGGTCACCCGTGGCCGGCACGATGAACGAATATTCGAAGCCAAGTTCGCGCGGCCCGGGCGTGATCTCCTGATTCCAGTCCTTCACCGCACCGCCCAAACCGAGATGCCACTTCCCCACAACCCCGCACTTGTAGCCCTTCGACTTCAGCACCGAAGCCACTGTCGGCGTCGAAGGCGGAATAATGAGCGCGGCGTCACCGGGCAGAACGCCGGTGCCCGGTTTCCGCCAGGCATATTCGCCGGTCAGCATGGAAAATCGCGATGGCGTACAGGTGGCGGAGGTTGCATGAACGTTGGAGAACTGTAGTCCTCCGGCGGCAAGGCGATCCAGCTTCGGGGTCTTCACGGCGGACGCGCCGTAACAGCTCAGGTCGCCATAGCCCACGTCATCGGCGTAGATGAGGACAATGTTCGGCGGACGCGTGGCCGCACCGGCGGGAGAGGCCAGAGCGGCCGCCCCCGCGAGGGTCAGAAAATCCCGGCGGCGCATGGCTATTTCACAAAATCGATAGAAGCGATGGTCCGCGAGCCGGTGCGCCACTGTGCGACCATCTTGCCCTTGGGATCCACCTCAATCATGCGGCGGCCCGTGTAGTCGTTGATGAGCAGATTGCCGTTGGGTAACTGGGTGAAGCCGGAGGTCCAGCCCATGCGGATAGCGGGGTCGGTACCGCCGATGGAGCGGACGATCTTACCGGCCCGGTCTACTTCCACCAGTTCTCCGGGGTTCGAGAGGCTCATCAGCGTATTGCCGTTGGCGAGGCGACGGCCCATGTAAAGGCGGCGATTCGCACCGTTCGGAGCCTGCCACTGCCAGACGATCTTGCCCGCCTGGTCCACTTCGATAATGCGGCCTTCGATTTCGATGGCGATGAGCGTGGTGCCCGCGTCGGTGCGGTGCGAGTTGCGCGACCGCATCTTTGCCAGGTCCGCGCTTTCGTACTTCCAGACGATCTTCTTATCCGGCGTCACTTCGATGACTTTGCCGAGCTGGGTGTCGCCGATCAGCGTATTGCCGTTGGCGAGGCGCTGGGCGGCAAGGGGATGCTCGACCCCATCCGAGTATTCCCACACAACCTTGTGGTTCTCATCCAGTTCCACCACCTTCTTCGTGGGGTTGCGGGTGTAGAGGACATGGCCGTTGGGCAGCGCCTGCACGTCATGACCACGGTCATTCGGAGCGGTCCAGAGAACCTTCGCGGAAGGCCATTCGATCTCAGCGATTTCGCCGTTGGGGCCGTGGTCTGAAATGAGGATTCTGTACTGAGCAGGAGCGGGCTTCAGGTACTTGTCGAACCAGGCGATGGCGCGCTCATCGGCGCGGGCGGCATCGGCACCCTTGAAACCGTGGCCAGCCCCGGACATGGTTTCGAGTTCGGCCGTGGCACCGGCGGCGATCATACGTTCCACCAGCCAGAGCGACTGTTCATACGCCACGTAGTTATCGTTCGTCCCGTGCATCGCGAGCGTCGGTGCGGCGTTCGGACTGACCCAGTTCAGTGGGCTGGAGCGGATGTGGTCAATGCGGTTATGGTCGAGATCGCCACCGAGGAACATCGGCAGCACTTCGGCGGCATCCACCGACTTTGAATAGGACTGGGTGAAATCCGTGGGGCCGTATTCGTCAACAACCGCCTGCACGGCGGAAGACTGCTCCGGGAACCCACCGGTGCCCTCAAATTCGGGAACGCCAGCGGTGAGGCCAAGCATGAGGACGAGGTGACCGCCGGCGGACCCACCAAGCGCGCCGATGTGGCCCGCATCAATACCGTACTTCGCGGCATTGCCACGGAGGAAGCGCACGGCAGCCTTCACATCATGGACGGGCGCGGGGAACTGGTTGCCGGGGGACAGACGATAGTTGGCCGTGGCCGCAACGTAGCCGTGTTCGGCAAGCTTAACGGCGAGCGCGATATAGCCCTCCTTTGTGCCGGCGCGGAAGCCGCCACCGTGCACCAGCAGGACGGCAGGCCGGGGCGTGGATGAGGGCGCGGCAGGACGAATAATGTCCATCGTCTGGCGTCCACCAACGTTGGTGTAAGCAACATCGCGGTCGGCGATGACGGTTGCCGGAACGGGCGGCGGGGCCGGGGTCTGGGCCAAAGAGGCCGTGGCCAAAAGCAGGAAGAGAGCGGGAATACGCATCGAGGCGAATATACCACCTGTGGCAATCCGCGTGCACCGCCTTATGGCGATGGACACAGCACGGTCGATGAAGAAATGGTCGGCGGGGCTGCTGCTGGCGGTGTTCCTGCCGACAGGAGTTCAGGCACAGCAGGACGGTCGAGCCCTGGTGGCGACGTTTACCGCGGAAGTGGACCGGCGCCTGGAAGTACCTGCTGCGGAGCAGGCGTATTACGGCGGGCTGGCGGCGAAACTGCTGGAAGACCGCAATATGCCCGACGCGCAGTACGTGGTGCTGGTGGATCGCAGCAAGCTGGTACAGGCGCTGCTGATCTTCTGGATGTCGCCGGAACGGGTGTTCCACTTCATCGGCGCTTCTCCCGTCTCCACCGGAAAACCGGGCCGAGTGGATTACTTCACAACGCCCCTGGGCGTGTTCCCGCACCTGGTTTCAAACATGGATTTCCGGGCCGAAGGGACAAGAAACGAACACGGCATCCGGGGCTATGGGCGGAAGGGGCTGCGTGTGTTTGACTTCGGCTGGCAGAATGCCCATCGAGGCTGGGGCAAAGGTGGCGAGTCCGCTATCCGGCTGCAGATGCATGCCACGGACGCGGACTTTCTGGAGAAGCGAATCGGGTCGGCACAGTCGAAGGGCTGTATCCGAATTCCGGCCAGCCTGAACGTATTTCTGGACCAGCATGGGGTGCTGGATGGCGACTATGACGCCGCACTCAAAGAAGGTCGGGGGCTGTGGGTGTTATCAAAGACACGGCAGCCGACGCCGTGGGCGGGCCGCTTCCTGCTGATTGTAGACAGCGAAAGAACGACCCGGCCCGACTGGGCTCCGGCACCGAAACCGTAACCTATTTGCCGACCGGCAACAGGCCGGAGTTGCTGGCGACACCCGCCTGGGAGAGGCTTAGCGTCAGGTTGCCGGCCTTGGTATTCGCCGGCACCGTCATGTTGATCTGGTAGACACCAACGAGACCAGGGGTCAGGCCCGCAAAGGTATAGTCCACTGCTGCGCCGTCCAGCGTAATGGAAGGCGGATTGGCGACCGGCGCGGGATCATTCGGGCCTGGCTGGCCGCTGGCCACGGTGGACGTCGTGAGGCCCATGCCGGCCAGATAGATCACGATTGCCTCACCCGGTTTCGCCGGGGCCGCTTCGGTAATGACTCCGCCCGCCTGGTGAGAGGCGTTAACGAAGCCGGTGGGTAGCAGGGACAGGCCGGGCGAGGCATCGGCCATCTGCAGGCCATCGGGGGTGGTGAGTGCCCCATTCGCACTGATGACGACCTGGTAGGGCTGGCCTGTGGCGAGTTCCGCCGGAACCTGGACATTGACCTGGGTCGGCGTGACCGAAGCGATGGGGGCTTTGATACCGCCGATGATGACCGAGGTGCCCCCGAGGATGGTCGGGAGCGGAACCTTGGTGTTCGTCACAGGCTGGCTGGCCAGATACTGGCCTTTGATGGAGACCAGCGTACCAGGCGCGGCAGGGACGCCCCCGACGGGGTTGTAGATGTTCAGGACGGCGTCTTTATTGAGCACGGGCGCGTTGTTCTGTGTGACGGCACCGGCGAGTTTCACGGTGGCACCAGGGAAGCCAGCGGCGGTGGCCTGCGCGGTGACGCTGATCTGACCCGAAGTCTTGCGGGGCGTCCAGGTACCGGCGTAGCGGCCCGTTTTGGGATCAAGCGAGGTGAGTGGCAGTGGCGGATCACCATTGGAGAAGAGGGTGACGACCTGACCGGAAGTAATGGGATCACCGCAGTCGTTAAACAGCGAAATCTCCAGAGGAACAGGCCAGGAGGCCGGGGCCGAGAAGTTGGTGACCAGCCCCGTCTGGGTGGGGACGATCTGCTTCGGCACACAACCTTCCACGCGGGGCAGCAGGGAGCCCCCCGCGGCGGCAGGTGGCTGAACGATGAGCGTCACGTTGACGCTGCGTACGCCCATGGCGGCGAACGCGTAATTGACCAGACCACGGTAGACGCCGGGCGTCAGTTTGGAGGCATCGATGGCCACGCTGGTCTCTTCCGGCTGGCTGGCGGATGTCACCAGGGCAGAGTTATTGACGACGATCCAGGGGAGACCATCTTCCGTCCACGCCGACCACTGGAAGGGCACCGGCGTTTCCGAACTGGTATAGACCTTTACGGGCTGAGCCGAGGGGGCTATGCCGAGCGCGGTGGAGAAGACCAGCCCTGCGGGGGAAACGGTGGGCTTCTGGCGTTCCGAAGCACCCAGAACGGTGAGGACAACGGTGTAGTCCTGAGGGGAGTTGGCGATGCCGGCAGCGGAGACACGAATCGTCCCGTAGTAGGTGCCGGGCTTCAGGGCCGCAACCGAGGCCTGGTCAAACGAATAGTCGAGGCGACCAGGCACCGACGGCGTTGAGATGCCGGTGGGCGTGCCGAGGCGCAAGAAATCGCCCTGGGCGATGGAAGCGGTCCAGTTGACCGACGCACCGTTCTGCAGCGTGACGAAGAACGACGGAGCGGACCCGGAGTAGGTTCCGCCGGAAGTGACCGAGGTGGTGATACCGGCCGGGGCTAGCGTCACGGTTGGGTTCCCGGTGATGTAGTAAGTGACCGGAATCGTGATCTTGCCACCCGAGGTGGCCAAGTCGATCTGCGTGTAGTAGTAACCAGCGGGCAGGGAGTCCGCCGTCACGGTGATGCTGGCCGACGCGCCTGCCGTCAGCGTGGCGGGAGGTGCCGAGAGGTGGCACCAGGTGGCTGCACAGGAAAGCGATCCGATACCGAGCGAACCGCCGCCCGTGTTGGTGAGCGAGAGTGTCTGCGTAAGGGCGACCGGATTCGCGGCGGTCCCGTTGAAAGCCAGCGAACTCGTGCTGACCGTCAGTTGGGCAGGCTTCGCCTGAACAAGAAGCGTGACTGTCACCGTCTGAGAGCGACCGGCGCAGGGCGCGGTAAGGCAGGTGATGACGATACTGCCGGAGTAGGGTGTGGTTGATGCCGTGAGGGCAGGCGCAGCAGCGTTTAGCGCGATGCTGAAGCTGCCCGGTGTGCTGCCATTACCACCGGTAAGGTTGAGCCAGGGTGTGGTGGTGGCGGCAGTCCAGGAAAGGGGACGAGCCACATCGGAGGACTGCACACGGACCGTCGCGCCGCTGGGCAGCACGCTGGTGCCGGCGGTCAGGTTGAAGCTGAGCGTGCCTTCCGAGAGGATCAGGTCGCCGGTCAGGGCCCGAATTTCCATCCCGAGCGTGGCACTGGCGTTGAGGCCGGAAGCGTCGGTGGCGGTAACGATGAAGCTGGAGGTTCCAGCAGCCGTCGGAAGGCCACCGATAGCGCCGGTTTCGGAAACCGTGATGCCGGCGGGCAGGGCACCACCCGTGACTTTAAACGTGTAGGGCGCTATGCCGCCGGAAGCGGTGACCGCCTGTGCGGGGTAATCCACCGAGACCATGCCGGTGGGCAGCGGAGACGGTGCGCCGATGCTGAGAGGCGGCGGAGCGATGACCATCGCGAAGTTGGCCGTCACCGAGGTAGCGGCACTATCGGTCACGCAGGCCGTAAAGGTGAAGGTGCCGGCGTTGGTTGGCGTGCCACTGAATGAGCCGGAGCTGGACATGCGCACGCCCTCGGGAAGACTACCGCCCGCGATGGAGAAGATGTAGGGCGCACCACCACCACTGGCCGCGAGGGACGCGGTATAGGGCGCGTTGACAGAACCTGCCGGGAGATTCCCAGTCAAAGTGAGCGCCGGTGCCGGGTTAATGACGATGGTCGCGCTGCCGG
>CANIHR010000310.1 GCA_947467185.1 Bryobacterales bacterium
GATTACGGCACAGTTCGCGGTGTAAGGGACCGGACCGGAGCTAGTGGCAGAGGGGGCGTTCGGGCCGTTTGTTTTTATCAGACTTGCGAACCCGGTTGCATTCTTCGTTGGTGCAATGGTCGCATTGGCCGTGGCTGCAATGCCTGGGGGAATGACGGCGCAGGTGCCGAAATTGACAGCGGTCAGACTTTTCAGGTTCCACCGGAACGACAAAACCCACCAGCAGATGTGTCGCAAGCATAAGAACCGCCAGTGCACGTGGGAGTCGCATCGGAATACGACCCAGCGTAACAGCGGCAATTGAGAATGGCCAACCCGAGACGGTACATTACCAGGCGGCAGTAGTCCGGAGTCTCTTAGGCGGCTATATTACGGCGCGAGGATGAAGTGCGAGATGGTCAAGGCTGCCGGCCGCGGGGTGACGACTGAGGATTCCGCCCGAATATCCAGCGGACAGCCGCCTGGGGCGAGACTACCAGTGGGGCAGAAGGTGAGTCGGCTGACGAAACGCGAAGCCGACGCCGAAAAACCAGTTTGGCCCCACGTCAGTCAGGCGCTGCCCACCGCGAAAATCGATCTGCGCGTTGCGCCCCAGACCGTGCGTGACCCCGCTGTTTATGAGATAGGCGGGACTACTCCCGGGTTCCCAGGGCCCAATCGAGAAGGCTTCCCAATAAGCACCAAACCCTCGTGTGAGATCGTGCCCCAGACTGAGACTCCAGGCTTCCTGGGTGATGCGGTGCGTATCCCCGCTGATGGAGGAGAAGTTCAGATTCCCGCCAAGGGTGAAACCAACCGGCAGGTCCTCGGACAGAACCATTTTGAGAGTTGGGTCAAAAGTGCTGCTGGTGAAGGCGCGACTGCCGGAGGGCATGGACAGCATGGGGATGAGAGAGAGCGCCGGTCTCATCTTCTTTTGTTCCCACAAGCTGAGTTTGAACCCGACCTCAGTGTCGGAGACACCCCGGTGCCAGGCACTGCCGCTGCCACGCTCCGAGAGCAGACCCTCGCCGCCGAGGCGGAGTTCGAGCCGCGGGGTAAGACCAATGCGTGAGAGAATCTCCCCCTGCGACAGGTGTCGGACACCGCCTTCCCGATCCAGAGTAAAACCCATTTCCACTTGCACAACGCCTGGGCGCACCGTTTCTGTGACCTCAGTAAAATCAGGTCGGTCGGTGGCCAGTTCCGGCAGTTCGCCGGAAACAGGAACCTTCGCATCGCCGGCACCTCTTGTCATCCCGCTGGAAACGGGCACAGTCGCCTGGGCTTTGCACGTGGAAGCCAGAACAAGCGCACAAAAACAACTCCACACAGATCTCCGAAACATTCCTTCCCTCCGATGACCATCTATCGGCGGAATACCGACAACAGTTTAGGGAGAAAGGACCTTTCCACTACATCCGCTGCAGCGAGGTGTCGATTTTTTCCAGAAGCTGGGCCGAGGATTCCCGGGCATTCGTCTCGAGAACACAGGCGCTGACCTCAATGGCGGGCCGAAAAGAACGTCCCCCGACGGTGCAAATCCAGGGATCATAGAGGCCGTCGAGTACCCCCCGGCAAAAAGCCTTCGGCGAAACACCCGCGTCGGGTGGTGGGACGACGGCGATGAATTCTTCGGGCGACCACCGGCCGAGGACGGTGTGAAGGGGAAAGGTATTCCGGGCTCGGGCGGTCAGAATGGAGAGGAGTTGAGAGACGGCTTCGGGGCCAGGCTGGTTGAGAACCATCCGCAGACCACGGAGACGCAGCAGAACGATCCAGGCGAGGCCAGGCTGGATACTAAGCAGCCTTCCCTCAATACCGGAGCGATCGGTAAGCCCGCTGCAGGCATCAGGTCCGGGCGATTCTCCGGGGGGAGAGACCCGCATTTGCAAAGAGCGAATTTCGCGCTGGAAGTTGGTGGAGGCCAGACGATGGTGCTTCTGCAACTGGTCGAAGTTGCGCTCCACCGAATCGGCGGCAGACCGGAGAGCCTCGCGCAGAAAGCGACCTTCGGGAGACCGGGACAAGGTGCGAAGCCTTTCAACGGTCTGACGAATCGCCTGCTCTGAACCATCGCCGACCCTGTCGAGAGAACTGGTGAATTCGGCGAGGGCGCGCTCAATACCGGCGCGCTCCTGCTCCAGGCGGCTGACATAGGCAGAAGCTTCGGCACTGCATTCGTGCAGGATCTCGCGAAGCTGTTCCGTGCAGCGAGGGAAGTCTGAGGCGGGCGCATTGCAAACGATCGCCGCAAGAGTACGAAGGCGCCGGTCGGCCTTTTCGCGACCTTCGGGAGTTGTCTGGGCGACCGCGAACAAGGCACTTTCGGCGACGTCCACTGCAATGGCGCGGTAAGAAGTGACAACCTGATCCAGTTCGTGACGGCACCTGTCCAGTTCTGAAATTTCCGTCCCGATAGAAGTAAATCGCATAGTGACTGTCCAGTGTTCTATCGGTGTAGTGCCCGGAAAAGTTTAGGGCGGTAGCCCGGATGTAGGCATTTCGATGACAAAAAAACGCCGGTGTTGCGTTGGAAGACCGTTTCGGCGGCCCCCGGGAACACAACACCGGCAAAGTGAGACTTACACAATTGCTACAGGGAAGAACCGTTTCGCTTAGCCTCTGAGGAGGGAAAGGACGGCCTGGGGCGCCGAGTTGGCCTGGGCCAGAGCGGCAAGCGAAGCCTGCTGGAGCACCTGAGCCTTGGTCAAATTGGCGGCCTGGGCCGCAACGTCGGCGTCGCGAATACCTGCCTGCGCCGCCGAGTAATTGGTGATCTGGGACTGCGCGAGGTTGACGGCGTAGGCGAGTTTGTTTTCGCCGGCGCCGACCTTGCCCTGAACCAGACCGAGGTTGGTAACGGCAGTTTGCAGCGAGGTAAGAGCTGCAATGGCATTGCCGGTATTGGAGGCGGTGTTGGAGGCCGCCGTAACGGTCTGTGCGCCGACCGCGCCGAACAGGCTACCGGTACCGCCGCCCGAGCCGGCCGTGAAGGCCGTTTCGTTCGCACTGAAGGTGCTGGTGCTTTGCAGCGAGATATCCGTGCCGTTGGCCGCGGTAACAGCGTAGACACCGGAACCCGACAAGGCCGTGTTGATGGTGGTGAGGGTCGCGGACAGAGAACCGGAGTTGGCAGAGGTAAGGTTGACGGTGTAGCTGCCGCCTCCGTTCTGGACAACAAACGATTCAGTGGCCGCCGTACCGCCACCAGCGGCGAAGGCCGCGAAAGTACCGGAGGCGAGGGAGTAGTTAGCGCCATTGACGGCGGTTCCCGTATTGGAGATGGGACCCGTACCGGCTGCGGTGGTGGAGACGGTATAGGCCGTGGAGCCGCCGAATTCGAGGGTACCGGCGCTGGAAATGGCAGCGGTAATGCCGTAGGCCTGCAAGCTGTTGTTGAGGTCCGAAATGACCTGGGTACCGCTCTTGCCGCCACTGCCGCCGGAGACGGCAACCGTGACATCCTGGTTGCCGGTGCCGGTATTGACATGGAAGGTGAAGCTTTGGCTGGTGCCGGTGAGGAAGGAAACAGCCGAGTCGTCCAGACGGACCGTGTTGCCCGAGATGAGCGAACCGCCGCCCGCGATGCTGGAGTTGGCGATGCCCAGGGCGGTGGAATCGACGGCGTTATTGGCCCCGCTGAGATCGACCGAGACCTGCGCGTTCGCGGTATTGCTGCCGCCACCTACATAGGTGACGAGGTTGGTGTTGTAAGTGCCGCCGGTGTTGAGCTTCACGTTGGAGGCCTGGCGGTTGATTTCCGTCAGCAGCCCCTGGTATTCGGTGTTCAGGGTGCCGCGATCCCCGGTAAAGGTGGCGGAAGCCGATTCGGTGGCGAGTGTGCGGAGGCGATCGAGGATGTTGGAAATGTTGTTCAAACCACCATCGACGATCTGGAGGGAGGAGATGCCGTTCTGGGCGTTCAGAACACCCTGGCTGAGTTCGGCCGTATCCCCGCGAAACTTGTTTGCCACCGCGAGACCCGCGGCGTCATCCGCCGAGGAGTTGATGCGGTAGCCCGACGACAACTGGTTGATGGTATTGGCCTGGAAGGCCGTGTTGACTCGAATGTTGTTCTGCGCGTTGAGCGAGGCAACGTTCGTTTGAATAGACAGCGCCATAATTTGCGTCCTTGCAGATACCTACCCGGCGTCGTGCCGGGCTACAGGTTCTCGATTCCTCCGATACCCGCTGTATCCTGCACTGGTTTGATCGGCGGAGGCAGGGGGAAACCTTAGCTTAGCGATGAAAAGAAAGGAGATACTCACCCAAATAAAAGGGAGTACCACCCTCATCGAACCGAGGAATTGACCGTCGGCGTGGCCGCGGACCAGGTGACATCGGCGGTCGGGCCATAGACGGAAGGCACGGGTTTGTCAAGGAGGCGGAGGCAGACAGTGAGCTGGGTGCGGTGGTGCGCGGAGTGGAGGATGCGGCGCAGGAGGATCCAGATGCGTTCGCGTTCGACATCGAAAAAAGGCACACGTTCGAGCCACCAGGCTTCGTTTTGGGCGGCGAGGTGGGTGAGGCGGGGGGCGGCGAGTTCGACCATGCGGGTCCGGTAGGCGGCAACGGAGGCGACGTCCGGCAGGACTGCTGGAGCAGCGGGTTCCGGCGACCCGAGGAAGGCCTCGAAGAAGCGGCGTTCGCTGAGGATGTGGTGCTTCATGACTTCGAGGACGGTCATGGACTTCGGGGCCGGACGCCATTCGAGGTCGGAATCGGCGAAGCCGCTCCAGACAGAGGAGGTCTTGTTGGTCTCGCTCAGATAGGTATCGAGAGCGTGCTGGAGGAGGCGGACGGAGGCTTCCGGAGCGGGCGAAGGGAGCAACATGCGTCTATAGTATCGGTTTCCGTTTACCAATTCTTACCCGGCGGGAGGGGCCCACAGCTACCTTTGGGGACGAAATCCAGCCATACTGTATGTCATGAGAACTGTTGTTGCCTCGGTTTGCCTGGTGGTTTTTGGAGCCACCGGCAGCCTCTTCGCGCAGGACGCGGCACCCGCCGCCAAGGCCTCCCCTTACATAAGTGTCGTCGGTACGGTCAGCAAAGCTGATGCCGCGACGAAGGTTCTGTCGGTCAAGCCGGACAAGGGCGATGACACGACGGTGAAGTTCGACGACCGCACCTCGTTCCTGCGGATCGCGGCCGGCGAAACCGATATGAAGAAGGCGACGGACGCGAAGGCAACCGACATTGAAGCCGGTGACCGCGTGATTGCGCGCGTGCAGACGGCAGACCCGACGGGCAAGCCGGCACGCACCATCTACATCACGAAGCAGGCGGATCTGGCGAAGCGCGTGCAGGACACGCAGGCGCAGTGGAAGAATGCGACGCGGGGTCTGGCGACGGCGATTGACGCGAAGTCGATCACGATCACGAGCAAGACGGGGCAGACGTCGCGGGACATCGTGCTGGATATTTCGGGCAAGGTGGATTTCCGGCGGTATAACCCGGAATCGGGGCAGTATGAAGCTGGTCAGGTTTCGGCGATCCGGACGGGCGACCAGATTCTGGTGCTGGGCCAGCGTGGTCCGGACGGGATCAAGGCGGAAAGCGTTGGCTTTGGTTCGTTCAAGACGATTGGCGTGGTGATCAAGTCGATTGACGTGGCGAACAACACGATTACGGCGACCGAAGCGGCCTCAAAGAAGTCGATCGTGGTGGCGCTGCGGGCCGACACTTCGGTGAAGAAGTTCAGTGATCAGGCGGCCGCGATGGTGGCACGCATGCTGAATCCGACGATGGCGAATGCCGGTGGTCGGGGTGGCCCGGGCGGGCCTGGTGGTGGCCGTGGTCAGGGCGCTCCTGGTGGTGCTCCCGGTGCGGGTGGTCCTCCTCAGGGTGGCGCTCCGCAGGCTGGTGCAGCGCCTGGTGGTGCTCCGGGTGAAGGCCGCGGCGCTGGTCCTGGTGGCCCGGGCGGGCCCGGTGGACGTGGTGGCTTTGGCGGTCCTGGTGGCGGTGGCCGTGGCCGCGGCGGTATGGATATCGGCTCAATGATTGAACAGCAGCCGACGATTCAGCTGTCAGAACTGAAAGCCGGCGATGCCCTGATTGTGACGGGTGCGACGGGTGCGGATGTGACGCGGCTGATTGCCACGGCGCTGATTGCGGGTGTGGAACCGATCCTTCGTGCGGCTCCGAGCAACGGTGCGGATCCTCTGGCGGGTGCCTGGAGTGTGGGCGGCGGTGGTGGTGGCGGTGGCGAAGCCAACTAAC
>CANIHR010000311.1 GCA_947467185.1 Bryobacterales bacterium
AATAACGATCCGGCAGGATACCATTTGTACCAGTATAACGCCGCTGCGCAGCGATAGAAAGGGAATACACCCCCTGATCCATTTCCGGAGCGAATTCAAACCCGCCTGTCAGGTCCCCAAAAAGACAAAGCTCTGCCTAAAGTTTGAGCGTTGCGACGCCGATAAAGAAGTATGCAATGCCCAAGATGCAGATCGGAATATCTGATGATCCGCCAAAAGGCGGGTTTTGAGAGACTGTTAATCTTTCTGACTGGCTTCCGAGAATATCGCTGTCGTGATTGCGACCAGCGATTTCGTGCTCCGGACCGCCGGACGCGCCCCCGCGTGATTGAGAAACCCGCCGGAGCCGTCGCCCAGGCTATGAAAAGGCCGCTGGCCGGAGTCCCCACCCGCGCCGCGTAAAAAAAAACGGGCCGGTCCCGCGACTTTTCGCTGGGCCGACCCGTCTGGATACTTCTGTTTACGCCAGCGTGTTGATTGCGGCGGGATGCGTTGCTTCAAAGGCAGCAATGGCGGATTCCTTGTTCAGAATCCAGCCCAGTTCGTCCACACCTTCCAGCAGGCAGCTTTTGGAGAACGCCGGCACCGGGAACTCCACCGATTCCCCATCGGGAAGTGTGATGCTCTGGGTGGCGAGATCAACCTTGATCACCGCGTCTTCCGGCAGCGTGAACAGTTTCGCGTGCACTTCCGGCGAAACCACAATCGGGATCAGCGAGTTCTTCAGGGAGTTTTCCTTGAAAATATCCGCAAAGCTGGTGCTGATCACCGCGCGGAAACCGAACTGCGTCAGCGCCCACGGAGCATGTTCGCGCGAACTGCCACAACCGAAGTTGTCGCCGGCCAGCAGGATCTGCTTGCCCTTGCCACGCGGGGTGTTGAGGATGAATTCCGGGTCCTGACGCCACTCGCAGAACAGGTTATCCGCCAGACCATCCTTCGACGTCGTCTTCAAAAAGCGCGCCGGAATGATCTGATCGGTATCGATGTTGTTGCGGGGGATCGGCACCACGGCCGATTCAAATGCGATAAAGGGCTGCATTAGAGGATGCTCCTGATGTCAGAGACCACACCGGCCAGTGCAGTGGCGGCGGCGGTTTGCGGGGAAGCGAGGAACGTACGTCCGCCCTTGCCCTGCCGGCCTTCGAAGTTGCGGTTGGAAGTGGAAACGCTGTACTCACCGGGCTGCAGCTGGTCACCGTTCATCGCGATGCACATGGAGCAACCAGGTTCGCGGTAATCGCAACCGGCCGCACGGAAGACTTCCGGCAGACCTTCCGCAATCGCCTGACGCTTCACGTCCTGCGAACCGGGAACCACCATCACACGAACATTCGGGTTCACCTTGCGACCCTTCAGGATGGCAGCGGCGGCGCGAAGATCGGTGATGCGCGAATTCGTACAGCTACCGATAAACACCACGTTCACCGGCTTGCCCAGAATCGGCTTGCCCGCTTCCAGACCCATGTATTCCAGCGCCTTCGTGACCGCGTCACGTTCCAGAGCATCCGCGATGGAACGCGGATCAGGCACCGCGCCCGAAATCGAAACACCCATACCGGGGTTGGTGCCCCAAGTGATCATCGGTTCCAGCGTGTTGCCGTCAATCGAAATTTCGTGATCGAATATAGCGCCGTCGTCGGTGGGCAACTGCTTCCAGCGGGCGACAGCGACATCCCAGGCAGCGCCCTTCGGGGCGTGCCGGCGGCCATGCAGATACTGGAACGTCGTATCGTCGGGAGCCACCATGCCGGCGCGGGCGCCGGCTTCAATCGACATGTTCGAGACCGTCATCCGGCCTTCCATATCCAGAGCGCGGATCGACGAACCGGTGTATTCAAACACGCAACCCGTACCGCCGCCAATGCCAACCTTCGCGCAAAGGGCCAGAATGATGTCCTTCGCCGAAACACCCGGCTTCAGCACGCCATCCACCTGAACCTTGTAGGTCCGCGACGGGCGCTGCAGCAGAGTCTGCGTGGCGAGAACGTTCTGCACTTCCGAAGTCCCGATACCGAACGCCAGAGCGCCAAAAGCGCCGTGCGTCGCGGTGTGGCTGTCGCCGCAAACCACGGTCATACCGGGCTGCGTCAGGCCAAGCTCCGGTCCAATGACGTGAACGATGCCCTGATCCTGAGAGTGAACGCCGAAACACGGAACCCCGAATTCATCGCAATTGGTCTGCAGTTGGGCAACCTGCTTCGCCGCGATCGGATCGAGGATCGGCAGAGAACGGTCGCTGGTAGGAATGCTGTGATCGGTCGTCGCGACGGTCAGGTCCGGACGGCGAACCTTGAGACCGCGCTCACGAAGCCCGGAAAACGCCTGCGGTGACGTCACTTCATGGACCAGGTGCAGGTCAATGTAGATCAGCGACGGTTCGCCGGCGTGCTCACGAACGATGTGATTGTTCCAGACTTTCTGGGAAAGAGTTAAAGGGCCTGACATACTGCGTCTCCTACCTGTTCGGTGGTGGCCGGCGTGCCGGCGGGCTTGAGGTCAGCAGTAACGCGACCACTGGAGAGAACGATTTCCGACGCACGGTTCACAGCGGCGGCTTCTTCCGTCAGACCAAAGCTGTATTCCAGCAGCGCGGCCACAGAGCCGATCGCGCCAAATGGGTTGGCTTTGTTCTGACCGGCAATGTCAGGAGCAGAACCGTGGACGGGCTCGTACAACCCGGTCCAGGCGCCATTCGCTTTCTTCGCGCCAATCGACGCCGAGGGCAGCATGCCGATGGAACCGGCCAGGATCGCGCCTTCGTCCGAAAGGATGTCGCCGAACATGTTCTCGGTCACCATCACGTCGAAGCTCTTCGGGTTCAGCACCAGCTGCATCGCGGCGTTGTCCACCAGCAGGTGGTTCAGTTCCACATCCGGGTAGTCCTTCGCCACTTCCACAACCACACGGCGCCAAAGCTGCGAGGTTTCCAGAACGTTCGACTTATCCACCGACGTCAGCTTCTTGCGGCGCTTGCGGGCCAGTTCGAAGCCCATGCGCGTCACGCGGTCAATTTCGCTCCATGTGTAGGACATGGTGTTGACGGCACGCGGCTCGGGGCCATCTTCATAGATGCCGCGGGGCGTGCCGTAATAAATTCCCGAGTTCAGTTCGCGGACGATAATCATGTCCACGCCATCCACCAGGTGGTTCTTCAGGGGCGACGATTCCAGCAGCGCCGCATAGCTCCGCACCGGGCGGAGGTTCGCGTAAACGCCCATCGTCTTCCGGATGCCCAGAAGGCCGCGCTCCGGCCGCTTTTCCGGTGGCCAGTTGTCGAATTCCGGAAGGCCAACCGCGCCCATCAGGACGGCGTCGGCTTCCACTGCAAGCTTCGCGGTTTCATCGGGGAAAGGCGTACCGTGTTTGTGGATCGCGATGCCGCCAAGAAGGGCTTCGCGAATGTTCAGGGAGTGGCCCCACTTTTCAGCAACAGTGCGGAGGACACGGACGGCTTCCCGGGTGACTTCGGTTCCGATACCGTCACCGGGGAGGACGAGGATATTGAGGTTCAAACGTTGACTCCTAAAAATTTAAACTTACGCGGGGACCTGTTGGCTCTTGCGGGCGAGATCCGCGATTTCTTCGTCCATCAGACCCTTCTTGTTGTCCGCCAGGGTCGTGATTTCCGTGTACACGAAATCGAGTTCCTGCTTGCTCAGGGTAAAGCCGAGATCTTCGAGCCGGTTCTTGAGCGCGTGGCGTCCCGAATGCTTGCCGAGAACCAGTTTACCTTCAGGTACCCCAACGGACTTGGGATCGATGATTTCGTACGTCGTGCGCTCCTTCAGGTAACCGTCCTGATGGATGCCGGCTTCATGCGCGAAGGCGTTGCGGCCCACGATCGCCTTGTTCGGCTGCGGCCCAAACGTGATGATCGACGACAGCGTCTGGCTGGCCGCGTACAGGTGCTCGGCGTGGATGCCGGTGGTGTACGGGAAGCGGTCACTGCGCGTTTTCAGGATCATGACGATCTCTTCGAGCGAGCAGTTGCCGGCGCGTTCGCCGATACCGTTAATGGTGCACTCCACCTGACGGGCGCCGGCCTGAATGGCGGCCAGTGAGTTCGCGACCGCCAGACCGAGATCATCATGGCAGTGGACGCTGACAATAGCGGTGTCGCCCAGAGCTTTCACCACGCGGCCAATGATGGCGGCGTACTCTTCGGGCGTCGAATAACCAACCGTGTCCGGAATGTTTACTACACGAGCGCCTTCCGCTACTACGGCGCGGGCGACCTGTTCCAGATAGTCGGGATCCGTGCGGGCGCCATCTTCGGCGGAAAACTCCACGTCGTCCACAAAGGTCCGGGCCAGGCGGACCGCCGCGCAGGCATCGTCAATCACCTGCTGGCGGGTCTTCTTCAGCTTGTACTTGAGGTGGATGTCGCTGGTAGCAAGGAACGTGTGGATGCGGGGGCGGCGGGCGGGCTTCAGAGCCTCGGCGGCGCGCTCCACGTCCTTCGCGGTGCAGCGAGCAAGAGCTGCGACCTGTACCCAGGGATATTCCCTGGAAACGGCCTGAACGGCTTCGAAATCACCCTGCGAGGCAATCGGGAAGCCGGCTTCCATGACATCGACTCCAAGGTCGACCAGCTTCGCTGCCATTTTGAGCTTCTCGGGGACAGTCATGGAGCAGCCCGGAGACTGCTCACCGTCGCGGAGAGTGGTGTCGAAGATCCATACGCGGTTGTGTGCGTTCATGAGATTCGCTCCAGATAAAGATGGGGGTGGGAAGGTACTCCCATAACCGATTATGAGGAGGCCCCTCTCGATTAAGCAAATTTATTTTGTTAGAGGAATTGATTACAAGAACTAATGCACGATGACACGAAAGGGGTTAGCTTACGCCGCTTCCCGCTCTTCCGCAAAGAAGTCATCCACCATGCCCAGAATTTCCTGCGGACCCTTCGCATGGTAAATCTGACCACGCAGCACGGCGCCACCACGAATCCCGTGCGTGAAGTAAGTCGCAAACTGCTTCATCTTGCCCAGCGCGTCGTCTTCCAGCCGGTCAATCAGCATGTTGTAATACAGCCGCATCATGTCGTACCGGTCCTGATGTGTCGGCTCATCGTAAGCCCCGGTCTCCAGATACTGCGCCAGTTGCCGGAAAATCCACGGGTTCGAAGCCGCCGTCCGACCCACCATCACAGCATCACAGCCCGTTTCCTGGTACATCCGGACCGCATCCTCGGGCGTCACAATGTCGCCGTTGCCGATCACCGGAATTTTCACTGCATCTTTGATGGCAGCGATCCGCGACCAGTCCGCCTTCCCGCCATAGCCCTGCTCGCGCGTCCGGGGATGCAGCGCAATCGCCTGCAAGCCGCAATTCTCCGCCAGCTTCGCCATCTCCACCATCACCAGTTCCTGGTCATTCCAGCCGGCGCGGAACTTGCAGGTGAACGGAATCGTGATGGCCTTCCGCACCGTCGTCAGGATGTCCTCAACCAGTGGCAGGTCGCGCAGCAAGCCGGAACCCCCATTGCATTTCACAACCTTATTCACCGGACAACCAAAATTAATATCCAGGATGTCGAAGCCCAGATCCTGGCAGACCCGCGCGGCGTCGGCCATAATCTTCGGGTCCGCGCCGAACAACTGGGCGGAAATCGGGTGCTCGGTCGGATCGAAACCCAGATACCGCGCAATCGTCCGGTTCGGCTTCTTCGATTCCGGGTGGCGCATCTGCGAGCTCACGCCATGCGAGCTGGTGAACTCGGTCATGATGAGACCGCAGCCCGACAGATTGCGGATAAAGCGCCGGAAAACGGTGTCGGTGACACCCGCCATCGGCGCCAGCACGGTAGCAGGCGCAACTTTGACGTTGCCAATCAGGAGTTCTCGAGGGAAGTTCAACTTACCAGTTTAGCGTTTTACCGCTTCGGCCGGAAAATACACAGGTACTGGCTCTTCGGAATCGTCTCGCGCTCTTCCACCAGACTCCACCCCGCCGCTTCCACTTCTTTGATCACCCCGGAGTCGTCCAGCCGGATATGCGTCAGCGCGCGATTCGAATCGCTCCCACCCATCGCCCCCGGCCGACGGTAGTGTAGTGTCCCCGATATAGGTAGACATATGATTGGCGACTATGATACAAGGGTGACATGGCGAGAAAAGCCGTGCGTCTGGAGCTATCGGCATCCGAAGTGGCGCAACTGAGTAGCTGGCAGACGGCTCATGGCACGGCGCAGCAA
>CANIHR010000312.1 GCA_947467185.1 Bryobacterales bacterium
CACCCGTTCATGGTCAATTTCGATTCGCCCAACCGCGAACAGTGCGCCGTTTTCGAAAACCGCACCAATTCCCCCCTCCAGGCCCTCGACCTGATGAACGAAATCACCTTCACCGAGGCCTCCCGCAAGCTCGCCGAGCGCATGATCTCCGAAGGTGGCACAACCCCGGAAGCCCGCGTCGACTACGGCTACAAACTCATCCTCGCCCGCGTCCCCACGCCAAAACAGCGCGAAGTCCTCCTCCGCACCCTCAGCAAATTCGAAGCCGGCTACACAGCCGACCTCCCCGCCGCCGAAAAGCTCATCCACGAAGGCGAGTCGAAAGTGAAGGAAGGCATCCCGCCCGCCCAGCTCGCGGCGTACACTGGTGTCGCAAGCCTGATGCTCAACCTGGACGAAGCGGTGAACAAACAATGATCTCCCGGCGCAGCTTCCTTGGGTCCGCGGCTCTCACCAGCCTGCTCAACCGTGGGCAACTCAGCGCCGCGCAGAAAGGCCAGCCCGGCCTTCCCCACTTCGCCCCCAAAGCGAAGCGCATCATCTATCTGTTCCAGTCCGGCGGCCCCTCCCAGATCGAACTCTTCGACCACAAGCCCCGCCTCCTCGATTTCCAGGGCAAGGACCTCCCCGAATCCATCCGCAACGGCCAGCGCCTCACCGGCATGTCCGCCTCGCAGTCCAGCTTCCCCGTTGTCCCCTCGAAATTCAAACTCGAACAGCGCGGCCAGTCCGGTGCCTGGGTCGGCGAACTCCTCCCCTACACGGCCAAAATTGCCGACGACCTGACCTTCGTCAAAACTGTCCACACCGACGAAATCAACCACGACCCCGCCGTCACCATGTTCCAGACCGGCTTCCGCCTCGGCGGCCGCCCCAGCATGGGCGCGTGGGTCGCCTACGGCCTCGGCTGCGAGACCGACGACCTCCCCGCCTTCTGCGTCATGATCTCCACCAATGGAGGCGGCCAGCCCCTCTACGACCGTCTCTGGGGCTCGGCCTTCCTGCCCAGCAAGTACCAGGGCGTCAAATTCCGCTCCTCCGGCGACCCCGTACTATTCCTCTCCAACCCGCCCGGCTTCAGCGCCCAGAATCGCCGCACCTACCTCGACGGCCTCGGCGAACTCAACGGCATGGCCTCCCAGGAATTCGGAGACCCCGAAACCGCCGCCCGCGTCGCGCAGTACGAGATGGCGTTCCGGATGCAAACCTCTGTACCCGAACTGACCGACATCTCGAAGGAACCCGCCAGCACCTTCGAACTCTACGGTGAAGACGCCAAAAAGCCCGGCACCTTCGCCGCGAATTGCCTCCTCGCCCGTCGTCTCGCCGAACGCGGCGTCCGCTTTATCCAGCTTTATCACCGGGACTGGGACCACCACGGAGGTCTCCCGGCCAACCTCCCGAAACGCTGCAAAGACGTAGACCAGGCCTCAGCCGGACTCATTCAGGATCTGAAACAGCGAGGCATGCTCGAGGACACTCTCGTCGTCTGGGGCGGGGAATTCGGCCGCACCGTTTACTGCCAGGGCCACCTTACTGCCACCGACTACGGCCGCGACCACCACGGTCGCTGCTTCACCGTCTGGATGGCGGGCGGAGGCATCAAACCCGGCCTCAGCTACGGCGAAACCGACGAGTATTCCTACAACATCGTGCAGGACCCCGTCCACGTCCACGACCTCCAGGCCACCATCCTCCACTGCCTCGGAGTGGACCACAAGCGCCTGACCTACCGCTTCCAGGGTCGTGACTTCCGCCTCACCGACGTAGCCGGAGAACTTGTCCGCCCCCTTTTGGCCTAACCACCAAAGCCGTACCGAACCGCGCGCGTGAGCAAGCGGCCAGCCCAGGGACGCCGCCCTACTTCCTCCGCCCCACCAGCCCGAAAATCCGCCGAGCAATCCGCCAGCCGTCCACCCAGGTCCGCAGCTTACTCACCGACCCCGCTCGCCGCGCCCGGTACTCCGTCTCCACTTCCCGAATCCCCACCCCACGCCGCAAAGCATGAACCGTAAGCTCGGTCTCGAGTTCAAAGCCCCCCGTACTCCCCCGGAACGACTTCACAAACTCCCGTGAAAACACCCGATATCCCGACAGCACATCATGCAACCGGCACCCAAACAGAGCATCAATCGCGCGGGTAAACAGCGCATTCCCGAACCGGTGCCCCCGGGGCCACGCCCCCGCTTCCACGCCACACCGCCGCGCGATCACCATATCCAGGCGTTCCCGAACCAGCAACTCCACCATCCCCGGAGCCGCCCCCGCGTCATAGGTATCGTCGCCGTCCACCAGAACGTAGACCTCGGCCTCAATCTCGCGGAACATCCGCTCCACCGTGAAACCCTTCCCCGCGCGCGGCTCCAGGCCCACAACCGCTCCCGCCCCGGCCGCCAACTCGCCCGTCCGGTCCGCCGAATTGTTGTCGTAAACGTAGACCACCGCCCCCGGCAAAGCACGACGAAAATCCGCCACCACCGTAGCGATGGAGCGTTCTTCGTTCAGGCAGGGGATCAGAACCGCAATGTGCGGAGGCACTAATTCAGTTTAGTGAGGTCGTTCTAGTGAGGGATAAGCTCGTCGCGCTCTACCTTGCCATCGCGAACCGCGATGATCCGGTGGGCGTGCAGCGCAATATCGTGCTCGTGCGTCACCAGCACAATCGTATTGCCCTCTTTATGGAGCTTCTCAAACAGCGCCATAATTTCGTTACCGGTAGCCGTGTCCAGGTTACCCGTCGGTTCGTCCGCCAGAATGATCGACGGACTGTTCACCAGAGCGCGCGCAATGGCAACACGCTGCCGCTGACCGCCGGAAAGCTCATTCGGCTTGTGGTCCATGCGGTTCACCAGGTCAACCTGCGTGAGGGCCTGCTTCGCTTTAATCAGGCGCTGCGCGGGAGGCGTGCCGTTGTAAATCAGCGGCAGTTCCACGTTGTGCAGGGCACTGGCGCGTGGCAGCAGGTTGAACGTCTGAAAAACGAAGCCGATTTCCTTGTTCCGGATCTCAGCCAGCTCATCGTCCACCAGCTTGCTCACAAGCCGGCCATTGATGTAATACTCGCCCTTGCTCGGCGAATCCAGACACCCGATCAGGTTCATCAGCGTCGACTTACCCGACCCCGACGGCCCCATAATCGCGACGTACTCGCCCCGGTGGATTTCGATATCCACACCCGACACCGCGTTGATCACCTGGTCGCCCATCACATAGGTCTTCCAGATGTCGTACGTGCGGATGACGATGCCATCTCGCCGGAGTTGCTCGCCCCGTGCAGTTTCTTCAGCCGTTACCTGTGCCATGTCGTGTCTCTTTAGCTATTACGTCGTGGGCTTGGTTGCGGCAGGCGGCTTATTGTCGATTTTTACGACCGAGCCGTTTTTCATCGTTCGAATTACCTGGTAACTGCCGGTGACGATCTGGTCGCCATCCTTCAGTCCGTCCAGGACCTCGATATCGGTAGCGCCCGTAATCCCCGTCGCCACCTTGCGGAACGTCGCTTTGTTGTCGGCGCCGATGACGAACACACCCTGCGATTCTTCCTTGTTCGCCTTCACCGTCGCGGGGTCCGGATTCGCCGGCTTGTCCTTATCGTCGATCAGGTCGCCCTTCGTCCGCGTCGTCAGAGCCTGAATCGGCACAGCAACCACGTTCTTGCGGACAGCGGTCGTAATCTTCGCGGTGCACGAAAGCCCCGGGCGGATTTCGTCCGGAGGATTGTCCATCGCCACCACAACCTTGAAGTCTTTCGCTTCCTGGCTGGACGTGGTGCTCGTCGAAGCCGCCAGGCCCGTCGAACGCAGAATCGCAGTGTTGCCAATCTCAATCACATGGCCCGTAAAGACCTTGCCAGGGATCGCGTCAATCGTAATCTCAGCTGGCTGATCCAGCTTCACGTTCACAATATCGGTTTCGTCCACTTTCACTTCCGCCGTCACAATCGACATGTCGGCGATCGTCATGATCGTGCTCGCCGCGGAATTCTGCACGCCGGGCACCACCGTTTCACCCACGCGAACCGGCAGGTACGTCACCAGACCATCAATCGGGGCCACCGCGTTGTGCTTGCGGAGAATATCGTCCACGCGGCTCAGCGCCGCCTGCGTCTGCGCGATCCGCTTCTGCGAACCGGAAAGCTGCGCCCGAAGCTGCGCCAACTGGCTGCGAGCCTGAATCACACGGGACTGCGCTTCCGTCACGGAAGCCTTCTGGCTCTCAAACACCGCCTGGCGCTGTTCGAAATCAGAGCGCGGAATCAGACCATCTTTAAACAACTGGTTGCCGCGGTTGAAATCGCGCTCATACCGCTCCAAATCCGACTTCGCTCGAACCACCGACGATTCCAGCACCGTGATGTTGTCTTCACCAGCCTTCAGAGAAGCTTCGCTCGCCGCTGCATCGGCTTCCGTCGAAGCCAGCGCCGCGCGCTGCGCATTCACATCCGCCTGCGACTGTGCACCATCAATCCGAGCCAGCAACTGGCCCTTCCGAACATGCGCGCCTTCTTTTACCAGGATTTCGGTCAACTGGCCGGAGTACTCCGCACCAATGCTGATGTAGTTACGGGGTTTCACTTCACCGGAGGACGTGACGACGCTCGCCAGGTCTTCGCGCAGAACCTTGCCGGTCTGTACGGTGATCACGCCACGCTGACGGTACTTAATGCTGGCGAACACGCCGCCCGCGATCAGCAACACAACAACGACGCCGATCACTACTTTCCATTTGGTCTTCACGATTCGAATGCTCCGGTAATGTGGTTAAATCCCAACAAGGGTTACAGACGCAACTCGGCGTCCATTTGTTCTACGATTTCCTAAAGGATATCACGCGCAAATGGCAAAAATCGGCTAAGTTACTGAATTTACTCGCCTGGGAGTACTGGTGACTGCTACTTCCACGTCACCTGACGCGGTGAGTTCTGCTCGCATTGCATCAGCGCCGTCATGCCGGCAGTCAGGTCGGTGCAGGCTGTCGAAGCGCCAATCCGTTCCGCCTCAGCCTTGGTCGTAGCCGCCGCATTCCGGCAAACCGTCCTGCCTTCAAACGTCACGCAGACCTCTGCCCGGTACTGATTATTGCCAGCGCTGGAATAGACCATCGCGGCGATAAACACCACAATAAATACCGCGCCGATGATGACCGGCCACTTGGTTTTCTTCTTCGGGGTACTCATAGGGAGGGAGCGAAGAAGTTGCCCATCGCCCGGAATTTGTCGTAGCGCTGGTTCACCAGTTCGGTGGGAGAAAGTTTAGAAAGTTCCGCAAGCGACTGCAGCAGACGTTCCTTCAGCAGTATCGCCGCGCCGTCCCAGTCCTCATGAGCGCCGCCTTCGGGTTCCGGGATAATCCCGTCCACCAGACCCAGTCGCACCAGATCCTCGGCCGTTACCTTCAACGCCGCAGCCGCCAGCTCCGCCTTGGCCGAATCGCGCCACACAATCGCCGCGCAGCTTTCCGGCGAAATCACGCTGTAAACCGCGTTTTCCAGCATCAGCACATGGTTGCCCACGCCCAGCGCCAAAGCGCCGCCCGAGCCACCTTCACCAATACAAACCGAAATCACCGGCACCTTCAGGCGGGCCATCTCGCGAAGATTCCGGGCGATGGCTTCCGCCTGACCCCGTTCTTCCGCATCGATGCCAGGGTAAGCGCCCGGCGTATCCAGAAACGCAATAATCGGACGGCCAAACTTATCCGCCATCTCCATCGCGCGCAGTGCCTTCCGGTAACCTTCCGGCTTCGGCATGCCAAAGTTCCGCAGCAGCTTTTGTTTGGTGTCGCGACCCTTCTGTTCGCCGATAAACATCACCGGAATCCCGTCCAGCTTACCCGGACCGCAAACAATCGCGGCGTCGTCGCCAAACGCCCGGTCTCCATGAATCTCCTGGAAATCGGTCAGCAGGCGCTGAACATAATCCAGAGCATGAGGCCGCTTCGGGTGACGCGCATTCTGAACCCGCTGCCACGGCGTGCGGACAGGAGTAGCTGTATCGGATTGTTCCCCAGGGGACATCGCTCTATTAGGATACCGAATCGGCATCCGTTACGCCGCCAGCAGCAGCGAACGACGGTCCAGCCCCTTCTCCGGAACATCCAGATTGAAGAGACAGATATGGTCGTAAGCCCACAGATTATTCGCCGCGAAACC
>CANIHR010000313.1 GCA_947467185.1 Bryobacterales bacterium
ACCCTGCACCGCGGAATCGGAAAATTTGCCGCAGAGCAGGGCATTTACGCCGTGATCGGCATACGCGGCGCTGCCCGCTTTACAGTTGACGAGGCTGTTAAAGCGGGAAAGTCGGTCAGCGCCGCGTACTTTTTTTCAACGCCGGAAGAAGCGGGTAAGTTTATTTACGAGTTTGCGCAGCCGGGTGATGCCGTGCTGTTTAAGGGATCGCGTGGCGTGCAAGTGGAAAAGGCGCTGCATGCCGCCTTCGGGAACGGAAACGAGCGGCGGACTTAAATGCTTTATTGGCTCTTATACGAACAGCTTCATACGACGGTCCGGGCGTTCAACGTCTTCAGGTATGTGACGGCGCGGACCATGTTCGCCAGCCTGACATCGTTCTTCCTTTGCGTGATGCTGGGACCGTGGCTGATTCAGAAGCTGCGGGAGTTTCAGATTGGGCAACACATCCGCGAAGATGGTCCGAAGTCGCACCAGAAGAAGGCCGGGACGCCCACGATGGGCGGGGTGCTGATCATCGTCAGCATCATTGTGCCGACGCTTCTGTGGGCGGATTTGCGACACCAGTATGTGTGGATTGCGATGTTCGCGCTGTTGGCGTACGGCGTGATCGGGTTTATTGACGATTACGCGAAGGTGGCGAAGAAGCAGAACCTGGGGTTGACCGCGAAACAGAAGTTTGCGCTGCAGATGCTGGTAGCGGCTGTGATTACAGCCTGGCTGGCTTCCATGCGGGGCAGTGGTGGCTATACGACCGTATTGAACGTACCGTTCTTCAAACAGTTTCAGCCCGACCTGCTGATTCACTCGATGATGGGGAACCCGTGGACGGCTGTGATTGGATTCCTGCCGTTCTATTTGTTCTTCGTTTTTGTGGTGGTGGGGTCGAGCAACGCTGTGAACATCACCGATGGTCTGGATGGTCTGGCGATCGGGCTCATGGTGATTTCCGCGGGTGCGCTGACGGTGTTCGCGTACACGACGGGCAATAAAGAACTGGCCGAGTATCTGCTGCTGGCGCGGAATCCGCGCACCGCGGAACTGACGATTTTCTGCGCGTCGATGACGGGTGCGAGTCTGGGCTTCCTGTGGTGGAATTCGCATCCGGCCGCGATCTTCATGGGCGACGTTGGTTCGCTTTCGCTGGGTGGCGCGATGGGTGTTGTCGCGGTGCTGATCAAACAGGAGATCCTGCTGATCTTCATTGCCGGCATGTTTGTGATTGAGCTGATGAGCGTGATTCTGCAAGTGGGTAGCTACAAGCTGCGGAAGAAGCGGATTTTCCGCATGGCGCCGATTCATCACCACTTTGAAGCGCTGGGCTGGCAGGAATCGAAGATCATTGCGCGGTTCTGGATTATTGGGTTCGTGCTGGCGCTGTTTGCGCTGACGACGCTGAAACTGCGATGAACCTGTCGGGTACAAAAGCGCTGGTTCTGGGCATGGAGAAGTCTGGCCGTGCGGCGGCTGAGTTTCTGCGCGCTCGTGGGGCGGACGTGACTCCTGCCGACATGAAGCCGCAGGATTTGCCTGGGTTTCGCTTGCAGAGTGAAGAGCTGTTCGATGAAGCCTGGGACCTGATTATCCCGTCGCCCGGCGTTCCGGCGGACCTGGCTGGTCTGCAGCGTGCCCGGGCTCGTGGTGTTCGTGTGGTTGGCGAGGTGGAGTTTTGCGGTCCCTGTCTGCGTGGTCCGGTGATCGGGATTACGGGGTCCAACGGGAAGACGACGACGACCTCGCTGGTGGATCACATTCTGCGCAGCGCCGGGATTCCGGTGCAGGTGGGCGGGAACATCGGTACGCCCGTGATCGCGATGACGGAGACGTCGCGTGACGACCAATGGAATGTGCTGGAACTGTCGAGCTTTCAACTGGAGACCGTGCAGACGTTTCATGCCGATGTGGCGATGTGTCTGAACATTACGCAGAACCATCTGGACCGGCACTACACGATGGAAGCGTATGCGGATGCCAAGGGCAATTTGTTCCGTGCGCAGAAGGCCGGCGACCACGCGATTCTGAATGCGGATAACGAGTATTGCCGCGGGCTGGCGAAACTCACGGCAGGGACTCCGGTTTGGTTTGGCGACGCGGATATTCGCGACGGCGCGGTGTGGCTGGGGGAAGATCGGCTGATGTCGCTGAGCGAGATTCCGATCCCCGGGCGGCACAACGCAGAGAATGTTCTGGCGGCGGCGCAGGCGGCTCGTCTGGCAGGTGCGTCACTGGAGCAGATTGCTGCTGCTATTCGCACCTTTCAGGCCGTGGAGCACCGGCTGGAATTTGTGAAGGAAGTGCATGGAGTGCGGTATTTCAACGACTCCAAAGCGACCAGCGTGGATGCGGCGATCAAAGCGCTGGACTCGTTTGAGCATGGCCTGTGGGTGATTCTGGGCGGCAAGGATAAGGGCAGCGATTACACGGTGCTGCGCGAGCGTCTGCAGAAGAAGGCGAAGGCCGCACTGCTGATTGGTGCGGCGGCAGAAAAGATCGCAGGGCATCTGGAAGGTGCCGTGCGCCTGGAATGTTGCGACACGCTGGAGCGGGCGGTGGCACTGGCGGCGGTGGAAGCGGTTGCGGGCGATACGGTCCTGCTGGCTCCGGCATGTGCGAGCTACGACCAGTTCCGGAGCTACGAGCATCGCGGCCAGGTGTTCAAGGAAATTGTGGGGGGACTGCACTAATGGCGCAGAAAATGAAGTCCGACCGGACGCTGTTTATGACGGTGCTGGTGATGGTGTTGTTCGGTTTCATCATGGTCTACAGCGCGTCGAGTGTGGTTGCCGAGGTGAAGCGGGGCAGCAGTTATTACTACGCGGTGCGGCAATTGCTGTGGATCTGCGCGGCTTTGCCCGTGATGTTCTTCTTCAAGAAATTGCACTACCGCAAACTGCAGACTCCGGCGGTAGCGTTCACGCTGATGGGCGTGGTCGTGATCATGCTGATTGCCGCGTACTTTGTGGATGGCGCGCAGCACCGGTGGATTCGGTTCCCGATAATGGGCGGTATTCAGCCCGCAGAATTAGCTAAGCCCGCAGTTGCGCTGTTCCTCGCGTACTTTATTGCGCTGCGCTCGCGTGCCATCAACAGTCGATACACCCTTCTGCCGGCGATTCTGGCGCTGGGCGTGATTACCGCGGCAGTTGTGGTGGCCGATCTGGGAACTCCGATTGTGCTGATCGCGACCGCTGCCGCAGTGTTCTGCGTGGCCGGTCTGGAATGGCGTTACGTGGGCATCGCGCTGATTGTGGGTGTGCTGGCTGCAGCGGCTGCGGTAGCGGCGAAGCCCTATCGTCTGGTCCGCGTGGTTCGGTTCGCCGACCCCAATTTCAAATACGTGGATAAGTTCGACAAGGCTGGCTGGATTCGCAACCAGATGAAGAAGTCGGTGACTGCGAAGGATACGAACTACCAGATTGAGCAGTCGAAGATCGCGGTGGGGTCGGGTGGTATTGCCGGCGTGGGGCTGATGCAGGGGAAGCAAAAGTTGTTCTATCTGCCGGAAGCGCACACGGACATGATCTTTGCCGTGATCGGCGAGGAGTGGGGCTTTGTTGGCTCCGTGCTGGTGGTGGTAGGCTTCCTGATCATTCTGTGGCGAGGCATTCGCGCGACGGTCCTGACGCAGGATGAGTTTGGCCGGTATCTGGCGCTGGGGATCACGGCGATGCTGGTAATTCAGGCATTTTTCAATATCAGTGTGGCGCTGGGCCTGGTGCCTCCGAAGGGCATTCCGCTGCCGATGATCAGTTCAGGCGGCAGCTCTCTCATCGTGACGCTGGCATCACTCGGGATCCTGATGAATATCTCCGAGCATGCCGGATAACACTCCACTTTTCGTAATGGCCGGCGGCGGCACCGGGGGGCACGTGATTCCCGCGATTGCGGTGGCGCGTCAGTTGGTGGCGGCTGGCTGCAAGGTAAAGTTCATCGGGACAGATCGCGGCGCGGAAGCTCGTTTGGTGCCTGCGGCGGGTTTCCCAATTGAGATGATCCGGGTTGGCGGTCTGAAAAACCTGGGTCTGGCGACGAAGATCACGAGTGTAGTCCAACTACTTTCGGCCACGATGGCGCAGTTTGCGAGTTTCGGAAAGCAGCGTCCGTCCGCGGTGTTCAGCATGGGCGGTTATGTGGCAGGGCCACCGGTTCTGGCTGCATTGCTGCGTGGGATTCCGTTGGTCATCATGGAGCCGAATGCCATGCCCGGTGCGACGAACAAGTGGGTCTCGAAGTGGGTCCGTCGGGCACTGATTTCATTCTCAGAGACGGCAAAGTACTTCCCGGCGGGGCGGACTGAAGTGACAGGGTTGCCGGTTCGCGAGGAGTTCTTTCAGGTTCCGGCCCGGGACCCCGATGGTGTTCTGAATATTCTGATCACGGGCGGCAGCCAGGGATCTCGTACTCTGAATGAGGCGGCGCGGGCGAGTTGGCCACTATTTCGCGAGGCTGGTCTGCCAGTGCGTTTTGTGCACCAGACCGGGACCGCGATGTGCGAAGCGATTCGCACGGGGTTTGCCGAAACCGGCCTGGCCGGAACCGTGAGTGAGTTTATTTCGGACATGCCTCGGGCGTTTGCCGAGGCCGATCTGATTGTTTGCCGGGCAGGCGCGGGCGCTGTCGCGGAACTGGCGGCGGCGGGAAAACCGGCAGTCCTCATTCCGTTCCCCTTTGCGGCGGATGACCACCAGTTGAAGAATGCGCAGGCGTTTGAAAAGGCCGGGGCTGCGGTGTTGTTTCGGGATCAGCAGTGGACAGGGCAGCAGTTTTTCGATACCGTTCAGGCGCTGCTGGGGAATCCGGGGCGGCTGCGGGAGATGGGCCGGAAGGCGCGGGAACTGGCAAAGCCGGGCGCGGCGCGGCGGGCGGCGGAAATCGTGCTGGAAGAGTCGGGTGTTGGGCCTCAATATCGATTGACAGACATGCGTTCTGATCGGAACAATGGATAGGTAAAATGTTTTTCTCTAAGCAGCATCTGCACTTTGCGGGGATCGGCGGAATCGGCATGAGCGGCATTGCCGAGGTGCTGCTCAATCTCGGCTACACGATTTCGGGTTCGGACCTGAAATTGTCGCCGACGACGGAGCGCCTGGCGTCCCTGGGCGCCACGATCTACGCGGGGCACAACGCTTCGAACGTGACGGGCGCGAAGGCGCTGGTGGTGAGTTCGGCGGTGGACGCGACGAACCCGGAAGTGATTGAAGCGCGTCGGCTGCAGATTCCTGTGATTCCACGCGGCGAACTGCTGGCTGAACTGATGCGGCTGAAGTACGGGATTGCGGTGGCGGGCAGCCATGGCAAGACTACGACGACCTCAATGGTTGCGACGATTCTGAGCCACGCCGGGAAAGATCCGACGGTAGTGGTTGGTGGGAAAGTTGCGGCGATGGGCGGGTCAAATGCCCGCGTCGGCAAGAGTGATTTTCTGGTGGTGGAGTCGGATGAGAGCGACGGGTCTTTCCTGAAACTTTCGCCGATTATGGCGATCGTGACGAACATCGATCGCGAGCATCTGGACCACTACAAGGATCTGACGGCGATTCAGGCGGCGTTCACGGAGTTCGTGAATAAGGTTCCGTTTTACGGGGCGGCGATTGTGTGTCTGGACAGCGAGAATATTCAGACGATTCTGCCATCCATCCGGCGGCGGACCATCACTTACGGGCGGAGCGCGCAGGCGGATTTTCAACCTTCGGCGCAGCGGCCCGAAGCGTTTCATTCCACTTTTACGCTGCGGTCGCGGACGGCGGATCTGGGCGAGTTCCACCTGAATATTCCGGGTGATCATAACGTTCTCAACGCGACGGCGGCGATTGCGCTGTGTCTGGAACTGGGCGTACCGGTGGAGACGATTCGTGAAGGTCTGCGGAAGTTCACGGGCGTCGGGCGGCGTTTTGAAGTCCGGGGCGAAGTGAACGGGGTCCGTGTGATCGACGATTATGGTCACCATCCCACGGAAGTTCTGGCCACCCTGGCGGCGGCGAAGTCGGTTTGCAAAGGACGGCTGACAGTGCTGTTCCAGCCGCATCGCTACACGCGTACCATGCACCTGATGGACGATTTTGCACGCGCATTCCACTCGGCCGATCGGGTGGTTCTGCTCGACATTTA
>CANIHR010000314.1 GCA_947467185.1 Bryobacterales bacterium
CCTCTCCACCGCCAGGCACAGGTCGAGCCCGCAAATAACTCCGGTTCGGGCGCTCACTACCTCGCCCCCGGAGATATCGCGACCATCTTCAATTTCACGCCGCTCTATGCCGCCGGTATCGATGGCAAAGGGCATAGCATCGCCATTGTGGGCCAGACCAACGTGGATCTCGCCGACATCCGCACGTTCCGCAAGACGTACGGACTTCCTGCCAACGACCCCGAGATTCAATTGTTTGGTCCGAACCCCGGAATCAGTCCGGATGACCTCTATGAGGCTGACCTGGATCTGGAATGGGCCGGCGCCGCCGCTCCGAACGCCCGGATCATTTATGTGAACTCGACCGATGTGATTCTTTCCACGTTCTATGCCGTCGACAACAACGTTGCGCCCGTTATCAGCATGAGCTACGGCGGTTGCGAGGTGGAGAATACGCCGGACATCCGTTTCCTCGGTCAACAGGCAAATGCGCAGGGAATCACCTGGGTGGTGGCGTCGGGCGACAGCGGTGCGGCTGCATGCGATTTCAGCGCTCCCGGTCCCCAGGCGACAAAGGGCCGTGTCGCTGGTTTTCCCGCGTCACTTCCCGAAGTGACGGCGATTGGTGGCACCACGCTGGCGGACGGTACCGGCAAATACTGGGCACCGACAAACGCGGCGGACGGTTCCTCGGCGCTCGGCTATATCCCGGAGGTAGCCTGGAACGACTCGGCAGCACGGAATCAGTTGGCCGCTACCGGCGGTGGAGCCAGCATCTTCTACTCCAAACCCTGGTGGCAGGCAGGACGTGGCGTGCCCGATGACGGTGCGCGCGATATCCCTGATGTCTCGTTCCCCGCCTCCCCCGACCATGCCGGGTATCTGGTGCAGAGTGGCGGCAGCCAGTACATATTTGGCGGAACTTCGGTGGGGACACCGATCTTCGCCGGGGTTCTTGCGCTGGTAAACCAGTCTCTGGTCGCGACTGGCAAACTGGCGCAGCCCGGTCTCGGCAACGCCAATTCCGCGCTGTATCGCCTCGCGCAGGCCAGTCCGGCCATTTATCACGACATCGTGGCGGGGGACAACATCGTGCCCTGCGCGCAGGGTTCTCCCGATTGTGTGGATGGCAAGCTGGGCTACGCCGCTGGTCCGGGCTACGACCTGGTCACGGGCCTCGGCACGCCCGATGTGAACGCCCTGGTAAAGGGCTGGAACCTGGGTGTCGCCAGTACCACCACGCTCTCGGTCAACCCGGCCTCCGCGAATCTGAATGACAACGTGACGCTCACGGTGGTTGTGAAATCCAGTGGTACTTCGCGGCCCACCGGCACCGTAACATTCCTCTCCAGTTACAACTCGCTGGGGACGGTCAGCCTCACGCCCGGCCCCGGCACAACCGCCATCGCGACTCTCGGCGTTCCGATGGTGCGAATTGCGGAAGGCCCCGGTTCTGTTTCGGCCATCTATACGGGCGACGGCGTGGTGGACGGCTCGGGTGGGTCCTCGTGGGTGGATCTCATTATTCCTCCCGGCGGATCGCTCGTTATCCCCTCGGTAGACCCCAACCCCGTTTACCAGTTCGGGTCGTCGTATGTCTTCACCGTGACGCTGCAGGAAGCCGGCGGCGTTTCCACCCGTATCACCGGTTTTACCTTTGACGGTGCTGCGGTGGCCCTTTCGGTGCTTGGCCGGACGAATCTGGCCGCCTTTGGCTTCATCCAGGCAACGCTCACCTCGGCGTCAGGCATCAATCCCACGGCCGGAACGCACGTCTTCACTTTCTCCGGTTCCGACAGCAATGGCAGGACCTGGTCGCAGTCGGTTACTGCCGTTTTCCTGCCCTCTGCGAATCCGGCGCTGACGCCTTCGATTCTGCTCACCAGCGTGCCGCGCACCGTCAGCCGCAACCTGAATGCTGACCCCAATTGCCAGTGGGCGCAGCAATTCACTGTGCAGGAGCAGGGTGGTTTTCTCACGAACCTGACAGGGTTCTCTGTCGGCGGCAGTAATCAGCCCAACCTGATTCAGCAGATCTTTGGCACCACACGGCTCGCTCCCTGGGGCGTCCTTTATGGAACACAGTGCTACAGCGCCAATACGGTCGCGTCGTCCCGGACCTTCACGCTCACGGGCGTCGGTGAAATCGGATCCGTTAGTTCGGTCACGTCGGTGACATACGCGGGCGCTCCTGCGTCGCCGGCGGCTCTGTCGCTGTCCCGGTCCTCGCTGGTCTTCTCGGTACCCGAAGCGGGTCCGGTTCGGACGGCTCCCATCGACATCTCCTTCACCGGAGGGCAGGCGGTCTGGACCATTTCGAAGGTGCCGGATAATCAGGCCACCCGATGGCTCAGCGTTACCGGGAACAGCGGAGAAGGTCCCGGCCGCTTCACCGTACAGGTGTCTTCTGTCGGCCTCTCAAAGGGCGTCTATCGTGCATTCGTTACCGTTCAGGCCACCAATGCTTTCCCGCAGGCGATCAACCTGCCGGTCACGCTGGTTGTTGGTGCCTCATCGGTACTCTCGATTTCGGGCGTTTCGAACGCAGCCTCGTTTGGCTCAACCGGGGCACCTGGGGCGCAAATGCGGATCATCGGCCTGAATCTGGCTCCGTCCGCTGCGCAGAGTACGAAGTTCCCCCTGTCGGTCACGCTCGCGGGTGTCAGCGTGACGGTGAACGGTGTATCTGCGCCGCTGTATTCCGTGGCTCCGGACCGCATCGTTATCCAAATGCCGTATGAAACTGCGCCTGGCAACGCGGTGGTGGCCGTGAACAATAATGGCCAGGTTGTGTGGCAGGAAGTGCCCGTCGCCGTCGCGTCGCCCGGCATCTTCGGCACCTCCGCCCGCGCATTGGCGCCCGTTTCCACGGCCTTGCCCGGACAAACCATCACGGCTTACATGACGGGGGATGGCGACGTAACGCCCACACTGACTACCGGCGAAACGCCTGTCCAGGGTACCGTGCTGAGCCGTTTGCCTCGTCCCCGGCTTTCCGTCGCCGTTACGGTGGGCGGCGTTCAGGCTCCTGTGCGCTTCGTCGGTATCACCCCAGGCAACGCCGGAGTCACGCAGGTGAACTTCACGGTACCCGACAATGTCCCCTCCGGCGTACAGCCCGTCGTGCTTTTGGTCGGCGGCATTGCCAGTCCCGCCGTTTCTGTGACGATTCCTTAGCCATACTCGCCTGGGATTCGGCTACTCTGGATGGTAGCCATGAAGAAGATCGCGCCTCTCGCCTGTCTGGTTCTGACCATTTCCTGTACTCAGGCACCTCCGGGCGATCCACTCAAAGCGGGTTTTGACGCCATAAACCCCGACTCGCTCCTCACGTCGATCAAGACTCTCTCGTCGGATGAATTTGAAGGTCGTAAGCCAGGCAGTGCGGGAGAAGAGAAGACGGTCGATTTTCTCGAATACAACTTCCGCCAGATGGGCCTGAAGTCCGGTAATCCTGATGGCACGTTTGTGCAGAAGGTGCCGCTGGCTGGCACCAACTCTAAACAGCAGGGCAGTTTCGCCGTTAATGGCAAGCCCTTTGCGGCTGAAGCGAACAAGGATTTCGTCGCCGTTTCCACCCGCTTTGTGGAAGACACCAACGTGAAGGACTCCGACATCGTTTTTGTCGGCTATGGCGTGGTGGCACCTGAATACGGCTGGGACGATTACAAGGACGTGGACGTGAAGGGCAAGACCATCGTCATGCTCGTCAACGACCCCCAGATTCCCGACCCGGCCGACCCCACGAAGCTCGACAACAATATGTTCAAAGGTCGCGCCATGACCTACTACGGCCGCTGGACCTACAAGTACGAAATCGCCTCCGAAAAGGGTGCCGCCGCAGTGCTGATCGTACACGAGACTGCTTTGGCGGGCTACGGCTTCGAAGTGGTTGTCTCCGGCAAGGCCGGCGAGATGTTCAATATCCAGAGGCCAAATAACAACCTCGCCCGCGTTCCGGTGGAAGGCTGGATGACGTTCGATAAGACTGCCGAACTGTTCCGCGCCTCGGGTCTGGATCTGGCAGCCATGAAGAAGGAAGCGCTGAAGAAGGAATTCAAGCCCGTACCGCTCAAGGGTGCGAAGGCCAGCTTCCACATCACCAACACGCTCCGGAAGATTGATTCGCGCAATGTGGTGGCGAAACTGGAAGGCAGCGACCCGGCTCTCAAAGACGAATACCTGATCTACACCGCCCACTGGGATCACTTCGGCCGCAATACCGACCTGCAGGGTGATCAGATCATGCACGGCGCCATCGACAATGCGTCGGGCACGGCCGGTCTGCTGGAGATCGCCCGGGCTTACAGCAAGCTCTCGCCGGCCCCGAAACGTTCCGTGTTGTTCCTGGCCGTCACCGGGGAAGAGCAAGGTCTGCTGGGTGCCGAATACTACGCGTCGAATCCCCTGTATCCGCTGAAGAAGACGATCGCGAACATCAATATGGACGGCCTCAATCCGTGGGGGAAGACGAAGGATCTGGTGATTGTCGGGCTGGGGAATTCGAGTCTCGACGACACGGTTACGGCGGCTCTCAAATCCCGCCAGCGTGCACCGGTGGGTGATGCGGAACCGGAAAAGGGCTTCTATTACCGTTCCGACCACTTTCAATTTGCCAAGGTCGGCGTACCCGCACTGGATCCCGAAGCGGGCATCGAATATATCGGGAAGCCCGAAGGCTTTGGCCGCCAGAAGCGCGACGAGTATACCGAGAAGCTCTACCACAAGCCGGCGGACAAAGTAGATCCGGCCTGGGACCTGTCCGGGGCCGTGGAAGACCTCCGAGTCCTGCTGGAAACCGGGTACAACGTTTTGCAGGATCCAAAGCTCCCCGAGTGGAAGCCTGGTAATGAATTTAAGGCCCGCCGGGATGCCATGATGAAGTAGGGTTAGGGAAAGATAAATGGCTATTCACAGTCACATTCTGCACAACGGGAGGCTAGGGACTTCCGGGACTTCAGTGTTCCGCCCAGGGCAGATCGGCATTCTGGCGGGCTGGGGTATTTTTACCACCCTTCGAGTTTGTAATGGCGCGCTTTTTGCCTGGGAACGGCACTGGGCAAGGCTGACTCGCGATGCCCGCCTGATCAACCTGCAAATGCCCGATCCGGACGAGGTGCAGACGGATTTACTTCGCCTGCTGGACGCGAACGAGCAGACCGATTGCACCCTCCGACTGGTGATCGTTCGCAACAGCAGCGGCATGTGGCAGGACGAATTGTCCGTCGCGACACCAGTGGATGTTGCCGCCATGACTGCCACCTCAAAGGAGTGGGGTGAAAGCGTGAAGCTGGGGATTCAGCCCCATGCCCGCCACGCGGCCTGTGAATTTTCCGGTGCCAAGGTTCTTTCCTGGGCGCAAAATCTCTCCTGGGCGGAGCGTGCGGCGCAGGCAGGCTACGACGAGGTCATCCTGCTCAACGAGCACGGACGTGTGGCCGAATGCACCTCGGCCAATATTTTTGCCGTCGTCGGCAGCCGGGTCTTCACTCCTCCGCAGTCCGAAGGCTGCCTGGGTGGAATTACTCGCCAGATTCTCCTCGAACTTTCCGGCGATGGCCTTACGGTGGAAGAAAAATCTCTTACTGTTGAAGATCTCTGTGATGCGGATGCGGTTTTCATTACTTCGACCACTCGCAACCTCTTGCCGGTCCGGGAGATTGCAGGTCGCTCTCTGTCCGGAAACACATCAGTAGTCTCCACGCTGGCAGCCCGGTTCGATGCGTTTGTCGGGAGAGATTTGGCCGCACGACCGCGTGTCGGCGCTGTAGCTGCTTAGACTTATCCGACCAACCATGTGCGACGTGTATCTTATTACGGAGTCTGATTCTTAGAAGCTATGGCTGTAGCCTGTCCAAATTGTGGGAGTCGTTACCTGCGCGATTCGCAAACGAAGAGTGCCGGGGAAAGGGTGCGTTGGTGGCTTTTTGAGCAGGCCTTGCGCTGCAACGATTGCAAACACCGTTTTGTCGCCAGCACACTTGCCCTTGGTGATATCCGCTATGCCAAGTGTCCCATTTGCAAGCGGATGGACTTGAATGCGTGGTCCGGCAAAACATACACGCCGGAGGGTCTGACCGCATTTAAGGTCAACCTGGGTGCGAAAAA
>CANIHR010000315.1 GCA_947467185.1 Bryobacterales bacterium
GAGGGCGGTATCGCCCAGGCGGCTGATGAGGAACTTCTTTCGTGCGGCGAGGACCGCTCCGGGGCGTTCCCGATAGCACTGGAGGAGTTGGTGGAGGCTGAGACTGATTCCGCACCAGGCGAGAGCAAACAGCAGAAGGTCCTGCGAGAGGACAAGACCGAAGACGCAGGTTCCGGTGAGGCAGAGCCAGAAGGTAAAACGCGCCTGCCTGGGGTCGCCCGCCATGTAGCGGGCGGAGTAGTGGCAGACGACTCCGAAAAGGAACGCGCTGAGAACGAGGAGCAGACCGGTGAGGCGATCGAGGACGGTGGTTGCAAGGAGGGCAGACAGGAGACAGGCGGCTGCGAAGAGCAGGCTGGCGGTGACGGCCCCGCGTCCTGTCCGCTTTATTTGTGAAGGCGTATCGGTCATACCTCCGCAGGATAGGCCAAACGCAGAGGTTCTTTCCAATAGATGTTTTATATATAATCGTTCTATTCAATAGATGGATCGGAGCTGCGAATGTTTTTGAACTACCATCATCTGCGTTACTTCTGGGCGATTTCCCACGAAGGTAGTCTGACGAAGGCCGCGGAGAAATTGAACGTCGCACAATCAGCGCTGAGCATTCAGCTTCGTCATCTGGAGGAGTCGCTGGGGCAGCGCCTGTTTGTGCGGCAGAATCGAAAGCTGGTGCTGACCGAGGCGGGGCAGATGGCGCTGCAGTACTCCGATTCGATTTTTCGGACCGGGGAGGAACTGGTGGACACGCTCAAGCATCGTTCGCGCCGGACGCGGCAGGTGCTGCGGGTGGGGGCAGTCGCGACTCTTTCCCGGAACTTTCAGTGGGAGTTTGTGAAGCCGCTGCGGGCGCGGCGAGATGTGGAACTGGTGTTGCGTTCAGGCAGCGTGCGGGATCTGGTTTTGCAGTTGCGCAATCACGAAGTGGATGTTGTGCTGTCGAATCAGGCTCTGCGGCGGGATGCCGAAACGCAGCACTACAGCCATCCGCTGGCGGAGCAGGACGTTAGCCTGGTGGCACGGCCAGTGAAAGGCCAGAAGCCCTTCCGGTTTCCGGAGGACTTTGGGCGAGTGCCTGTGATTCTGCCCAGTCTGGAGAGCGATATACGCGCCGGGTTTGACCTGCTGTTGCATCAGGCAGGCGTTCGGCCCATTATTGCGGCTGAGGTAGACGATATGGCGATGTTGCGCGTGCTGGCACTGCGACTGAAGGGCGTGGCGCTGGTGCCCCGAGTGGTGGTGCAGGATGAATTGCGGGCGGGGTTGCTGGTGGAGCGGCAGCGGTTGCCTGCGCTCAAAGAGCGCTTCTTTGCGATTACTCCAAGCCGGACGTTTCCGAATCCGCTGGTGAAGGAACTGATTGCCTATGCCACGGGCAAGAAAAAGGGCCGGACTACTCCGGCCCTTCCGCTTACAGATGAGGTGTGATGTTACGGCTTCGGTGTGACGTGGATGAGGGCGCCGGGGTCGGCGTCTTCGAGCATCCACAGGGAGCCGTCGGGACCCTGTTCGACATCGCGGATGCGCTTGCCGACATCCCAGCGTTCGGCGGTTTTGGCTCCACCCTTGCCATCGAAGATGACGCGGATAAGGGACTTGCTGCCGAGGCCGCTGATGAGGCCGTTGCCATCCCACTGCGGGAAGGTCTTCTTGCCCTTGTAGAACATCAGGTTGCCCGGGGCGATGACGGGGACCCAGTAGATGACGGGCTTGACGAACTCGGGGCGGGTGTCGTGGGACGGGATCGCCACGCCGTTGTAGTTCTTGCCGTAGGAGACCAGGGGCCAGCCGTAGTTCTTGCCGCGCTGGACGAGGTTCAGTTCGTCGCCGCCGGCGGGGCCGTGTTCCACTTCCCAGAGTTCGCCGGTGGGTGAGAAAGCGAGACCGTAGGGGGTGCGGAAGCCGCTGGCCCAGGTTTCGGCCGGGGTCTGGTTGCCGCCGGGGAAGGTGTAGGTGCTGACTTCCTTCGCGGTTTTGGCGGCTTCGGTGTCGCGGGGCGGGTCGATCAGAGAGATGGTGGCCGCGCCCGATTTGCCGGTGTAGGGGTTATCGGGGGCGGGCTTACCGTCGAGCGTGAGGCGGAGAACCTTGCCTTCGGGTTGGTCAGGGTCCTGCGCGGGCGTCATGCGCTGGCGGTCGCCCACGGCGAGGAACAGGAACTTGCCATCGGGTGAGAAGGCGATCTGGGCACCTTCCTGGCCACCCTTGCCCTTGGGCATCTGACGCCAGAGAACTTCAAAGTTTTCGAACTTCGCGGTGGTGGCAGTGGCGTTGAGTTTGGTCCGCGCGAGGGCGAGGCCGCCGCCGTATTCACCGGGTTCGGCGTAAGTGAGGTAGAGATTCTTGTCGGTAGCGTAGTGCGGCGACAGGAAGATGCCGTGCATGCCGTTCTGGCCCTGGTAGTAGACCGCGGGCGAGTTTTCGATCTGGATCTTTTCACCCTTTGCCGAGACGAGCCATACGGGGCCGACTTTTTCGGTGACCAGCATGCGGCCATCGGGCAGGAAGGCCACTCGCCAGGGGAGCTTAAAGTTGGCCACCGTGGTCATGGTGAAGGGCAGGCTGGCTTCGGGCTTCTGTTCGCCCATGTTGACCTGGGCCCATGCCGCCACCGCGAGGGTGGATAGCGCTGCTGCTTTCGCCAGTTTCATCTATGTTTCTCCTTGATTCTGAGTCGCCGCGCAAAAAGAGATTTGGGGCTCCGTTGTTGATCGTATCGTACCGGAGAGTGCGCCAAATCGGGACGGCGTGAAAGGGTGGCGACAATAGGAGGAACGGGATGAGTGTGAAGCTGGAGATCCGAAAGGCAACGCTGGCCGATGCGCCGGCGGTGGCGCGCATGTACGCACGCAACGAGATTGAGTGCGAGGACGTGCCGGCGCTGTTTTCGGGCTGGAAAGCATATCCGCTACTGGCGGAATTTGGCGAGGATTTCCCGTTGGGCTGGGTGCTGGACGACGGAAGTGATGTAGTCGGGTGTATCGGGAATGTGCCTCAGGTGTACGACCTGGGGGGACGAAGGATTCTGGGGGCGATAGCGGCGTCCTGGGCGGTGGACCCGGTGGCCCGGGCCAAGTCACTGTCACTCATCATGAGTTTTCTGCGTCAGCCGGGGGTGGAACTGCTGATAGACGGAAGCGCGAGTCCGGCGGCGTCGCAGATTCTGACGGCGATGAAGCTGTCCCGGATGCCGATTCCGGACTACGGGGTGCCGTGCTTCTGGGCGGCGAAGCCGCAAGCGTTTGCGCGGGCAGTGCTGCAACGGAAGAAGGTGCCGGGTGCTGCGGTGCTGTCGTGGCCGGCGGGCCTGCTGCTGGGACTCCGCGATGCTCTCCGGGGGAGTGGACGAGGCAGAATTAGCACGACGATTGACCGGGTGGATGGGTTTGACGAGCGGTGGGACGGGTTCTGGCGGAAACTGAGCGCCGGGCCTGTTCGGTTACGGTCGGTACGGACCCGGGCCGTAATGGAGTGGAAATTCGGCGCAGAGGTGCGGAATCGCAGTGCGTCGGTGCTTGCTGCGACCAGGGGCGGGGATCTGACGGGATACGCAGTGTTGCTGCAGCGCCACATGGAAGAAACCGGTATGACGGTCTATGACGTTGCTGATTTGCAGGTGCTGCAGGACGATCCGCGAACGACGCAGGACCTTGTGCGGGCCGCAGTGGGGTACGCCCGGGAAGATGGTGTAACGGCGGTGAAGATGCTGACCGGCACACCGGCCAAGCGCGGACCGCTGGAAGGGCTCAAGCCTTATACCTACGAATTGCCGTTCTGGCAGTTATACTACCAGGCTGCGAAAGAATTGCGGCCCGCGCTGGAGTCTCGCGAAGCGTGGGACTTTTCGCCGTTCGAGCTTTACTGACGCCTAATCAGAGTTGTCCGCCCGTCAGCGGCAGGGTGTGGCCGGTGACAAACGAAGCGCCGGGGGAGAGCAGATAACTGACGGCATCGGCTACATCATCAGCGGAACAGAGCCGACCGAGCGGGACTTTCGCGGTTTCAGTCATGACGACGCGGCTGGTTTTCGCCTGGTTCATGCCGGTCGGGACAAATGATGGCGCGACGATGTTGAGGGTGATGTTGCTGCGGGCCAATTCAGGAGCGAGGAGCCGCACGGTGTGTTCGAGAGTGGCTTTCCCCAGTGAATAGGCGGCCATATTCAGGACTGGCTTGATGGTGGCGGCGGTGGTGCCGAGGACTACGAGGCGCGCTCCTCCCGGGGTGGCGTGACCGCGCAGAAAACGAGCCAGGCGGATGATGCCGGCTCCGCCGAAGTCGAGTTGGTTGCGGACGGCATCCAGATCGACATCGAGAAGGCCACCCTGTGGGCCGCTCGGCCAGGCGGTGTGGACGAGCCCATAGAGCCGGCGTCCATTCAGTTGGCGTTCCACCGTGGATTCCCAGGCGGGATCGGAGAGATCGGCAGCAATCCAGTCTGAGCAGGCGGCTGAGGATTCGGTGGGCACGGAGCGCGCGAGGCCAACGACGCGGTTGGTGCGTGAGACCAGGCCAGCTATAGCGCTGCCGAGACCTCCACTGGCTCCGGTGATGAGGACCAGGGGTCGCACGTCGTCGGGGTTGTCAGAATGTTCCGCGGCAGGCGCAGTCTGGCCTGTCGCTCGGGATTCGTGCATGGAGAAGCCGACATGCACTTCCGCGGTGAGGGTGCCGGCGGCGAGATCGATCACGCGGACCCGGAGCGTGCCGGTGACCGATTCAGGCGACCAGACCGTGATCTCGCTATGAACGCGAACACGGGACGGGTAGTATAGCGGGGCGGGGAAGCGGCATTGAAAGGATCCGACCACGACTTCGCGGCCTGGGAGGTACATGCCGGTCATCGCGGAGGCGAGGCCCACCTGAAAAGCACCGTGGACGATGCGCCGGCTGTAGTTTGTCTGGGCGGCGTAGGTCTCGTCGGTGTGGAGCGGGTTCCAGTCGCCGGAAAGCCCGGCAAAGGCGTCGACGTCAGCGGCGTTGATCTCGCGCTCGAATTCCGCCTGCAGGCCGGTGCGCAGATCCGCGGCATGTAAGAGGCGAGCTTCAGGCATTGGGGGTGGGGTTTTCGAGGCGATCCACGATGAGGGGGAAGGAAACCAGTTCTTCGAAGTCTTCCATTTCAAAGTCGTGTCCGAATTCTTCCGAGATAGATGAGAGGAGGGTGACGTGGGCAACGGAGTCCCAGGCGGCGAGCGAGGCGGTGCTGGCGCGGCGGATTTCATCCTCGCTCAGGCCGGGGAAGACGTTGGAGAAACAGAGGATGACGCGTTTTTCGATATCGTTCATGATTTGGGGTCCACTGCGGTGGGGTAGGCTGCGATCTGGTCTGTGACGGAGTGGGGCAGATCGCGCGCCTGGGATTCGAATGTGTGGCGGGAGAGGCGCCAGACTCCGTCCTCTCCGGGGGTAATGCCGGCGGCCTGCAGAAACTCCTGGAGGGGACTGTTCTTCGGCGTGGCGTGTACGTCAAAGACAATTTCCGGTGCACCAGTCGTGCGGAACAGGCCGTCGAGGGTATGATATTCCAGTTTCCGTGAAAAGGCGCGGCAGCTCATCACCCAGTGGGTAAGGTGCAGGACGCCATTTTCCTGGGTTCCCACAGCGACCGCTATCTTGCCAAGAGGACCAAACTTGTCGGCGTAGGAGACGACGACCAGAACGGTACGCGGGTTCTGAAGAATTTGCTGCCATTCGCCCTCGGCGATGCGCTGCCCATTGAGGTTGAACTGGTTGGTCTTATTTATAAGTTCGAGGGGGCGGGTATCGGAGGGTGCTACCTGCCAGGTGAGGGTAACGGTGCCATCCAGGCTGCGCAGGAACTCGGGTGAGCCGGAATCTTCCCCGGCACTTTCCTTCATAATGGCTCCTGCGCGAATACTGGCTGCGCGAAGGCGGTCTTCGTCGGTGAGGACCGGGCGCCCGAACAGGTCCCGAAGGGTACCCAGGAGATCCCAGACGGCGTTGGGGTCCTTCTTGCGGAAGAGAAGCGGGGTGATGCCCGGAAAGGCCTGGTGGACCTCTTCCAGTTCCATCGGATTGTCGTCGA
>CANIHR010000316.1 GCA_947467185.1 Bryobacterales bacterium
CCATAATCACCACGTATTGCCGCCCGTCTTTCCCTTGGTACGTAATTGGAGTCGCCTGACCGACCGCGTCAATCTTCGCGGACCACAATTCCTTGCCGTTCTTTGCATCGAACGCCCGGAACTTCGCGTCATTCGCCGCGCCGATGAAGACCAGCCCCGACGCAGTCGAGATGCTCCCACCCAGATTCAGTGAACCTGTGTTGTGAACACCCTTCGCTTCCAGTGCCTCCACCGTCCCCAGCGGAGTCCGCCACGCGATGTTCCCTGTCTTCATATCCACAGCCACCAGTTCTCCAAACGGCGGATTCTGGCAGGGAATATGCGATACCGGATCCCAGAAACGGCCGTACGCGCTGCCACCCTTCGCCGATGTCCGCGCCCACGTCACCTCGCCGGTCTTCGCGTCCGTGCGCTGCTCCATGTGGCCCCACTGCGCCAGATTCATGATGTTGGTGAACACATACCCCAGACCGGGGTCATACGAAACCCCGCTCCAGTTCCCACCGCCCAGAGTGCTCGGGTAGGTAAACGCATTCCCTTCCACTGACATCGGCGTATACGGCCCTTCGGTGAACATCTTCTCGTTCTCCCACAACGCTTTGCAGAACGCCGCATGTTCCGGTGTCGCGTTGTAGATATCAGCGGGCGTGAAATTCATCTTCGAAAGCGGCTCCGGCTTCACCGGAAACGGCTGAGTGGGCGACGATCTTTCGCCCGGCACCTTGCTCACCGGAACTTTCCGCTCTTCCATGCCCCAGATCGGCTTGCCCGTCGTCCGCTCGAATACGAACAACATCCCCATCTTGGTAATCTGTGCCACTGCCGGGACCTTTTTTCCGTTCATCGTGGCCTCAATCAGCGCGGGCGGCGCCGCCAGATCGTAATCCCACAGGTCATGGTGCACCAACTGCTGGAACCACTTCACCTTCCCTGTCGCCGCATCCAGAGCCACCAACGAATTGCCGTACAGACCGTCCCCGGCGCGGTCGGCCCCCCAGAAATCCGTCGTCGGGCATCCCAGCGGCACAAACACCAGGCCACGCTCCATGTCCAGGGTCATCAGACCCCAGTTGTTCACTCCGGACCGGTTCTTCCATCCATCCTTCGGCCATGTTTCATTCCCCGGTTCACCGGGGCGGGGAACCGTGTGGAACGTCCACAGCAGCTTGCCCGTCTTCGCATCCCAGCCGCGCACGTCCCCGTAAGCGCCCACACTCGGCGCGGGTTCGTTGTTGTTACTGCCCGTGATCACCACATCTTTGTAGACCGTGGGCGGCGACTGCATCGCGAACCGGGCATCCGCCAGATCCCCCAGCACGCCCTTTTTCATGTCCACTTTGCCCTCGTTGCCGAAGCCCGGAGCCAGCTTGCCGGTCGTTGCGTCAATCGCCAGCAGGTTGCTGTCCGACCCTACAAATAGCCGTGGGTGCAGCCCCGCACCACCCGGCCAATATGCCAGTCCCCGCCGTGTGATCCCCGGGGACGTGTACATCCACAGCTCTTTCCCCGTCTCCGGTTCCAGCGCGTGCACCGAATCGGGAGCCGTCACGTACATCACGCCGCCAATCACCAGCGGCGTCACCTGTGACCCCGGCCGGCCGCCATGAAAAGTCCACGCGCGTTCCAGTTTCGCCACGTTCGCCGCCGTGATCTGTTTCAGCGGCGAATGCCGCATCCCGCCCGGGTCGTGGCCGTAAACTGGCCAGTCGGTCTGCGCGGCTAACGGAGCCACCAGACAGGCAAAAAGCATCGGAAGAAAACGCATCGTCTTTAACGCTCCGGATTGGACTTGCAGATGTACGAAGGGACGGCGAATTGCTCCCGCTTCTCGGGAAAATCAAGCCGGTAGTGCGCCCCACGGCTTTCCTGCCGCCAGGACGCCTGATGTGCAATCAGATCCACCACCTGGTGCATATTGCGGCGCTCAATATCAGCCAGTGTCAGCGCGGTCGGCCGGTTCCACTGCGTCATTGAGAGTTCCTGCATCGCCATCTTCAGATCTTTTTTCTGCCGGGAAATTCCGCAGAACTCCCACGCCAGGTTGCGGATCGCCGAGGAAGACATCGATGGTGCCAGAAACTCCGGAGCCGCGCCTTCGGCCATTTCAGCGCGAATATCCCCGCCCATCGCCGCCCCGGCCCGCCGCCCAAACACCAGGCCCTCCAGCAGCGAATTGCTCGCCAGCCGATTTGCTCCGTGCACGCCCGTCGAAGCTGCCTCACCCGCCGCATACAGCCCGGGCAGGGAAGTCCGCCCCTGCAGATCTGTCTTTACCCCGCCCATCGCATAGTGCGCTGCCGGATGCACGGGCGAGGAACCCGTAATATCCACTCCGTACGCCTTGCAGGTTTCGTAAATCCGGGGGAAACGCTGCCGCACGTACTCGGGCTTCCTCGCCGACATGTCCAGCCATACATGCGCCGTCTCAGTCCTCTGCATCTCTGCCAGAATCGACCGCGACACCACATCGCGCGGAGCCAGATCGGCCATCACGTGGTACCGACTCATGAACGCCTGCCCCTGGTCGTTCCGCAGCACGCCTCCATCGCCGCGCAGCGCCTCCGAAAGCAGAAAACGCGGAGCCTTCGGGACAAACAGCGCTGTCGGATGGAACTGCACAAACTCAATATTTTCGATCGCGGCACCCGCGCGCCACGCCATCGCCACGCCGTCGCCGGTCGCTACGTCGGGGTTGGTCGTCTCGCGGTAGACCCGACCCAGCCCACCCGTCGCCAGCAGCACAGCCCCGGCATGGATCCGCCGCAGTTCGTTCTTTCCGCTGTCGAATACCAGCGCGCCCACCACCCGCCCATCACAGGTCAGCAGATCCACCACCGCCGAGTAACTCGTAAATGTTACGCCTGGCAACGACGCCGCGTGGTGGTAAAGCGTCCGCGCGATTTCGCGCCCCGTCGAATCGCCATGCGCGTGCAAGACACGATTTCGGCTGTGCGCACCTTCCCGGGCGAAGGCCAGTTTCCCGCCTTCCCGATCAAACTCCGCACCCCAGTCGATCAGTTCTTCAATCGCCCGCGGCCCCTCGTCCACCAGCGTATGCACCGCCGTTGGATCGCACAGGCCGTCGCCCGCGTAAATCGTATCCTGTTCATGGAGTGCGACTTCGTCGTCGTCACTCAGCGCCGCGGCAATGCCGCCCTGCGCATATTCGGAAGAGGATTCGCGCAGGGAATCCTTGGCTACCACCAGCACGGACCCGCGTTTGGCGAGCTCAATCGCCGCGCGCAAACCGGCCACGCCGGCGCCAATTACGAGGAAGTCACACTCAGGGATCAAGCCGCATCTTAACAGGGCTGTTCAACCTGTGTGGCGAATCGTGCGTTCAGGCCCGCCGCAAACGTAAGCTGTTCAGCACCACCGAAACACTGGAAAGCGCCATCGCGGCCGACGCGATCATCGGCGAAAGCGTCCATCCCGTTAGTGGATAAAACACCCCCGCTGCAATCGGAATCGCCAGCGCGTTGTACCCGAACGCCCAGAACAGGTTCTGCCGGATCACCCGCAGCGTGACTCGCGCCAGTTCCAGCGCCCGCGCGGCATGCGCCGGATTGCTCGCCGTCAGCACGATCCCGGCCGATTCAATCGCGATATCCGTGCCCGCGCCAATCGCGATCCCCACATTTGCCGCGGCCAGTGCCGGGGCATCGTTGATACCATCCCCCGCCATCGCCACCCGCCGGCCCTCCTTGCGGAGCCGCGCCACCACTTCTTCCTTTTCTGCTGGAAGCACCCGTGACATCACCTGCTTCGCCGGAATTCCCACCTGAGCGGCCACAGCCAGCGCGGTCGCTTCCTGGTCGCCACTCAGCATCCAGACCTGAATGCCCATCTTCTGCAGCGCGGCCACGGCCTCCGGTGCCCCCAGACGAATCTGGTCCGTCATTCGGAAATGGGCCACCACCGCCCCATCCACCCGCAGTTCCACTTCGCCCTGGCGGCTGCGCCCCACAAACACCTTCAGGCCCAGCACCATCGCGTCCGCGCCTACCCCGGGCAGTGCCCGAAATCCGATGGCTTCCGGTAACTCTGTCGCGCCCAGGCGTTCCTTGTACTCCGCCACAATGGCCCGTGCAAACGGATGCTCGCTCCAGCGTTCCACTGCCGCCGCCAGTTGTAGTGCCCGGTCCGGCTCCATGCCGGGCTCCACCTGAATCCGATCCACCTGCGGAGTCCCTGTCGTCAGCGTTCCCGTCTTATCGAAAATCACCGTATCGATGCCCGCGGCCTGCTCCAGCACTTCGCCATTGCGGAACAGAATTCCGCCCGATGCCGCACGCCCTGTGCCCGCGATCAGCGCCATCGGCGTCGCCAGACCCATCGCGCACGGACACGCCACAATCAGCACCGCCACAGCCATTTGCAGCGCCATTCCCGGCGTGCTGAACCACAGCCACACGGCAAACGTCAGCAACGCAATTCCGATAATCGCCAGCGTGAACTTCGAACTCACTGCGTCGGCAATCCGAGCTACCGGAGCCCGCGACGCCTGCGCTTTCCGCACCAGATCCGTAATCTGAGCGAGTGCCGTCGCTGAGCCGGTTCGTACCGCCCGGACTCGAAATGCTCCCGTCATGTTCCGTGTTCCTGCTGAGACGCCGTAACCTGCCGACTTGGCCACCGGCAGTGCCTCGCCTGTGAGCATCGCTTCGTCGATCTCGCTGGCACCGTCCGTGATCGTTCCATCTACCGGGACACGCTCTCCGGGCCGGACCATCAGGATGTCGCCCGGCTTGATCTCCGAGACAGGCACCACCTGTTCACCCTCGGCAGTCACTCGAGTCGCGACCGGAGGCTGCAAATTCGCCAGTTGATCGATCGCCGCGGACGCACTCACCCGAGCCCGCAGTTCGAGGAACTTGCCCAGCAGCACCATCACAATAATCACCGGAGCCGCTTCGAAATAGACGTGATGCCCGCCCGTCACCAGAACAAACGTGCTGTAGCTGAACGCGGATGTCGTCCCCAGCGCAATCAGCGTGTTCATGTTCACGGCCCGATGTCTGGCACCCTTCCAGCCTGCAATCAGGAACGGCAGCCCGGAATAGGCCAGCACCGGCAGGGAAAGCGCCAGTTGCACCCACGGAAGCTTCTCCGCCATCCCCAGCACCATGGTGGGCACAGCAAACAGCGCCCCAATCAGGAATCGGTGGCGGATCGCCCCGGATTCATCATCCAGACTGGGTGCGGCGCTTTGCGCAGGGACCTCATATCCCAGGCCCTCAATCGTTTCCACGAATTGAGCCCGGGCAGTCACGTCAGGCCGGAACCGAATGGCCGCCGTCCGCGACGCAAAACTCACCTGAGCCGAGTCCACGCCTTTCATCTGCGCCAGCCGCGTCTCAATCGTATGAGCGCAGCCCGTACATGTCATCCCGGCGATAGGGAGTTCTACTTCCACGGCATCCTGCTTCTATGATGCCAATCGCCTCACTTCGGTGACACGGGTTTATGCTTCTCAGGTGTTGAGCGTCAGCGATGATGGTGGTTGCTTCGGCTTCGGCGGATCATTCGGCCGGGGTGCCGGCGGAATCGTCACTGCCCTGGCCACGATACCAGCCCACCTCGCGACCGGTGCTGCGTCCGACACTGCCTTCACCCCAGCATGCGGGTGAGCCGTCATCATCAGCGCGAACATCGGAACAGGGAGGAATCGCTTCATGGCTCTTAGACGAATCTATCAGGTTTCTGGTTCCGAAAAATCCTCTCACCTGGCCCGATAGGTTTTCCCGTCCAGCCGGACGTCAATATTCGCCACCAAATCCTCCTGTACTGTCGGTTCATCCGTCACGGTGCTCCCCGGATTCTGCTCCTCTGCTCGCTTATCAGCCGGTGCCGGCGATGTCTTCCGAATCAGCATCAGCGCCCGCAGCGCCATTCCCCGTACATTCAGGTCGTCATCCCGAACCATCTCGGTCAGCCGTTCGGCAAATCCATCCACCGCCAGCCGTCCCATCGCCCAGGCGGATGTAATCCGCCGTTCCGGGTAGGCA
>CANIHR010000317.1 GCA_947467185.1 Bryobacterales bacterium
TGCTGAGCGGTGCACTCAGGCCCACGAAGGCTGCGACTTCGACTTCCTCGAAAAGCGCGTCCCCTGGACTGAACCAGAAATTCACTAAAGGGAGCGCCCATGCCCATCTCCAGACGCCAGTTCGGACGGATCGCAGGAGGTGCGGCACTGCTCCCCGCGTTCGAAGCCTTCGCCGCCCCGGAACGACGCCGCTACAAGATCCGCGACGTCCAGACCATGACGCTGACCGGACCCCGTACCTACGTGCTGGTGAAGGTGACAGCGGACGATGGCACCTACGGCATCGCCGAAGCCTACGGCACGCCGGGCGTCGGCGTGAAAGAGCAGATTCTCGATCTGAAGCCCTGGCTCGTCGGGAAAGATCCGCTCGAAATCGATACGATCTACACCCACCTCGGCGAGGGCACCAAGAATCTGAGCGGCACCCGCACCGATGGATCGGCGCACAACTTCCTGCGCGCGGCGAGCGGTGTCGAAATGGCGCTCTGGGACCTCGCCGGAAAACTCCTCGGCCAGCCCGTCACCATCCTGCTGGGCGGAGCGTTTCGCGATAAGGTCCGCGTCTATGACCACGCCGCGCCCCGCGACATGCTCGACAAGGCCTCCTGCCGCGAATGGGCGGCGAGGATCAAAGAGGACAAGAGCGGCTTCACTGGTCACAAGTTCGGTCTGCAGCATGCCACGGAGCGGACCCTCTCCACGAAGCAGTTAATCGACGCCGCGCAGGGCTTCGAGAACTGCCGCGAGGCCATCGGGTGGGATCACGACATCATGGTCCACTGCCACTGGGAATACGATCTGCGGACCTCGATCCAGATCGCCGAAGCCGTCGCCCCCATTAAGCCGATGTGGCTCGAGGACCCTCTGGGAGTGGAGTATTCCGACTCCTGGAAGCGGCTCGTCTACAGTTCAAAGGTACCCATCTGCACCGGAGAGAATCTGGCCCGCCGTGAAGGCTTCCGCGACTTCATCACCAACCAGGGGACGGATATTCTCAACCCGGATTTGCGCAACTCCGGCGGCTTCCTGGAAACCAAACGCATCGCCGATATGGCCGCGACTTACGGTCTGCCGATAGCCACGCACAACACCGCCAGCCAGTTGCATACCTGGGCGAACTGTCAGTGGGCGGGGGCGATTCGCGACTTCCTCTGCTGCGAAACCATCACGGGCGTTGGCGGCTGGATGGACCAACTATTAGCCCTCGAAGGCCCCTACATCCAAAAGGGCTTCATCCAGGTCAACACCACAAAACCCGGCTTGGGAATCGACCTAAACCCCGACACAGTAAAGGCCCACCTCGCCCCGGGCGAGAAGTGGTGGGGGTAGGCTCACTCGCGTTGGATCGCGTCGAGAACCTTGGCCCAATCAGCAGCGATCGCATCCCACCGAGCACGATACCTGGCGCGGACAATAGGCGACGGATGGGACGAGTGAAACAGGAGCAATCCCGTGTTCTCCAGGTAAGGCTGCACTCGGGAAGCTTTCTCACCCACCATCACGACTGCAGACAATTTGGAAAGGTGCTGACGCAGTAACGAGAAGGCCGTTAAGCCGTCGCGAACCTCGTCCGCGGTGATTTTCCGCGTGCCATTCCACCACGGAACCACATTCCAAATCAAAGTCGACTGCCGAGGAATACCCGCCTGTGCCATGAATTTGAATATGGCTGCAGCGGTAGGATCATCATTGTTTCGGCTGATAAAGCCCGATCCCGTTCGCCGTCCCTCTGACGAGGTCATCGGGCCTGGTTTCTCAAAAAGAAAAAGTATCTTCGCTTCGACACCGCCATCGAGTGGATCAAACTCGGGTACCTCTACATCTCCTCGCTTTCGCAAAAAGACGGCGTAGTCAGTAAGTGGAACCATGTGAGGTAGAGAGAGTAACGCCCGGCGCCGCTCCTGTTCCTTGGGGTCCCGCAACGTACGTGGGGCATCTTCGTAGTCAGAAGTGGTACAGACGAGTGCGCTCATAGCATTGGTGACCTGGTGGCCGAATCAGCACGATACGCGAGGTATCGCGGCGAGGCGTCGAGACGTTCGTCCCTGAATCAGCGAACGCTACCGGCCCCGCGCCAACGCCCCGACCGTCTGTCACATGATAAACCAGCGCCTCACCAAACCAGACAGCCCCCCCTTGGTATTTTGAAGAAGTCCCCATGCACGGCCAGATCGTACTCCGCACCGGACCCGACAGCGCAGATCTCGCAGCCAAACGCGAAGAACTCGCGCAGCTCATCACCCTCCTGTCGGACCGGGAACTCGAACTCTCCACCCTCCGCCACGACCTCGCGCTCCTCGAAGCCCGCTACATCCGCGAAATCGGTGCGCTCTACGGAGAACTCGACGCCCTCAACGCCCGCATCCTCGAACTCCGCACTCTTCGCAACCCAACCCTCGCCGAGCAGGAGGATCAGTGCTCTGATCAGTCACACGGCTGCGGCGCGCCCCCGCCGTCGGCAGACCTCAAGACCCTCTATCGGGACGCCGCCCGCCGCCTCCACCCCGATCTGGTGCAGGACCCGGAGGAACAGGAGCGCCGCACCCTGCTGATGGCCGAAGCCAACCGTGCCTACCAGTTAGGCGATGCCGAAGCCCTCCAGCGTATCCTCGAAGACTTTCACTATGCGAGCGGAATCGAGGCGGGCGAAACCCGTGGAACCGAACTGCTCCACATCTTCCAGCAACTCCGCGAAGGCAAAGCACGCCTCTCCACCATCACCCTGGAACTCGACAGGCTCAGGAACAGCCAAATTTTCAGCCTCCGCGAAGACATCGCCGTCGCCGAAGCGCACGGCCGCGACCTCCTCGCCGATACGGCAGAAACGATCAGATCCCAGATCCGCCGGGCCGAACGAATCGTCGCGAGCCTCACCGGAAAATACTCCGACGAAATCCCGCTCCCGGACACGCCAGTCGATCTCGACCTCTCGGCCGCGACCCGCTGATCGCCCTGACTACGCGACTGGAATGCCAGCCTGCAGCAGCGCCGATTCCACGTTCGCCACGCGCATACGGGTGGCGTCGAATTCGACGAGAACATCCTGATTTCCGCTGCCGATCACAATGCGCTCAATGCCGTACAGCGAATGGGCGTCGGCAATGTTCTGCATCAGAGCTTCGTCGAGCGGCTTTTGGAGCTGGAAACGCTTCTGGACTTTGGTCATGGTGGTCTTCGTGAGGAAACACCGATTATATCGAACGCGACTACACGCTCTCAGGGCTGATGCTGCGATACATCGGAGACATTCTGCCCGGAATCCGACTGAGTGGCGACATCGGCCAGTGAGACAGTGGAGCCCACGGCAATCACCCCGTTGTCATTGGTGCGAACCCCACCTGAACGGTCCGCCTGATCGACCAGGAAAGTGTCGTCGGCAATGGCAGCCAGGTACCAGTTCCCCGGAGTCAGGCCCGGAGGTACCCCCACCGCGCCGCCGCAGGCGTAAGCTTCACCGGGTGCCAGACCGTTCCGAACCTCGCAATACCAGCCGGAGAAAGTATCGGACCTTGTAACGCTCGCCGACCGTGAGTAGTAGAAGCCAACCCGGAAGGGTGGCGCGGCAGCCCCCCCCTGGTTCACCAGCGCCATTCGCATGTTGGCGAGGTTCACGCCAGGCTGCGCATTAACCGGTGCGGTAAACGAAGTGATTACCAGTTTCGGCAATGCCCCGGCATCCGCGACGGCGACGATACGGAAGCCGTAATACGTCGCACTGCCATCGGTCACCAGGCGAACCCGCACCGCAGCACCGGGAACCACCACGGTCTTTCCCGCGAGCGCCGAACCAGTGAAGGGACTGCCGGCAATCTGTACGCCGTTCCCGTCGTAAATCGCGATGAAATCGTAGTCCTCTTCCACATATGTTGCGGAATCAAACGTGACCTTAATCGCGGCAGGAGAATTAGGCACGGTGAACGTCCAGCTTTGATCTGTGTTGTCAGCATAGGGATGCCCGGATTCCGGCATGGCCCCACTCGCCGTCAGCGTCAGGGGACCTGTGTCGGCAAGGCGCATGCTGTCGCTGCGGTCCGCCTGAGTCACCAGGCCCGTATCATCGGCAATTGCGGCCACGTACCATGTACCGGCACTCAGGGACGCAGGCACACCAACGTCACCCGAGCAACTGAAGGAACTGCCCGCTGCCAGACCACTGGCCAGCGTACACGACCACCCGGAAAAGATATCGGAGGTCGTCACATTACGATTTCTCGAATAGTAGTACCCGACCCGAAATGCACCGGCATTCGCGCTTCCCGAATTTGTGATCACCATCCGGGTACCCTGCAGATTGACGCCAACCGTACCACTCACGGGCGAACTGAATGATGTGATCGCAAGGTGGGGCGTGTTACTGCCCGCTGCGGCTCGGAAGGCACGGAACGTGTAGTCGTTAAATGTCCAGTTGTCGCCAAACCGGGTCCACAGCCGCACATAGATCGAGCGACCATCCACCGGGATTTCGGTAATCGTCGTGGAAATGTCCAGTCCCTGGTCATTGTGTGCCAGTTCCCGCCCACCCGATGTGTATCCCACGCTGAGGTAATACTGGTCCGCGCCATTGCCCGTGTCCCAGCGGAAGTTAACTGTCGAGGACGAGAAAGTGGAACCGGCGACCGGGCTGACCAGACCGGCCGGATTATCTCCCTGGATAGCTACCGGACCGTTGTCGCTAACACGTATATTGCCACTCGTATCGGACTGCGGCAATACTCTTAAGTCATCCGCAATGGCCGCCACATACCAGGTACCCGACGCCAGTGTCGCCGGCACACCGATCTGCCCGCTGCATGTCGCTGTCAGATTCGCCGCCAGCCCCTCGGGGTAATTACAACTCCAGCCAGAGGCCGTACTGCCCGCAACAGTGACCGATGTGGTCCGGGAGAAATAGAACCCGATCCGGAATGCGCCGGCGTTCACGGTGCTCCGGTTGGTGACTGACACTGCCATCCCCGACATAACAACACCTGGCTGACCAGTAACCGGGGCCGTAAAGGTTGTAACGACCAGCTTCGGCAGATTCGTCCCGGAAGCTATGTTGGCAGCCGCGATAGTGTAGTCCCGGAAAGGAGAAGTGGAACCAATACGGGATGTGAGCCGCACGTATAATGCGGCGCCATTGGTAGGCAAGCCACTCACCGTGGCCGATAGCGCCGTTCCCTGATCGCGGCTATAAATATCCGATGCCCCCACGGAGCTGCCGATTGTCAGTGTGTACCCTGTCACACCGGTTCCGGAGGACCACTGGAATGTAGCGGTGGCGGCCGTCAAAACGCTGCCCGGAACGGGGCGAGTCAGTTCACCCGGAGTTCCGCCTGCAATCGTGATCACGCCGCTGTCGGAGACCCGCATATTCCCTGAGCGATCACTCTGGCTGACTGTGTTGAGGTCGTCAGCAATCACAGCAAGATACCATTGGCCTGGCCCGAGCGTGGAGGGTACCGTCACCTCACCACTACAGGTGCCCGAAGCCCCGACGGCCAGCCCATTCGTGAAGGTGCAGGCCGTTCCGGAGAAGACGTCACTCGTGGTTACCGTCCGGCTCCGCGAGTAATAGTAACCCAGTCGAAACGGACCAGCCGCGGCACTGCCCTGGTTCGCCACGGAGGCGCGGGTTGCCGTCAGATTGATACCGATGGTCGCCGTGGTGGGAGCCGTTAGCGACAAAATCACCAGTTTCGCCTGCGCAGTAGCCCCGCCGGTTGCCGTTACACTGTTGATCCGGAAACCGTAGTCTGCAACAGAGTCATCGCTCACGAGCCGGACCTTGATCGTCGCGCCTGGAACCGTGATGGTGCGCCCCGCCAGTGAAGTCCCGGTAAACGGGCTTCCCACAATCTGGTTACCCGCCCCGTCACTGATTAAGATAAAGTCATAACCATTCTCCACGCCGGTGCGCGTATCAAACACCACGTTGATGGAGGCGGCCCCCGGCAGGGTGTAGGTTGAAGTTACATCGGATGCATTGGGGTACGGATGCGGGGATTCAAGAA
>CANIHR010000318.1 GCA_947467185.1 Bryobacterales bacterium
GAAGTTGCCAGGGGTGATTGCCATCCTCCCGCTGCAGTAGTTATTCATCACGTCACCAGCCAGCAGGCTGCGTTCGTGTGAATGATGGACGATCAGGGTTGCCCGCCCGCCACCAGCAAGGGATTCTCCGAGGAACGCCTTCGCCCTTGGGATATCTTTTTCTCCGTAAAGAAATCCCATCGCCAAATATTCGGCGACTCGCACATCGGAATGATCCTGCTCCCATACTTCCTCCAGTTTTCCGATAACTTCGCTGTAGCGGCCCCGGTCGAAGAGGTCAAAGGCCTGGCTCTTCAGCGTGGCGAAGCGTCCATTTTGTTGTGCGCTCACCTGTGCGGCCCAGAGGGACAGACAGACACATATTCCAAAGAGAAAGTGAGAAATCCGGTGCATGACCGGAGAGTGTAGCATGATTAAGTTGAAAAGGAACAAAAATAATTCCGGGGAGTTGCATGTTGAAAATGTTCGGAACAAATCAGCTGCGTCCTGCGGCGATAGTCTTGACCGATAAGGACAAGGGCGGGTTTTATGAAATAGTAGTGAAACGCAGGAACGGAACTGTTTAGCCGTGGCTCCGACCCGAAAGCATGGGGCTGCGGCAGTCTACAATCAGGCTTGGAATGTCTTCGAATCAGTCAGCCACTGACAACACATGGCGCTTTTGTCTGGCGCTCTGCCTTCTGCTTTGTCTGGCAACGTTCGCCCTCTACTGGCCGGTCCATAGCTATGGTCTAATCAGCATTGACGACCCCGAGTACGTCACTCTAAATCAGAACGTGAAGGACGGTTTTACTCCGAGCGCCATCCGTGCAGTATTCGTGGCCAGTGGGGGGAACTGGATTCCCCTCGTCCATCTCTCTCACATTCTGGACTACGCCCTGTTCGGTGAAGCCTGGGGCTATCATCACCTGGTCAGTGTCGCTATGCACGCGCTGGCAACGGTCCTGCTCTTCCTTTTCTTTGTACGGGCCACCAGCTCGCTTTGGCCGAGTGCGTTTGTCGCGGCCATCTTTGCTCTTCACCCCCTGCACGTGGAATCGGTAGCGTGGATTTCCGAGAGGAAGGACGTTCTCTGCGCCGTCTTCTGGTTCCTGGGTCTCTGGCTCTGGGTTCGGTACACCGAGCGACCCTCCCTGACTCGCTACGGACTCACTCTTCTGGCGCTGCTGCTGGGAATCATGTCCAAGCCGATGATCGTGTCATTTCCGATCCTCCTGTTTATCCTCGACTATTGGCCACTGCGGCGGACGTTCTCCCGACGGCTCATTCTGGAAAAGGCTCCGTTCTTCTTTCTGGTGCTTCTCTGTTCCGCCGTCACCTGGTGGGCCCAGCAGAGTGCTGGCTACGTGAAGTCGCTCTCGGTTTTCCCCCTCAGCCTGCGTCTTGAGAACGCGATCGTTAGTTTGTGCTTTTACCTGCGGGATTCATTCTGGCCGACGGCACTTTCCTTTGGCTATCCTTACCCGACCAGCATCGCCCCGCCTGTTTGGCTGTCCGCGCTGGCACTGCTGCTGCTCCTGACGGTCGGCTCTCTTGTCCTCCGTCGTCGCCGGCCGTGGCTGCTGGTGGGCTGGTTCTGGTTTCTGGCCACCGTGGCACCGGTCAGTGGTCTGATTCAGGTTGGCGCAGCCGCACGAGCGGATCGATATATGTATATTCCGATGATTGGCATTTCCCTGATGCTGATCTGGACTCTGCGCGAACTCGACAGTCGAATTCCGCGTTTTCTCACCCTCAGTGCCGCTGTGGTGGCCTGTCTCGTGCTGGCGGTCACCGCGCGGGCGCAACTGGGGTGGTGGTCGGACAGTGAGCGGCTCTACCGCCATTCTTTGGCTGTCGAGCCTGATAATTACCTGACTCTTGGCTATCTCTCAATGCTGCTCTATCCAGACCAAACCCGGTCTGACGAAGTCCTGGCTTTGTCTGAGCGAGCGGCCCTCCTTCGACCTGATATGCCCCACCTTCATGAAAACGTATCGATTATTGCGGCTCGGATGGGGCGGTTCAGGGAGGCTCTTGCTGCCGGGGAAGCTGCGGTCAGCGCCGGACCAGCTGATGCCGAGGCCTGGTTTGTCTGGGGCGATGCCTCGGTTGCCGCGAACAATCTTCCCGAAGCCATCACGCGCTTTGAACGGGCGATTCGCCTCTCCCCCGAGCATGTCTCGGCGCGGCTCCACCTAAGTCGTATTTTTCTGAAAATGGGGCGGCTGGAAGAGGCGCGAAGCCACCTGCAAGCGGCGCTGAAGGCAGATCCGGGGGACGCCGGAGTCCAGGGGACCATGGGGGCGGTCCTGCTGCAGCTTTCAGGGCCGGCGAAGGCCATCCCCTTTCTGGACGAGGCAGTTCGCTTGGCACCGGACGAGTGGGAGTCGCAGCAGAATCTTGGCTATGCACTGGCTAATGACCCGTACCGGCGCTTTGATGCTGTCTCGCATCTGGAGGAATCGCTGCGGCTGAATCCGGAGAATGCTGTGGCCCACCGCATTTTGGGAGGCGTCCTGCTGCGTGAGCCCCAAACCAGAGGCCTGGCAATCGCTCATCTGGAGTATTCCCTGAAGCTTCAGGCGGACCCGGCTCTGGCCGCACAGGTGGAGAGATTGAGGAAAAGGAAATGAAGAATGGAGCGGGAGACGGGGATCGAACCCGCGACGTTCAGCTTGGGAAGCTGACATTCTACCGCTGAATTACTCCCGCTCAGGTGTGGCCGAAAACCCGTGAGGCCAAATCAGTAGAACACCTTGAGTATACACCGCCACCGGGAGCTACAATCGATGCTTGGTGCCCGATCCCTCCTCCGCTCCCCGGCAGCGCCGCATTAAACGCCTGGATGGCATTCTTAGCGCCCTGCTGGCTGTCATCACCCTGGCTCTCTACTCCCCCGTTCGGGGTTTTCCGTTCATCAGTCTCGACGACTCGGTCTATGTAACGAATAACCCCTTCGTCCGAAGTGGCTTCTCTCTCTCCACTCTTCGCGCCGCATTTGTCTCCGGACAGGAAGGCTTCTGGTTTCCCCTGACCCGGCTTGCCCACACGCTCGACTTCGCCCTGTTTGGTGCCAACGCCGGCGGACACCACATCATGTCTGTGGTCATCCATACGCTCGCGACCCTCGGGCTCTATTTCTTCCTGCTGCGCGCCACGGGCGACCGGGTACCCTCCGCCTTTACCGCGGCCATCTTCGCCTGGCATCCTCTCCATATCGAGTCTGTCGCATGGGTCGCGGAGCGCAAAGATGTCCTCAGCGCCCTGTTCTCCTTCCTGACTCTCTGGCTATGGGTTCGGTATACCGAACGGCCCTCCACTCGCCGCTATGCGCTGGTACTTGGTGCTTTTGCCCTCGGTCTCATGTCGAAGCCCATGGTGGTGACCCTCCCCATCCTGCTGCTGATCCTCGATTTCTGGCCCCTGCGGCGCCCCCTTACCTGGCAACGATTGACGGAGAAGGTCCCGTTCGGTATCCTTGCGGCACTGGCTGCGGCGGGCGTTTACTTCACGCAGGCCAGTGTAGGCGCCGTGAAGAGCGCCTCGTCCTTCCCTCTGCTGTTGCGGTTCCAGAATGGCATCGTTACCTGGGTCCTCTATATAAGAGCCGCCTTCTGGCCGGATAACCTGGCCATCGTCTACCCTTATCCGGACTCGATCCCGGTCTTCGACGTGGCAATTTGTGGCCTGCTGCTCGTTGTCATTACTGCGGCGGCGGTTCTGCTCCGCTCCCGTTACCCCTGGCTTCTGGCCGGCTGGCTCTGGTACCTCTTCACCACCCTGCCCGTCATCGGCTTCATTCAGGTGGGGATGGCCGCCCGCACGGATCACTTTATGTACATCCCGCTCATCGGGCTTGCCCTGCCCGTGTGTTGGACGTTCCACGATCTCGCCACTTGGCACCCGCGCCTGACCCTGCCGGTCTCCGCCCTCGCGCTCGTGGCATCTGCGGGAATGCTGCTGGTGTCTGCCCGGCAACTGGCGTACTGGCAATCCAGCGAAAGTCTCTATCGCCAGGCCACGCGCGTCACAGGCCCGAACTATCTCGCAGACATCTATATGGCCCGGCTCCTCGGAGCCAACCAGGCACGGCGAGGCGAGGCAGTCGAATTGGCCCGCCGCGCTGTGCATCAGCGGCCCGGAGTGGATGGTGTGAACTCTGCTCTGGCTACGTTGCTGGCAGACGCGCATCGCTATGAAGAGGCGCTCGTGGAAGCTCGGGCCGCGCTCCGGATCGCGCCGAACCCGGAAGTCTACACGGCCATGGGGGCGGCCTTGCAGGGGCTTGGGAAGCCGCAGGAGGCGATACCCTGGCTGCGAAAGGCGATCGAAGCCGATCCGGCGTTTCAGAGCGCGCGCGCGATCCTGGCTAACGTCCTGATTCGTGTCGGTGATCGTGAGGCGGCGCGGACGCTTTTACTGGATCCCTTATTCGGGAACTCGGGTGATTCGGATGCGGAAAGCCTCACCGGTTCCCTGTTGATTCAGGTGGGTGAGGGTGTTGAAGGCCTCCGGCGCCTGGACCATGCCGTGGAACTCAATCCGCAGAATCCGGCTGCACACAACAACCTGGGAAGCGCCCTGGTTGGGGTAGAGGGACGCCAGCCTGAGGCGCTGTTCCATTTGCGCGAGGCGGTCCGGCTCGATCCGTCTTTCGCCAAAGCATGGCTCAACCTGGGAGGCGCGTTAGTCCGAATGCCGGATCGAGCCGCTGAAGCAGTGCCTGCTTTCGAAAATGCGCTCCGCCTGAACCCGGATCCTGCGCTGCAGCAGCAACTGGACGCACTAAAAGCCCGACTCGGTCTCAACTAAGACCGGAGTCCGCTATCATAGGCCCGAATGGCAGCCCCGCGCGTTTTCCTCATTGATACTTTTGGCTTCATCTTCCGGGCGCACCATGCGCGAGCCCGTTCCGGCGCGCCTCCTATGCGTACGGCCGCAGGCCTCCCTACCGAAGCGCTCTTCATCTTTACCAATATGCTTCGGAAGCTCTCGAAGACGCATTCGCCTTCTTACATGGCCGCCATCTTCGAATCTGAAGGCAAGACCCTGCGCGAAGAGGCTTTCCCCGACTACAAGGCAAATCGCGCGGAAACTCCACCCGAACTCCTGCAGCAGATTCCTTATGTCCGCCGTATCCTGGAAGCATCGCGAATTCCGGTCATCAACTACCCCGGCTTTGAAGCCGATGATGTGATCGGTACACTCGCCACTCTCGGCGCCGCGGCAGGGTGCGAAATCGTCATCGTCTCCAGCGACAAAGATATGCTGCAACTGGTGAACGGCCAGGTCTCCATGCTGAACCCGGCTAAGGACGACACCTGGTATGATCCGGCCAAAGTGAAAGAATTCATGGGAGTGGAACCCCATCAGGTAGCCGATCTCCTGGCCCTGAAAGGCGATGCGGTCGACAACATTCCCGGCGCTCCCGGCATTGGTGAAAAGGGGGCCCGCGACCTGCTGGAGCTGTTCGGTTCTGTCGAAGCCGCACTCGACCGGACACCTGAGATCACCCGCAAGATGTACCGGGAAAGCCTTGAGAATAATCGTGAACGGGTCCTGCTGTCGAAAAGCCTCGCCACAATTGACTGTTCCGTTCCAGTGGCGTTTGATCTGGATACGCTTCGGGTTCGCGAGCCGGACCTGGACCAGCTCCGGCCGCTGCTCAAAGAACTCGAGTTCTTCTCGCAGCTCAAGGAACTGGGGCCAACTGAGGACACCCGGCCTAAAGACCTCGGCCCGTTTCTCGATGCCGCTGAGGTTACCGCATTTCTTGCGCAAGCCACCTCCGTAGCGGTGTCTTTGTCGTTGCCCCTCGACGAAATTGGCCTCTGCCGCCAGGCGGGGCAGGGAAGAAGCTTGCCTCTTTCGCGCCTTTTCGAACTCAAGCCCTGGCTGGAGGATGAAGCGCGTCCGAAGGCCGCTGCCGACGTCAAGACAGTGCTGGTGGAACTCTTTCGACGGGGTGTTACTGCGGCAGGCTTCACAGAAGACCCCTCGCTC
>CANIHR010000319.1 GCA_947467185.1 Bryobacterales bacterium
AGTCGGCTTCTTCCAGCATCCGTGTGGCGCGCATTGCAGACTGGCGCTCCGGACCCTTGCGAAGGCGCGGTCCCGCCAGCTTTGTCCACGTCCAGGCGACACCTTTATAGACGCCCTCGCTCGCGACTTCCGGCACCGTCATCTCGCTCATCGAGTTGCCGGTGCGAGTGGTAGTCAACGTCGCACGCAGCACCACGCGCGTATTATCCAGACAGCGGCCTTCAATCTCCGTCCGTTCCAGTTGCTTCGAATGCCAGGCGTTGCGGCCGCCCGTCGCCTGAATGTAGTGGTCAAACACCGAACTGACGCTGGGCAACGCGGAGTATCCTGCCGTTCGAGCAGGCGCGGCAAACACCACGGAAGCCAACAGGCATCCGGCCAGGCCGACACATCCCGCGCGCGACAGCATCTTCTCCGCAGTGTACCCGAGTCCGCGCTACGATTGTGCTGCATGAGCTACTGCACCGCGGTCCGGTCCGCCACCATTCACCCCTGCCACGTCGTGTATCACGACACGGAATATGGCTTTCCGGTGCGCTCCGACAGCGAACTTTTCGAACGCCTGGTACTGGAGATCAACCAGGCCGGACTCTCCTGGGAAACCATCCTGAAGAAGCGCGAGGGCTTTCGACAGGCCTACTCGAACTTCGACATCGCCGCCATCGCCGCGTATGGAGAAGAAGACCACGCCCGCCTGCTGGCCGATGCCGGCATTATCCGAAACCGCCTGAAAGTAAAAGCGGCCACCCGCAACGCGCAGGTGGCCCTCGAACTCATCAGCCAGCATGGCTCATTCGCCAGCTGGCTGGATCTTCACCGCGGCTCCGACCTCACCGCCTGGACGAAACTCTTCCGCAAGACCTTCGCCTTCACCGGCGGCGAAATCGTGCGGGAATTTCTCGTGAGCACCGGCTACCTGCCCGGCGCTCACGATCCCGATTGCCCGATCTACTTCTTGATTCCGAACGAGTAGAGGATGTTGTCGAACGTGCCGATGTAGACCCGGCCATTCGCTACTGTCAGACCGCCGAAGTGAATCCACGTCTTGATCTGGTCACCGCTCGACCACAGTTCCTTGCCCGTCAACCCGTCCATCGCGAACAGCGTGGCGCGGGTTGAGGTCGGGATACGGCGTTCCGGCGTGTCTTCCAGGCCGACGTCCGCATAAGCCTGATCGGTGTTCTCACCGCTGGCGAAACCGTACACCACGCCGTTGGCGATCACCGGCGGTTCGGCGTGGTTCATGTCGCGTGAAATCCAGCCCGGCACCAGTTCAATCTTGCCGTTCTTTTCTTCCACCTTGAACGCCGCCACTGCGCCGTACTTCACTTCACCGTTCTCAATTGGAGCCTTGAACTTCGAGTGCTTCGGGCCCCAGAAAGGCGTCAGGACCCAACGAGTTCCCTTTGCGTCTTCCCACGTCGCCAGTGATCCCCAGATGCCGGCGGAAGCGAAGTTCACGTCTTCGTTGCAGATCAGCGGAGTCCGGTAGACCGGCGTCCGGTGATCGTTGCCCCCCACCGACTTCGTATCCATCAGATACAGGCGGCATTCCTTGCTCGCATCCACCATCAGTTCGCGGCCCTTGAAGTTGAAGATGACGGGCGTCACCTGCATATCCAGATCGCGCTTGTAGAGCCATTCAGCGTTCGACGGACCGTAGTAATCCACCAGGTCCAGCGATTTCGTCGTCGGGTTCTGTTTCACGCCAATGATGCCGTTGCCAAACACGCCATTTTCCGGATCCCAGCGACCATCGCCCGTACCCGTGTACATGACGCCATCTTCAGAAATCGCCGGACCCTGACGGCCCCACATGCCGCCACCAGCCGGGCCCCAAGTGCCCACCTTCTTCGTCGCCAGGTCATAGGCGTAAACCACGTTCGGATTGCCGCCGCAACCCTGCGCAGTGTGCGTGTAGAGCACGTTTTTGTAGAGATTCAGAGCATAGGGCTTGCCATTGGCAGGCATCCACTTGCTGGGGGGCGCGATGTCTTCGCCATCAGCCGCATTCACCTGATGCAGACGGCCATCCCACGAAGCGGCATAGATTGTGTACTTGCCGGGCGTACCCGCCACCGGCGCGACCACCGGAGTTGCCGTCTGGCCGCCGGGGCACAGAATGCCCGCGCCGCGTCCGCCAGGCGCCACTGGATTGGTGTTTTCGAAATGCTTCCGCCAGATCTGCTCGCCCTTCTGGACATCGATGGCAAACAGGTTGTCATCAATGCCGGCCACGATCGCAACTTCGCGCATCTGGCCCTTCACGTTCAGACTGTTCACGACGAGGGGGGGAAACAGAGCATGCATCACCTTGGGCTGGTTATCCAGCTTCAGGCTCCAGATCAGCTTCATATCCTTCACCGTCGAGGGGGAGAGGATTTTCTCATCGCGCTGCCAGTTGGTGCGCTTTACGTCATAGCCGTCGGTGAGCCAGTCTGCGGCAGGCAGCAGGCCCGCTCCGAGGCAGAGGATGGCAATCGCGATGTTTTTCCGGGACATGATCTGTAATACTCCGATGTTCTAATTGCGATGGTTGAAACGATTCACCGCGTCTGGTAGTATACACCAGAACGAAGGACTCGCCACATGACTTTCAGAACTCCCGTCACTATCTTCGGCCTTGTTGCCGTCAGCGCAATTCCCGCCCTTTCGCAGGGCCGTGGTGGTGGCGATTGGGCCACCGCAGGCGGAGATGCGCAGCGCACCGCCTGGGTCCGCACCGACCCCAAGCTGTCACCCGAAACCCTGAAGTCGGCCAACTTTTCGCTCCTCTGGAAGAAGAAGTTCGATAACGCCCCGCGCCAGGGCAACGGCCTGACCGCGCCCACCTTGATGGATCGTTTCATCGGCCATCGCGGCTTCCGTTCTTATGCCTTTACAGGTGGGAGTTCCGATAACGTCATCGTGATGGATACCGACCTCGGCCGCATCGAATGGCAGAAGCATTTTGCGGGCGGTGTGGCGGCTGCCGGTACGGCGACCTGCCCCGGTGGACTTTCCGCCGCAGTCACTCGTCCGGTGGGTACGGCATTCCCGAACACGGCAAATCTCGGCGCTGGTGGCGGCGGCGGACGTGGCGGTCCGGCGAAGTCGGGCGTAGGTGATCCGGACGAAGGTGCCGTGATTCTGAAGCAGATGGCAGCCCAGGCTGCGGCACAGGCGGCAGCGCAGGCTGGTCGTGGTGGCGCGCAGGCCGGTCGTGGCCCCGGTGGCGGCGGTGGTGGCCGTGGACGGCTGCCGCAGTATGTATACGCGATCTCGTCTGATGGCACGCTGCATTCCATGTATCTTTCGAACGGCGAAGAGCCGAAGCCTTCCGTGAAGTTCCTTGCGCCCGGCGCCAACGTGACCGGCGTTGCGGTAGTGGACGGTGTGGTTTACGCCTCCACGGCCGGCAAGTGCGGCGGCTCGACGGATGGCATCTACGCCCTGACGCTGGAAACGGGTGCGGTCACGTCGTTCGCGACCACTCCGGCTGGCACCGATGGCTTCTCGTTCGGTCCGGATGGCACCATTTATGTGGCGACCGCTGACGGTTCCGTGACTGTGCTGGCACCGAAGACCCTCGCATCGAAAGGTTCTTACAGCGCGGGTTCCCCGCTCTCGTCCTCGCCGATCCTGTTCGAAAGCAAGGGCAAGACCTTGATCGCCGTCGGCGCGAAGGATGGTGGCATCCACATCGTGGACGCTGCCTCGCTCTCGTCGGCTGTTTCCAAATCGACCGGCGGCGCGGCGGTGGAAGCCCTCTCGACCTACATTTCCGGTAGTGCCCGCTACGTCCTGGCGGCTCGCGGCAAGACGATCACGGCACACAAAGTGACCGACGCCGGCACGCTCGAAGCCTCGTGGACCTCCCGCGATATCCCGAACGCGCTGAAGCCGATGGTCGTGAACGGAATCGTCTTCGCGCTGGCCGCCGGTGACAAGGCGACGCCCGCTGTCCTCTACGCCCTCGACTCCACCAACGGCAAGGAAATCTGGTCCAGCGGCAAGACCGTCACCTCGTTCGTCCCCCGCAACGGTGGTCTGGCGGCCGGTGGTAGCGCCGTCTACTTCGGCACCCACGACGGCACGCTCTGGAACTTCGGCGCACCCATCGAACACTAAACCGTATTCCGACGTTCACTTCAGGGGCCGCATCCTTCCGGGATGCGGCCCTTTTTTCGTTAACCCGCTATACTCAGGGTTTCTGAACCTCTTCGCCCCCTCTTACGTATCTGTCTAAGGAACCCGACACCTATGAGTCAAAACGTTCTCCCCCAAATCACCGAACTGCTTGCGTCGAAAGGCTATGCCGTGAGCGAAGGCGGCCCCGGCGCCCTGCGCATCCGGGACACAGACAGCCACCTTTCGATCGCCGCCGTGCTGGAAGGCGATATCGTCTTCTTTTCCATGACTTGCGCCACGGTGCCCACGTCCGCGGTGACTCCTGCGATCCTGCGCAAGATGCTGGACTCGAACAACGGCATCTCCACCTCTCACTTCCAGGTTTTCGAGGCTGGCGATTCGACCGTGATCAGCCTCAACAACTTCTGCAAGCTGCAGGAAATGGGCGCGGACGACGAGGACGACATCCTCTCCTGCATCAGCTTCCTGCTGGCTGACGTGCTGAACGCCCGCGACCTGCTGGCTTCTGATCTGGCGTAATTTCAACGACTACCGAGGGACATAAATCAATGGGATTCTTTTCCGATATCTTCAATCGCACCGGCCGCGTCGCGCGTGGCCAAGCCAACCAGGCGGTCGGCGCTCTCGAAGACGCCACCTTTGAAGCCACCGTCCAGCAGACCATTCGGGACATGAAGACCGAGCTGAACAACGTGGTTCGCGCTTCGGCTTCGGCCATGAGCAACTACAACCAGCTCGACTCCGAATACCAGAAGTGGGTTCGGCAGGCAGCTGAATGGAAGGGCCGTGCCGGTCAGGCTCTCGACGCCGGGAACGAGGATCTGGCCAAAAAAGCACTCGCCAAGAAGGCCGAATGCGACAAGCAGGTCGCGCAGTTGCAGACCGCGATCGACTCGGCCCGTGCAGCCAGCGAGACCCTGAAATCGCAGGTTGGCGACCTGAAGCGCAAGATTGACGACGGCGAACGCACGGCCAACACGCTTGTGGCTCGCAAGAACGCCGCGATGGCGCAGCGCAAGGTTTCCGAAGCTCTCGCCGGTGTGGGCAACGCGGACAATGCCTTCGCCACGCTCGCTACCTTCGAAAAGTCGGTTGCCAAAGAAGAAGCGACTGCCAAAGCGTTCGGCGAACTCGCCAGCGCCGGTAAGGACGATTCTCTGGAAGCAGAATTCGCCCAGTTGCAGGGCGCGACGGTCGATTCCGAACTGGAAGCCCTGAAGCGCGAGCGCCGCATCGGGTCGGTGCAGGTCCAGAAGGAACTGCCGCCGGCTCCGGGTCACTAAAAACCACATGTTCTGGGACAAAAAACCCGAAAAGCCCGTCGAGGACCTGGCGAATCTGACCGTGCGCGATGCGCGCGTGAAGGATACGCTGTCGGTCCCCGGCGTGGCCGATGATTTCAGCGATGTGGACTTCACGGTGGATCGCCGCGACGTCTTCGAACACGGCAGCAACCAGTGGTTCGAGGTTTCGGGGACGTGGCGCGGACGCCGGGTGTTTCTGGAGGTCCACGATGGCGACAACGTGGAAGTCTTTGGGAACTTCGATGGCCGCAAGCTGACGCTGGACGACTTCGGGCTGACCGAAGACGACATGGCGGATCTGGATGCGCGGCAGAATCCGAACGACTTCCTCGATTTTGAGGGCAAGTTCTGGCTCTACCGGTTCAGCCGCGAAACCGGACGGTTCACCGAAGGCCACGACACCGGCCAGGGCTTTTACACGTGGCAATTCCAGGAGCAGGACGGCAAACGCTTTCTGAGCTTCCGCAAGTACGAAGGCGAACCCTTCGCAGCATCCATCTGGACCCGCCTGGAAGCGGCGGATATAACGGTC
>CANIHR010000320.1 GCA_947467185.1 Bryobacterales bacterium
GAATTATTTCCAGCTGACGACATCAGCGTTCAGATCGGTTCCACCGGGCTGACCATCGGCGCCGTAGCTGAGAATGTCGGGTTCATCGCCGTGGTCACCGGGGTACTTGTAGTTGTACGGGTGGCCCCAGGGGTCGTTGCCGAGATCCTTCACCAGGTACGGGCCATGCCACTGTTCCACACCGCCCGGCTTGATGCGAAGCGCGCCAAGGCCGAGTTCCTGCGTGGGGAACATACCGGTATCCAGTTTGTACTGGCCGAGGGCGAGTTGCAGGTCGGAGATCTGCTGTTTGGCGGCGACGACGCGGGCCTGGTCACCACGATGCAGCAGACGCGGGCCAACGATGGCGGCGAACAGCGCGATGATGGTGACGACGACCAGCATTTCGATCAGCGTGACGCCGGCTTTGCTGGTGAGCTTCTGTTGGGTTCGTTTTTTCATATAGGCTCCGGATTCAGATCGCAGCATCATATTGCAACGTCGTTGATACTCGTGATGGCGATCAGCATACTGAGGACGAGCGCGCCCACAATGATTCCCATGATGAGAATCACGAGCGGCTCAAAGACTGACGTAAAGCGCCGGATAGCGACGCGGGTTTCTTCTTCGCAGATATCGGCTAGGCGCGTGAACATGGCGTCCAGCTTGCCGGTTTCTTCGCCGACCGTGAGAAGGTGCGCGGTGAGCGGCGGAAACATTTGAGTGCGTGCCAGCGGGCCGGAAATACCTTCACCGCGCTTCACTCCGCGCGCAACTTCCTTCAGCGAGTTCGCCATGCGCGAGTTGGACAGGATGCCCGAGGAGATCTGCAACGCCTGTACAAGTGGCACTGTGGAGGCGACGAGCGTTCCCATCGCACGGGCGAAACGCGCGGTCTCGGCCTTGCGCAGCGCGTCGCCCAGAATGGGGATTTTCAGGCGAGTGCCATCCCACCACAAACGCCCGGCTGGAGTCTGCGTGAAGAGGCGGAAGCCGACAGCGGAACCAACGATCGCGAGGCCAACGACCCAGCCCCAGTCCTGCACGATTTTGCTGGCTTCGAGCATGATCTGCGTGGGAACCGGAATCTTCATGCGGCCATCATCGAAGACGCTGGCGAAGCGCGGGACAACGAAGTCGAGCAATACGAAAATGGATCCGGCACCGACCGTCGCGAGCAACGCAGGGTAGATGAGCGACGAGATGATGTAGCCGCGCAGTTCATCGCGGGAGCGTTCGAAGCCCGAGAGCCGTTCGAAAATCTGGCCCAGACTGCCGGACGCTTCACCCGCGCGAACCATGTTGACGAAGAGATCGGAGAAGTGCAGGGGGTGCGTGGCGAGCGCATCGGCCAGCGACTTGCCGCCCTTGATGGAGCGCAAAACGTCGGAGACGATGGCGCGGAACGCGGGCTTGGTGGTGAGTTCCGTGGTGATGCCGAGTGCACGGTCCAGTGGCACGCCCGAGTTCAGCAGCGTGGAAAGTTCCTGCGTGAAGAACAGGACATCGCGGCGCGAAGAACCGAACTCGGGCAGCTTGAATTCGAAGCCCTGTTTCTTGCCTTCGCCGACGTAGACGGGAGTCAGACCCTGACGGCGCAGTTCGCGCGCGGCGAGCGTGGTGGATTCGGCGGCCAGCGTTCCGGTACGCGTCTTGCCATCGGCAGCTACTGCTCGGTAATGGAAAGTGGTGGACGCCATGTCGGGCTAAAATTCCTGCGTGACGCGGGTTACTTCGGCGGCGGTGGTGACACCCTTCGCGACCTTGGCCCAGCCATCTTCGCGAAGGTTACGCATCCCGTTGCGGCGAGCCGCATCGGTGAGGCGTGAGGCATCGGCGCCAGCCATGATCAGATGGCGGATCTCATCGTTCAGTTCCATCAGTTCGAAGATGCCGGCTCGACCACGGTACCCGGTACCGCCGCATTCCTCGCAGCCGTGCCCTTTAAAGGTCTCGATATCTTCCCCGAATGGCGTCATTGCACGGCCGGCTGATTCTTTGCAGTTGCTGCAGATCAGGCGAACCAGTCGCTGCGCGAGTACGGCGACAACAGACGACGAAATCAGGTAGTTCTCCACGCCCATGTCGGTGAGTCGCGTGACAGCGCTGGGCGCATCGTTGGTGTGCAGCGTGGAGTAAACGAAGTGGCCGGTGAGTGCGGAACGGATGGCGATATCAGCGGTCTCGCGGTCACGAATTTCGCCGATCATGATGACATCGGGATCCTGCCGCACGATGTGGCGGATACCGGCGGCGAAGGTGAGGCCGATGGCTGGATTGACGTGGATCTGGTTGATGCCGTCCATCTGGTATTCCACCGGGTCTTCGATGGTGATGATCTTCTTATCCGGCAGATTGATGCGTTTGAGCGCGGAGTAAAGCGTGGTCGATTTACCGCTGCCAGTGGGGCCGGTGACAAGGAAGATACCGTGCGGCAGCGACGTATAGTGCTCCATGCGGGAGAACATGTAGTCGTCGAAGCCGAGACGGCGGAGGTCATAGAAATCGCCCGAGGAGCGGTCGAGGAGCCGCATCACGACGCTCTCCCCAAATAGGGTCGGGAGCGTCGAAACACGGAGATCCACTTCGCGGCCAAGGATGCGAAGCTTGATGCGGCCGTCCTGCGGCAGGCGGCGTTCGGCGATGTTGAGCTTCGCCATCAGCTTTAGGCGCGAAATGATCGCGGCCTTGAATTCGCGGGGAGGGGAATCCTGATTCGCGAGTACACCATCCACACGGAAACGAACCCGGAACTCTTTTTCGAACGGCTCAATATGGATGTCCGACGCGCGCTTTTCCACGGCCTGGGCGATCATCGCGTTGACGAGGCGAATGACCGGCGCTTCGCTCGCCATGTCGCGGAGGTGTTCGAGGTCGTCCTCGTCTCCGGATTCAAAACCCGCGGTGTCGGAGCGAGTGCCGCCATCGGAATAGTACCGGTCGATGGCGTCGAGAATTTCCTGCTCGGTGGCCAGCTGCGGGGTGACTTCGAGCTTCGAAAAAGCACGGACGGCGTTGATGGTTTCGAAGTCGAGTGGGTCGGCCATCGCCAGCGCGAGCGTGCCATCTTCCACCGCGAGGGGGAAGACGAGTGACTGGCGCAGGAAGCGAGGCGACATACCCTCGGTTTCCGGTCCGGCGTGGGGCTCGGTAATTTTTGCGAGAGGGATCCCTAGTTGCTCGGAGAGCGCGGCTATCAGGTCGCGCTGGGCCAGATATCCCATATCGACGAGGATCTTGCCGACCTTGTCGCCGCGTTCACGTTGTAGTTCGAGGGCGCGTTCCAGGTCTTCCTGGCCGATGAGGCCGCGGGAGATCAGGAGTTGGCCGAGGGGAATCGCCGAGGCAGTCAAGCTAGAATTCCAACTCGTCGAAGAGCTTCGCAAATTCTGCTCCGCTGAGGTGTTTGGCGGAGGCATCGAGCAATTGCTGCTTCGAGGCGGTGAGGACGATGCGCTTCGGCAGATCGCGTGAATTTTCCCAGCGGTAGTTGAACAGGAAGGCTTCCATCACGACACGCTCATTGTTTGGCATACCGGTGAGAGTCTTGCCCGCGCCCACCATCAGGCCCCGCATCATGTCCTTTAGGTTTTCCACCTTGCGTATTTTGCGGTCATGGAGCGCGGTTAGCTCCGCGTCGGCCAGAGCGGGCTTGAAGGGAGAACTGATCAGCGGGGAGACGAGCACCAGATTCATCTCCACGGAGAACACCGCGCCGTAGCCTTCCAGGTAAGTGCCGCGCGCGGTGCCAAGGAGATCGTAAGGGTCATTCACACCGGAGCGAACTTTGTCATTGATGGACGCTTCCACCGCTTTCAAAGAAGCGAGGGAAACCGGGGATTCCACAGCGGCGAAACACACGCTGGCGAGAGCGGCGAGCAGGAGCGGTCTCACTGACCACCTCCGGCGACGGGCGTTTCAAGAGAGGCGAGAGTCGTATACGCGCCCATGCGCTTCTGCATTACGTCCATACTCTCCTGCATGGAAACGAGGAGAGCTCTGTGCTCTTCCTTGTGGCGAAGATCCGCAACGGCGAGGGCGGTCTTCGTCATGCGGGAATCTTCTTCGTGAACCTGCGCGACGGCCTTCTTCACGGCGGCATCAATCTGGCCGGAGACATCCTGGTTGGAAGCGGTAGTAATAACGGTGCGGACTTCTGCCGGACGCTGCGTTGCCGAGTAAACAATGGCCCCGGTCAACAGACAGGCTGAAGCAAAACCCAGCTGCGCGCCAGAGGTGAAGAAACTGCGGAAGAATCGCGCTACCGGCGAAGGTTCGAAGATCTTGTCCGAAACAAAAGCAATACGCTGCGGGACCTCGCGGTCCGGGATGGAGCGCAGCGTGGCAGTGGTCAGCTGAATCGCACGGAACTCCGACTCGCAGCTTTCGCAGGCCGCGAGGTGGCGTTCCATGGTGGCGCGCTCCGGCGCGGGAAGTTCATCGAAGGCGTAATCGCGGAGCGCCTCGCTCCGTTCGCAGATATTCATCGGATACCTCTGTTAGACACGGGGGCCAGTTCGGCTTTCATCAAATCGAGCGCCGTGTAGAGACGCGACTTGATGGTGGAGACCGGACAGCCGAGGATCTCGGCCATTTCATCGAACTTGAAGCCTTCGTGTACCTTCAGAACCACCGCTTCACGTTGTTCGGGCGTGAGTCGGTCCATCGCGGCATTGACTGCAATCGAGACTTCCGGCGAAACTCCGGGTGCGGGTTCGCGCTCCGCAAGTTCGGCGTCGCCCGAGGTATCGGGATGGCGCTTGCGGAACATGGAATAAGCCTCGTTGTGCGCGATGCGGAAGAGCCACGGCCCGAAACGGGCGGGGTCGTCGAGCTTGCGGATGTTTTGGTAGGCCTTCAAGAAAACGTCCTGGCTGAGGTCGAGTGAATCTTCCGAACGGCCGGTGAGACGCAGAAGGTAATTAAAGACGCGCTTCTCCCAGCGCGATACGAGGTGGTTAAACGCCTCGACATCGCCCTTGCGCGCGCCGGTAATCAGGTCCGCATCTTCGACGGTCCGAAGGATCAAATTCGGTCTCCAGTTCTAAAGACGCCTGGCTCTATAAAAAAGTCGACTGCGAAAAAGTCGAAAAGAGGTTTTGTGCGGGTGGGGGGAGCCGCGGTCACGACTTCCAGTTTGCCACAAAATGGTGCAAATGGCTAAAAGAAAAGGGCCAGAGCTTTCGCCCTGGCCCTCTGTTTTCAGTCAGTTCTAGTAGTAGAACTTCAGGCCCAGTTGGATGATGCGCGGGTCGCGAGCCGCGGTGACCTGCCCGAAGGTGGAGGAGCCGATGCTGGCGCCGATACTGGCCCAGTTGGTGTGGTTAAAGGTATTGAACGTCTCCAGGCGGAACTGCATGGAAGAGTGTTCCGAGATGGTGAAGTTCTTGAAAAGCGACATATCCCACTTGGCGTAGCCGGGGCCGCGGATGCTGTTGCGGGCTGCATTACCCGTCCGGATCTGGCCTTTGGGTACATCGGCGAGGCAACCCGTGACGAACCATGCCTGCAGCGAGTGGGGCGCGTTGCGGTTCGGATCGCAGAGGAAGTCGGCTCGGGGCGTGGCGCCACTGCCGGCACCGAGAATGCCGAGGCCGGCAGGATCGGTACCGAGCGAGGCCGAACTGGGGTTGAACGACCACAGGCCCGACGCCACCGAGTAGATGCCCGAGTACTGCCAGCCGCCGAGCGTATTCTTCAGCATCTTGCTGCTCTTGCGGAAGAAGGGCAACTGGTAGTTCCAGCTTGCGTTCAGAACCTGATTACGGTCATAGGGCGAGTGGCCCTTCTCAATGGTCCGGTTGTAGAAGTTCTGCGGCGTCGCAGCGTTGGAGCCGGCGTTTGTCAGTGTTTTTGAGAACGTGTAACTCAGCGTCGCAAACCCCTTGTTCGAAAACTTTTTCTTAAACATCGTCTGCAGCGAGTTGTAGTTGGAGTTGAACCACGTCTGGTACTGGTTGATGGCGCGATAACCGC
>CANIHR010000321.1 GCA_947467185.1 Bryobacterales bacterium
GGAAGCCAGAACGAACCCTTGCCGGCGGGGATGCCGGGAATGCCGAAGTGCGGCGAACCCGAACGCATGCCGGTCAGGTCGAAGCGAACGCCATAGGCTTTCGTTTCGTTGACCTTGAGACCGATGCCGTAAACCAGAGCGGTTTCGCCACTCGCCTTCACGGGATAGCCGGTCGCGAAGCCCTTGCCTCCGCGATACCAAACGTAGCCAGGGCCGACCATGACAAACGGCCGATACTTTGCGTCACGAGGCGTGAAGTGCAGCACGCCGGTGCCGTAAACAAGGGTATTGGTGTTCTTAAATGAGGAATAGCCGGTTGCACCGACCGGCAGAATCTTAAAGCGGTCGTAACCGATCTTCAGACCCTGTTCCAGTCCAATGTACTTGTGGACTTCCTCGCTGATGCGTTCGCCCCAGCCGAAGCCGGAATCGAACTGATGGACACCCTTATTGCCCTGGCCAATCTGGAACCAATTCCAGCCTGCGAACAGGCTGATGTCGATCTTGGAATAGCCCCCGGACTCGTCCTTGGTGCCGAAATTCGAGTTTTGGGCGAATGCCGAACCCGTCAGCGCCAGACCTGCGGCAAGCAGGGCTATTGCCTTCGAGTTGCGGATGCGCTCGCGTAACCCTGATCTATTGATCATTGAAGCGTCGTCTCCTTAGTAACAATCGTAGTTGAAAACACACCCCGGCGCGGGAACAGGGCAAAAAGCCTGTCCGGTGCGGACGGGAGAACAAACAAGGACGACGGCCCTGCCACCACCGATGAATCGGCAGCGGCGGCTTCGTCGTTCAGTGGGGCCCATCGCAGGCCCCCGTCCATAGAACGAAACACCCGTCCGCCCTGCGAAACATAAGCTTCGCCGCGGCGCACGGGATGGAATAGTGCAAGACTTGTCGTTTCAGCCCGGAGGCCGTCACGAACTGCAGACCACGACTGGCAGCCATCGGTGGAGCGGAACGCCCCACCCGATGTTGCCGCAATCGCGGTCGAACGGGATCCGGAATCAAATGCCAGCCCATACCAGGTGATTCCATCCTGGGGGCTGCCGCAGGCGCGCCAGGTATTACCCTGGTCGGTGCTTACGTATGCGGTGCGGTCGGTTAATGCCAGCGGCAGGCCACCGGAAACTGCCAGTGTCGTCGCCTGCTGACTTCCCGTTTGGGTCCACGAACCTTCCGTGGTACCGCGGAACAGACCTTGTTCGGTAGCGGCCAGGACCGTGCCGCCCGGCAATGTTGCCAGCCCCTGAATACGTGACCCCGGCGGACTTTGGGCGGGAACCCAGGTTTTTCCCCCGTCTGCCGATTTCAGAAGCCCGCGATAGCCGGCCGCCAACAGCAATTCAGGATTGTCGGGTGAGGCCGACATGGTGAGCAACTGGTCCGGGCGGGGTTCGCCGGAATGCGTCCACCGCAATCCCAGATTGCCCGTCCGGTAAACGCCACCGGAAATTGGTTCATATACGCTGCTGGAATACAACTGTTGTCCGGCACCGGTCAGGGTGGTGAAGTTGCGGTTCGTAAACCCGAAGTTTGATTCCCGCAATGTCACGCCGTCGTCCGTGCTCACCAGCAGTCCCGCAGTAGAGGACGCAAAGAAGAGGCGTCCAGTAACCCACGGGTCAAACGCCATAGAATGGACTGCGTTCGGACTCACCTTGCGCCAGGAATGTCCGCCATCGGCCGAGCGAAGCAGGCCTTCGGTGGTACCGGCGAAAACCGTGTCTGTCCGTTTTGGTTCCATCGCCACAAAGTAAGTGCGGAATGCACCCTTCGGTGTTTCAAGCTTCTTCCATAATGCTGCTTCGTTCTGGCTCGCGTACACGCCACTGCAGGCGCTCGCAAACACCCGCGTAGGCTTGAGGGGGTCAACATTAATGCTGAACACGTCGGAATCATCCAGCATGCCTTCGTGGATTGACTGCCAGGTAGCCCCACCGTCACCCGTCCGCCACGGCAAATGCGTCGTCCCGGCATAGAGAACCCTGCTGTTCGCGGGGTGGAACGCCAAAGAGACAACAGGTTTCAGTTCCGTGTTGCTCTCGGGCGACATGCGCTTCCATGACGTCCCGTGGTCACTGCTGCGGAAAACTCCCACTCCGGTGCCCGCGACAACGATGGCGGCGTCTCCCGGAAATATCGCCAGTGACCAAACTGCCATGCCCTTCGTTTCGGATACCAGATTCCACGTTCGTCCCGAGTCGGTTGTCTTCCAGACTCCGGAAAGCCAGGCGGTGTCGCTTTCCACACCGGCGTACCAGATTGATGGGTTTTCCGGATCAATTTCCAGTGCGTGCAGCGTTGAGGCAATCTGCGCCGGGAAGTGAAGTGGGTTCCAATACGCGCCGCCGTTAGTCGACGTGAAAATGAGCCCGTTGTGCGTACCTGCGACCAGCATGTTCCGAACTTTGGGCACGATTCGAACCAATTCTGCGTCTCCCCCAAAGGGGCCAGTTGCACGCCATTGGCCATACGCCGACACCGCAGCACACCACGCCACCGCGATCATCGTCAGCTTATTTACCCGGGTGTTCAAAATCCTTCCAGACTCCATCCTGTGCCTTCGGTTCGCAGGGGGGGCGACCTCGGACAACTCCTCACCATTACTTTCTCATGGTACGACCTGCAAGTGCCAGTCATTAAAGCCCGATTAATCAATTTTGGGGCTTGTCTGACTCTGCAAAAATCCAGTACTGGGACGTTAACTTACATTGGCGAGGCGGATCAGCCGTCCCTGTTCGGGTTCTTCGGCGTCTTCCACGCTCCTCAGCCGTTTTTCGATGGCCCTCGTCCGGACGGCTGCGTCGTCCACCGTCTGGGTTGCCTGCTCCAAACGCTTCCGGATCACATCCAGAACCTGCGAATACTTACCGAATTGCGATTTGACCTCGCCCAGGAGCGTCCAGACTTCGCCCGACCGCTGCTGAATCGCCAGTGTCCGGAAGCCCATTTGCAGACTGTTCAGCAGCGCCGCAAATGTCGTCGGCCCTGCCAGCACCACCCGGAAATTCTCCTGTAACGACTCCGCCAGCCCCGGCCGCCGCAACGCTTCCGCGTATAGCCCCTCAGTCGCGAGGAACAGAATCCCGAAGTCCGTTGTATTCGGCGGGTTCAAGTATTTGGTGCTGAACGTTCGTGCGCAGGCGCGAACCACGCCCTCCAGTTCCCGAGAGCAAACTTCCACACCCTCGGCATCGCCGCGCTCCGCGGCTGCCGCCAGCCGCTGATAAGTCTCGGCAGGGAACTTCGCGTCCACCGGCAGCCAGACCGGCGACGTCCCTGGTCCAGGCAGCTTGATCGCAAACTCTACCCGTTCGCCATTGCCCGCTGTCGAAACATTCCGTGCAAATTGCTCCGGCGCGAGGATTTGGGTGAGCAGGTTCTCCAGTTGCACTTCACCCCAGGCACCGCGAGTCGTTACATTCGTGAGGACCTTTTTCAGATCCCCCACACCCGACGCCAGGTTCTGCATCTCGCCCAGACCCTTGTGGACCTGCTCCAGCCGCTCACTGACGATCCGGAACGACTCGCCCAGTCGGGTTTCGAGCGTTGTCTGCAGCTTCTCGTCCACCGTCTGCCGCATCTGTTCCAGCTTGGCCGTGTTGTCCTGTTGAATCGCCGCCAGCTTCTGTTCGACGGCGGCACGACTCTTTTCCAGTTCCACGCGCTGCTCACGCTGCAGTTCCGCCAAATTCTGTCCGAGGGAGACTCGGAGGGCTTCGGCGCGGATCTCCGCCTCTGCCGCTGTCCGGCGCGAGATCGCGGCGAGCTCGTCGCGAAGCGCCCGGGCTTCTTCCGCCTGTGCTTCCGACGTCTTGCGGATCTGCTCTAACTTTAAAGCGTTATCCTGCTGAATCGAAGCGAGTTTGTGCTCTACCGTATCGCGGCTGCGTTCCAGTTCTGTTCGCTGGTCTCGCTGCAGTTCCACGATGCTCTGCGCCATCGAACTCCGCAAAGCTTCCGCCCGTAACTCGGCCTGCGTGGCAAACCGCTGCACACTTCCCGCCAATTCTTCGCGAAGTGCCCGGGCTTCTTCTGCCTGCTGTTGCCGTCCACGGCCCAATTCTTCGCGGAGTCGCGACTCGGACCCTTCCTGCGACCGTAACCGCACCATCCCCCAAAGATTCAGAATCAGCAGGATAGCGACAAGGACGAGCGTGACGGTGGCAAACATTTCCGGGAGAACTTGTTTTGAGCATAGCACTCACGGGCACCCCCAATCGCCGATATAATGCTCCCAGCCATGCGACTCCCCCTGCTGCTTGCTTTCGCCTTATCTGCGCCTTTTTCGGGAACCGCCGTGACAGCCAGTTTTGTCCCGGATGGTCGAATTTCCGGCTCGTCGCTCGCGGGTTGGCACAGTTTGGGTGGTGCCGAATGGCGGGTCGCGAAGGGGGAACTGACAGTGACTCCCAAAGGTGGCGGCTGGTTGATCCTCGACCGCAGCTATCAGGATATCGGCGTCTTTACATCACTCCGCTGCACCGCCGCCTGCCGCACCGGGGTCCTGCTTCGGGCCGAAAAAACGCCGACGGGTGGTCTCCGCGGCATCTTTGTTTCCCTTGCGAAAGGCGACCTCGCCTCCTATATCGTTACCGTTGACGCTTCCGGCCAGGAGACCAGCCGGGAACGGATTGGCCGTCCGGGGAACGCTGCACCATCTGCCCCCGAACCCTGGGATGAGAGCAAGCTCCCCATTCAGCGCCCCGTCAACACCTGGCGCGACGGCTGGAACCAGATCGAAATCGTGGCTGCCGCCACTGCCCTGCGCGCTCACCTGAATGAAGGGCTGGGCGGCATCCAGGGCGGCCCGCTGGATGGCAAGGCGCCTCAGTACGGCGCTCTCGCCCTCTACGCCGGAGGGGAAGGGGAGATCCGGTTCAAAGACGTCGCCTGGAAGGACATGGGTGTTCGTTCGGTTCCGCCCGAACAGCTCTCCACCCGGTTCCACAAGCAGAAGCTCAACGATTTCTACTACGCATGGGGCGCGATTGCGGCCGATGTCAATAAGGACGGGATCCCGGATATCGTCTCCGGGCCTTATTACTACCTCGGTCCTGATTACACCGTGTCCCGCGAGATCTTCCTCGCCAGTACGGTCAACCCGTCCACCGAATACGCCCATAACGCCATGTTCAATTTTGCTTATGACGCGAATGGCGACGGCTGGCCCGACGTCATCGAATCCTCCGACGGCCGGGCCGCCAATCTCTTTCTCAACCCCGCCGGAGAATCGCGCCGCTGGAAGAAATACGAGATCATTCCCAAAGTGCAATCCGAGATCGCGCTGCTGCGGGATATCGATGGCGACGGCAAGCCCGAATTCATCTACGCCGCCAACAACTACCTCCAGATCGCCTGGCCCGACCCGAAAGACCCGATGAAACCGTGGATCACCCACGCGATTTCGGAAAAAGGGCCGGTCGGCGGCGTTTCCACACACGGTCTGGGAGTTGGCGATATCAATGGAGATGGCCGCCTCGACATCGTGCAGACCTACGGCTGGTGGGAGCAACCCGCGACCGGTACCAGGCAAAGCCGCTGGACCTACCACCCCGAAGCTTTCGGTCGCTGGGCGAGATCCCTCCCTGGAGGCGGCGAAATCCCGGTCTATGACATTAATGGCGACGGTCTGCCGGATGTGATCACTGGTCTGGAAGCCCACGGTCTGGGACTCGCCTGGTTTGAGCAGAAGCGCGACAAAGCTGGAAAGATCACGTTTGTCCGCCACATGATCATGGACGACTTCTCGACGAAGAATGCGGGTGGCGTGACTTTCTCCGAACTCCACGGAGCCACTGCCGCCGACATCGACGGAGACGGTATCCCCGACTTCATCGTCGGCAAGCGCTACTGGTCCCACGGGGATACCCAAAGCGACCCTGACGCCTACGGCCCCCCGGTTCTTTACTGGTACCGGACGGTGCGAAATCC
>CANIHR010000322.1 GCA_947467185.1 Bryobacterales bacterium
AACTTCTAGCCAATGAATAAGAAGCTTCTAAGCGCTGCGTTACTGGTTGCCGGTGTTGCGCAGGGTGCGGACGACATGGTGTTCAGCAGAACCATGCAGCCGTTCCTTGCGCAATACTGCGTTGCCTGCCACAACGAGAAACTCAAGACGGCCGGTCTGAATTTTCAGGAATACGCGAGCGGGGACGTGGCTGCGAAACATCCTGAAGTTTGGGCCAAAACGCTGGACAAACTAAAACGGGGGCAGATGCCGCCGGGAGGCTTACCCGCAGCAGGTAAGGGACAACTTCCCGCCGTAACCGCCTGGATTGAGCCTGTGATAACGAAAGCGGGACTAGGTAAAGAAGGCGGCCCCGGACGCGTCCTGGCCCGCCGTCTGAACCGGGTGGAATATAACAACACTGTCCGGGACCTGCTCGGCATCCACACGAGGCCGGCGGACGAGTTTCCGGTGGATGATTCCGGGTACGGGTTCGACAACGTGGCCGATGTGCTGACCCTGTCGCCGATGCTGATGGAAAAGTACCTGGCTGCGGCGCGACAGGCTTCGCAGCTGGCCGTATTTGGCCCGGCGTTTCCACAGAAGCCCGTTCTCATTTCGCACCAACTGGCGAAAAGATCTTATGACTTTGGGGTGGCCGGGGGCTCGGAGAATTCTGCCACCGGCGGCGCATACCTTCCGTACTCCATGAGAGGAAACCTGGAAGGGTCATTCGTATTTCCGGTCGATGCCGAGTATGAGATCCGCTTTCGGGTAATGAACCTCCGGAATGCCAATGGGAACAATTTTTCCTATCTGGATGTGGTGAACGGAAAGACGAGCGCTACGCTGGCGAAGGGGCCAGCCGCTGACCCGGACTTTATCCCGCCTCCGGCCAACACCGGGCGTGGTGGCAGGGGCGGCAGAGGCGGGCGGGGACCACGAACGCAGGAGGATATCCGGGTGGCACAGGAGAAAGCCCGGCTGGCCGCTCCGCCGGTGAAGGTTACTCTTCTGTTCGATGGCAAACCCATCCTGCATGACGTGATTGAAGGTGAGACGGATTTCGGGTACGCACGCGGCGAGTTTGTGGCGAAGATTCCGGTGCAGGCCGGTGAGCACACAATGCGGGTAACGTTCCCGGAACTGGCCAATCTGGATGATCCCCGGCGTCACCTGAACATCGACCTGCGAAGAAAGATCTTCACGGACTATCTTGATGTTGCCGGTCCGTTCAACCCGAGCAAAGTACCGCCACCAGGTTACCGAAATCTGTTTATCTGCGGACACGAGCCGGGGAAACACACGTCTACCTGCGCACGCCGGGTATTGTCGAGCTTCCTTCCGAGGGCATACAGGCGACCGGTGACACCCGACGAGATAGAGAGCAAGCTGAAGCTGGTGGCAGTGGCGCAAAAAGAGGGGGATTCGCTGGAGGAAGGTATTCGTCTGGCTGTGGAAGCCGTGCTTTCTTCACCGAACTTTCTGTTCCGGATGGAACGGGAACCGAAGTCGGTACCCGGGCAGAAAGCGCACGCGATCGGCGAGCATGAACTGGCATCCAGGCTTTCGTATTTCCTGTGGTCCAGCATGCCCGATGCAGAGCTTCGCCGGTTGGCAGATGCGGGTAGCCTGCGCAAGCCAGGAGTTCTGGCGGCTCAGGTACGGCGGATGCTCGCCGAGTCGCGGTCTCAGAATCTGGTGGATAACTTCGCCGCCCAATGGCTGCAGTTACGGAATTTCGGGCGCACGAAACCGGATGGGGCGCGGTTTGGGACGGTTGACGACGAGTTACTGGGCTACATGCGAACTGAGACTTTGAAGTTTGCAGGCGCGATCATCCATGAAGACCGCAGCGTTCTGGATTTCATTGACGCCCCGTTTACTTTTCTGAATGGGCCACTCGCGCGGCATTACGGGATTTCGGGGATCGACGGCGAGGAGTTCCGGCGCGTGGAGGTGGACCCGAACCAGCGTGGCGGACTGCTGGGACAGGGTGCGATTTTGACGGTTTCTTCGTATCCAACGCGGACCTCGATTCCGGTACGGGGAAAGTGGGTTCTGGAGAACCTGTTGGGGACTCCGCCACCGCCTCCGCCACCTGACGTCCCGGTGCTGGTGGAGAGCGGTCTGGGCGCGAACGTATCGCTGCGACAAAGGATGGAACAACATCGATCCGACCCGAACTGCTCGGGGTGCCATAACCTGATGGATCCGATTGGTTTTGGCCTGGAAACATATGACGCGGTGGGCCGGTGGCGGACCCATGACGGTGATATCCGGATCGATCCGTCGGGCGTGCTGCCGGGCGGAAAATCATTCGAGGGAGTGGCCGGTCTGCGGACGATACTGAAGGGACAGTCGGTGGCCTTCACCCGGAACCTGACGGAGAAACTGATGACTTTCGCACTGGGCCGCGGGCTGGAACTATCGGACAGACCCACCGTGGAAGGTATTGTGCAGAAGGCGGCGAGCGCCGACTATCGATTCTCGAAGCTGGTAATGGAAGTAGTGAACAGCGAGGCTTTCCAAATGCGAAGCAACCTGCCGGAAGGAGCAGCGCGATGAACCCTGTTTTTAAGAAACACCTGGAGCGAAGGACATTCCTGCGAGGGTTGGGAACGGCACTGGCGTTGCCGATGCTGGATGCAATGGCGCCGGCGCTGAGTCCGGCGGCGGCTGCGAAGGCTCCGTTGCGGATGGCATTCGTGTACTTCCCGAATGGCATTCAGGAGAATACATGGAGTCTGAAGATGGAGGGCGACGTTGCGCCCCTGCCGGAGACTCTCAGCCGGGTTTTGGAGCCGCTGACACCATTTCGGAACGAGCTCTCGATTCTGAATGGCCTCACGATTAACGGGGGGCGCGCACTCGGTGACGGGCCGGGCGACCATGGCCGCGCGGGAGCGAGTTACCTGACGGGGGCACATCCAAAGCGCACCTTCGGGAAAGACCTCCAGGCGGGCGTTTCGGTGGATCAACTGGCCGCGCAGGCGGTGGGGAACAGAACGCGGTTTGCGTCACTGGAACTGGGCGGCGAGGAGGGTATTCAGGGCGGCAACTGCGACAACGGCTACAGTTGCGCGTACTCCAACAGCATCTCCTGGAGAACACCTTCGACACCGAACCCTCCGGAGGTTCGCCCCCGGGCAGTGTTTGAGCGGCTGTTTGGCGCGGTGGATCAGGAGGCCGATCCCGGGAAGCGGGCGAAGCTGGAACGCTACAAGCGCAGCGTTCTGGATTCGGTACTGGCGGATTCGAAGAAGCTGGAAGGCTCGCTTGGACGGGACGACCGGCGGAAACTGGATGAGTATCTGTACGCCCTCCGTGACATAGAGACGCGGATTCAGAAAGCAGAGACACAGAACGGTAAGGTAACCACGTCAATGACGGCACCGCCTTCGAGTGTTCCGGAGAATTACACGGAGCATTCCAGACTAATGTTTGATTTGATGCTGGCCGCATTCCAGACCGACTCGACCCGGATTATCACATTCCTGATGGCAATTGAGCAGAGCAACCGGAATTACCGTGAGATCGGGATTGCCGAATCGCACCATGGATTGACACACCACGGCGGAGATAAGGACAAGATCGAGAAGTGCGTGCTGATCAACCGGTATGAGACCGAACAGTTCGCGTACTTCCTGAGCAAACTGAAGGCGACTCCGGATGGAGATGGGTCGTTGTTTGACCATTCTCTGATCACCTATGGCAGCGGGTTGAGTCTGGGGCACAACCACGACAATGTGCCTACGTTGCTGACGGGCGGAAGTAATGGCCGCTTCAGACTGGGCAAGCAGTTGAAGTATAAGGCGGAAACACCCCTCGCAAATCTGCATGTAATGATGCTGGACGCTATGGGTGTGCCTGCTGAAAAGTTCGCGGACAGCAATGGCACGCTGGGGTATTTGTCGGTTTAGGCCGAGGGCTGGATGATTTTCGAGGAGGGCGGCACGAAATGAGACGCAGAGATTTTCTGTATGGAGCGGCGGTAGCGGGAGTGGCTCCGATGGCGGGCGCAGCTATCGATGTGGCGGCGATCAAGTCGCGCGGATCAAAGAAAGTCGACCTGGTTTATAAGTCTCCGCATGCCACGCCGAACGGTTTGCAGGCCACGAGTGAAGGCCTGTGGGTAGTGGACCAGGGGAAAGAAAACTGGGTTTCGCTGATCAACTTCGCCGATGGCAAAGTAATTCGGGAGTTCCAGGTCCCCGGTTTGGCGGGTGCGAGTGGTCTGACAGTTGACCCGGATGGTGTGATGTGGATCAATGACACTCACAACAGCCTGATTGTGACTTGCGATGCAAAGGACGGGAAGATCCTGGCAAAGTACTGGTGCCCAGGGTCGGGACACACCTATCAGATGCCTGGTGATCCGCCGGCGGCGCGGAGTCCCATAGCTTCCCCGTTCGCTGCTCCGGCAGCAGGTGCCCCGCCGACAGGCGGGCGCGGACGCGGCTCGGGTCGTCCGCCTGGACAGGTGGCACTGGAGGAGACAACAGGGCTGACCGGGGAGGGTGGACAGGGGATGGAGTGGCGGGATGGCCTGCTCTATTACGCTTGCCTTCCTTCGCGAAGGGCATATGTCGTGGACCCCAAGACGTGGAGAGTGCAGGCGGTGTGGAGCCTTCCGGGGAACAGGGCCCACGGCGTGGGATGGGAAGGTGACAGCCTGTGGATTTCGGACAGTAACTGGAGAGCCTTTTTCCGGCATGACCGGAAGACCGGCGAGATTGTGGAGAAGATTCAATTGACCGAGAAAGACCCGCTCATCCATGGAGCCACCGTGCATGACGGCTACATGTGGTTCAGCGACGACGTTGGGTATATCTGTAACTTCAAGTTATAGGCTTTCCTGTTTCCGCCGCACGCCTGAGACGATATTCGGGCGTGCGGCGGAGCAGAGTTTCTAGCGGTTGCCGCGGCCCGGGCCGGCGGGAGCGGCACCGGGGGTACCAGCCGGTGCGCCGGGTTGTCCACCGGGGCCGCCGGGGCCACGCCCCTGGCCGAAGGGCCTCGGCGGATTCGCCACAAACGTCGCGACATCCTTCGCAGCCTTCGTCTCGAGGCCCGGCTTCTGCAGGAATCCGAGATCGCGCGCCCAGTCGATGAAGCGGTACTGCCAGGTGCCGTAGGGGATGTTGTTGCGGTCGGTCAGGCCGCCGGCCATGCGAGTGCCATCGGGCAGCGGATCGCCGGGGTGGCGTCCATTACCGTAGAGGTGCATTTCCACGTTCGGAACACCGGCCATCAGCATCGCCTGGTAATAATCGAGGGCCCAGACGGCGTGCATCTGGTCGCCGGCGCTACCGCAAACAAGGAAGGCGGGTGGCACGTTTTTCGGGATCGCCGGCGCGGTGCGATTACGGGCGAAGGGCGTGGGGCCGGGGTAGATGATGCCCGCGAAATCAGGGCGCGAGGAGATGCCGGCGAAGGGGTCGGAAGGATCGTTATTCTTCTGGTCCCAGGCCTCGTAGAGGAGGGCGGCGGGGGCGGCAAGTTCGGCGCCGGCGGAAAAGCCCATGACACCGATGCGGTTGGGGTCGATGCCCCACTCCTTCGAGTAAGCGCGGACCACGCGGACGGCCTGCTGCGCATCGTTGACGGCATCCACTTCGGCGACATAACCATCGGCGCGAAGGCGATTGCGGAGGATCACGGTGTTAATGCCGTAGTTGTAGAAGAACGGGACGAAGTCGGCCGATTCGCCGCCAACATTGAGAGTGCGGTGGCCGCCGCCCGCGATCACGATGATGGCGGTGCCTGTGTTGAGCGCCTTCTCCACCATGTGAACTTCAATGGACGGGTTGTGGATGTTGACGATGCTGCTGATACGGGCCGGGACCGCCTGGCTCATGTTGTAGACCTCAGGCAGGTGGACCTTGTCGGCCTTGAGGTACGGCGAGTTC
>CANIHR010000323.1 GCA_947467185.1 Bryobacterales bacterium
GGATTGTTGCGGCCGTAGAGGATGTTGGCGAACTCGCGCTGGCCTATACCGGGCGCGTCGTCGTTGCGCCGGGAGATTCCGCTGCGAGTCTGGCGCTTCGCGAGGTCTATCTTGTCCTGGCTGAAGTTGGGCGAGGTGAGGACATCGCGGAAGACTTCCATGACGGTGTCTGTGTTCTCTTTGAGGGCAGAGAAACTGACCGAGCCAAAGCCCTCGCCGATCTGGGCCTCGACGGAGGCGGCTACGTTTTCCAGTTGTTCGTCGATTTGGTCTCCCGTGCGGGTACCGGCTCCGCCTGCACGGATATTTTCGCCGGTGATGCCGGCGAGACCGACCTTATCGGCGGGGTCAAACAGATTGCCGGTGCGGACGAGGGCCAGGCCGCGGACCGTCGGCAGTTCGTGGTTTTCAAGGAGGTACACCTTCATCCCGTTGGGGAGAGTGGTTTCCTCCACTTTCGGGATAGTGACGTCTTTGAGGGGCGGAAACTTAATGGCTTTCCAGGACGCGGCCGGTTGCGCAAACGCCAGGCCGGAGAGGGCGAACAGGATCAGTAAGGACTTCTTCACTTGGCGGCTCCAGTGGGTTCGGCGGGCTGAACGGTGAGGGCGATGGTCCGGTTCTGTGGGGTGAAATACTGCTTCGCGACGCGCTGAACGTCGTCTGCAGTCACCTTTTCGATGTCTTCCAGCGAGGTGAAGAGTTTGCGCCAATCACCATAATTGACGTGGTAGCTTGCCAGGAGTTGCGCCAAACCGGCATTGCTGTCGAGTTGATGGATAAGCCCGGCACGGGTACGGGTCTTGACGCGGGCGAGGGTGGCGGCGTCGACCTTCTCCTTCTTGAAATTTTCAAGGACTGTGAACAGTTCTTTCTCCACTTCGGCGAGTTCGTGGCCCTGGTTCGGGATCAGATAGAACATGAACAACCCGGGGTATTTGCCGCCAGGGAGAGTGGCTTCGGCTCCGGCCGCGAGGGCGAGTTGCTTGTCGCGAACGAGCGTCTTATAGAGGATGCTGGTCCGGCCCGAAGAAAGTACGCCGTCGATGACGTCAAAAACGGCGTCGTCCTTATCGTTCTGGTCGGGGCGGTGGTACGCGATGAGCTCGATGGGCTGGGAGGGGGATTCGATCTCGACCCGGTGGGTGCCGGCCTGTTCGGGTTCGTCGGTGATGACGCGGGTGGGGAGGGGTTTCTTCGGAAGACGGCCAAAGTAGGTCTCGGCCAGGAGCTTAATTTTCGCGGGGACGACGTCGCCTGCAATCGCGATGGTCATGTTCGCTGGGACGTAATACTTTTCGTAGAATTCCCTCGCATCGGCCACGCGGAGGTTCTCAATATCACTGGCCCAGCCGACCCCGGGGACGCGGTAGGGGTGCGCGGCGATTGCACTGCCGAGGAGGGCTTCGATGAGCTTGCCCTGCGGGTCGGATTCGGCGCGCATGCGGCGCTCTTCGCGGACCACGCTGCGTTCCTTATAGAACTCACGGAACATGGGGTTCAGGAAGCGCGCGGATTCGAGGTAGAACCAGAGTTCGATGCGATTGGCGGGAAAGTTATAGAAGTAGTTGGTTGAGTCTTCGCTGGTGCTGGCGTTCATGCCGACGCCACCGTTTTCCTCAATGATCCGGGGGTAAAGATTGGGCTCGACGTACTCCCCGGCCTTTTCGATGGCCTGGTCGAGGGTTTCCGAGAGTTGCTTCAGCTTGGGTTCGTTCGGCGCGCCTGGTCTGTTTTTCTCGGCTTCGAGCGCGTCGTAGGCTTTCTCCACGGCGGCGAGGGCGAGTTTTTCGGCGACCGGATTCTTGCCACCAAGGGTAGGCGTGCCCTTGAAGGCCATGTGTTCGAACATGTGCGCGACGCCGGTGCGTCCCTTGGGATCGTCAACCGAGCCGGCATCCACATAAGTATGGAAGGAGACGACCGGAGCGGCGTGGCGTTCCAGCACGATGAAGTGGAGCCCGTTGGTGAGCGTAAACTCGGTGACGTTCTTTTCGAAGTCTTTGAGGTTCTGCGCGGACAGAGGCGCACAGAATAATGCGGCCGCCAGCGGCACAATCAGACGTATGGATTTCACTTTTAGACCCTAACTGCTAATGTAGCGGATCTGGTTGGAAATGGTGTGAGTGGAGTGCTGGATCAGCGCAGGGCTTCGTTGATTTCAATGTCGCGGCGGAGGACATCGGTCAGAAGTTCCGACAGGTCAACGCCCCGACGTTCTGCCTTCTCGTTGAAATACTCCCAGACGCTCCGTTCAATGGAGATAGGGAGTAGAACCCTGGTCGACTGCGGAATGTAATGCTGCCCGCGCGTCGCTTTGCCAAAGTTAATCTCCGACGGCATCTCGAATTCGTCGATGGGGTCTTCGCTCATTGGTTGTCCTTATAGTAGCCAACTTCCGTGGTGGTTGCTTTGCGCGCTGTGATGAGACGGATCGTTATGCTGTGGAATTCGTTCTCGCTCCAGAGGTAAGCCAGCGCAAGGAGTACTCCGTTACTCGCAAGTCCGATTGAGAACCAACGTTCTTCGGCTTGACTATGATCGATGTCGGCGATTGTGAGGATAAACGGATCGTTGAACACGGAGACTGCTAGTTCAAACGAGATGCCATGTTTCTTCAGGTTAGTGGCTGCTTTGGTTTCGTCCCATTCGAACTGAACCTGTGGGTAATTCAACTCTCGAAGCCTCCTCTACATGCTATACCGCGACATGCGGGATTTAGTTGTTCGGAGCGCGCACTGTCACCCTGATACCTTGTAAAAGTGACCGCACAACAAATCCTGTCAGCCATCACCAAAATCGGCCTGGTCCCCGTCGTCCGGACCGCTTCCGCCGAAACTGCCCTCAAGTCCGTTGAGGCGATTTATAACGGCGGCGTGCGCGCTGCTGAAATCACCATGACCGTGCCCGGCGCGCTCAAGGCGCTGGAGAAGCTGGCCGATCAGTTCGGCGACAAGCTGGTGCTCGGCGCCGGCACCGTTCTGGACCCGGAAACCGCCCGTTCCTGCATGCTGGCCGGCGCCCAGTTCTTTGTGACGCCGAACCTGAAGCTGGCGACCATCGAGATGGCGAAGCGCTACTCGAAAGTGATCTGCGCAGGCGCTCTGACCCCGACTGAAGTTCTCACCGCCTGGGAAGCCGGCGCGGACGTTGTGAAGGTCTTCCCCGCGAATGCCGTGGGTGGCCCGAAGTACATCAAGGCTCTGAAGGGACCGCTGCCGCAGATTGAGATGATCCCGACCGGCGGCGTCAATCTGGAAACCGCTGGTGAATTCCTGAAGGCCGGTGCGTGCGCCGTGGCTGTGGGTGGCGAACTCATCGACCCCAAGCTCATTAAAGAGAACCGCTACGACGAGATGGAAGCGCGCGCCCGGCAGTACCTGGCCGCCATCGCCAAGGCTCGTGAGGAAATGGCAGCGTGAGCGACCAGGCGACCGAGGCAAGAGAGCTAAAGATTCGCCATAACCGCTCCGAGTGCCGGTTTGAGGCGGGGTCTTCACGGAATCCTGCTCATCTGGATTATCTGCTGGCGGAGGGTCTGATGGAGATCTTCCACACGGAGGTCCCCAGCGACTATCAGGGGCAGGGTCTTGCCGGGAAACTGGCGACCGCCGCCCTGGCGTGGGCTCGCGAGAACAAGTACAAGGTTCTGGCCACCTGCTCGTACGTCCATTCGTTTATGGCCAAACGGCCGGAATATCAGGACCTGCTGTGAAGATCCGCGACGTACGCTGTCACGTCGCGAAAATGGGAAGTTCCTGGCTGACGGGATCGGTAATTGCGAACCCGATGTCGGCATACCCGGAGTATTGGGAAAAACGGGCGTCGTGGTTTCAGACGATGTCGGCGGCGGTAATTGAGGTTGTGCTCGAAGACGGGACGCAGGGCTTCGGCTTTGTCGGTGGCGGAAAAGGCAGCGCCGCTCCAGTCCTTCTGGATGAGCAATGGCGGGCGCTGATTGTGGGGCGCACGGTCTTCGAAAATGAGCTGATTCAGGAGCAGTTGTACCGTGCGTCGATCTTTTATGGACGCGGGGGGCTAACCCAGGCTGTGATCTCGGGCGTGGACATCGCGCTTTGGGATGCGCGGGGCAAGTTGTTGGGGCAACCGGCGTACAACCTGATGGGAGGCCGGATTCGGTCCGAGTTACCCGTTTATTACACCGGTTACGATCCGGAGGCGCTCGCCGCTTTCGGCATCAAAAACATGAAGATCGCGGTGCCATGGGGACCTGCGCATGGCGAAACGGGCATGGCGAAGAACGAGGTCGCTGTCGCCCGGGCGCGAGAGGTTCTGGGCGCGGATGCGTTCATCGCTCTCGATATTTACATGGGCTGGGATGTGCCCTATACGCTGCGCATGTACGAACGCCTGGAGAAGTACAACATCGCGTGGCTGGAAGAGCCAGTGATGCCGGACGACTACGCCGGGTACCGCCGCATCCGGGATTCCGTGAACACGATGGTGACCGGCGGGGAGCACGAATACACACTGGCCGGGTTCAAGAGGTTACTGGAAGAGGGCTGTGTTGATATTGTGCAGCCGGATATCTACCGCGCCGGCGGCCCGACCGGGCTGGCAAAGATCGCGGCGCTGGCGAAGGCGCATCACACGAAGCTGGTCTGCCACGGAGTGGGGTCGGCCACCTATCATTTCCTGTCGACGCTGGGGCCGGAACTAACTCCTTTCGCGGAGTATGTTGACATTTACCGTAGTACTGAAAAACACTGGGTGCTGACCGATGATCCTCGTCCGGCGGCGGGCGTGATGCGCCTGTCCGACTCGCCGGGCTTTGGTTATGGCCTGAACGCGGAAGTTTTTGCTGAAGGTGGTCCGCCGGTGGTTCCGATCTGGTAGCTGGATGCTCGAAAATCTCAATCTGAAACGCAAGCTTTCGACCGAGGAGTTTAACCGGGTGATGCCGGGGCTGCAGCGGCGTCTTTACGATCTGGAAAAGGCATGCTGGGATAACAAGATTCCGTCCATTGTGCTTTTTGAGGGCTGGGACGCGGCTGGTAAGGGTACTGCCGTGGCAACCCTCACGCAGCGCCTGGATCCTCGTGGTTTTAAGCTGCACCCAATCAGCCTGCCGCGTCCGTTTGAAATGAGCCGGCCCTGGTTGTGGCGGTTTTGGCTCTGCGTACCGAATGCCGGGGAGATGGCGATCTTCGACCAGAGCTGGTACATCCGCCTGCTGCACGAGCGGGTGGAGGGCCTGGTTCCGGAGAAGCAGTGGCGTGCGGCGTTTCGGGACATCATTGATTTTGAGCGGATGATGGCCGACAACGGCACCGAAATCATCAAGTTCTTTCTGCACATCAGCCGCAAGGAACAGGAAAAGCGTTTCCTGAAGGTTTCCGCGGATCCTCTTGAATCGTGGAGGATTACGAAGGAAGACTGGGCCCGCCACAAGAAGTACAACGAGTATCTTGCGGCGGCGGAAGACATGCTGGAGATCACGGAAGCGACCGAAGCTCCGTGGACGGTAATTGAGGCGACTTCGCGGCGTTGGGCTCTGGCTCAGATCCTGAAAACGATCATCATGGCACTGGAAGAGCGACTGGGTCCGGCAGCGCCTCCCCGCGAGGCTTCGGATCAGGCGGAAGCGGAGGATGCCGATCTGCGGCATGCCATGCAGTGGCTGGACGACAAGGAGGAGGCCAAGGATGCTTGAGTCGCTGGACTTATCGTTAAGTCTGCCCCGCGAGACTTATGTGACGGAGTTGGCCCGGCGTCAGTTGCAGCTTCGGGAGTTAGGGTTTCAGGTTTTCACTCAGCAGCGGCCCGTTGTTCTGGTGTTTGAGGGGTGGGATGCGGCAGGCAAGGGTGGGGCGATCAAGCGCATCACGGAGAAGATGGACCCACGAGGGTACGTCGTGTAC
>CANIHR010000324.1 GCA_947467185.1 Bryobacterales bacterium
CTTCGATCCCGCCTGGCTCGCGCCACCGCTTGACCTTTCCCCCGCTGAACCCGGCAGCCTGCCCTTCGCCTGGGACCCGGAAACCGGTCTCTCCCGCCGCCCCATCCCCGGCCAGCGCGGCGGCGAGTACGTTCTCACCAGCCTCGCGCACGATGAGCACAGCCACGTCGCCTACGAGTCTTCCATCAACCAGCGCGCCATGCGGATGCGCAGCCGCAAACTGGCCGTCCTGCAAAGCACCCTCCAGCCCCCCGCAATTCATGGCGATCCCGAAGGCGATCTTCTCGTAGTCGGTTGGGGTTCCACCCTCGGCACCATCGAAGAAGCCGTCGACCGCCTCCGCGCCGAAGGCCGTCGCGTCTCCTCCGTTCACCTCCGCTTCCTGTCGCCCCTCGAGCCCGGCCTGAAAGCCATCTTCTCCCGCTTCCGCAAGGTCATCACCATTGAAGTGAACTACAGCGACGATCCCGGCGACCCCTACGTCACCGAAGATTCCCGCCGCTACTCCCCCCTCGCCACCCTCCTCCGGTCGCACACGCTCTGCGATATCGACTGCTGGTCCCGCGTCCCGGGAAGTCCACTCCCCCCCGCCACCATCGAACAAAGGTTGCGCGAAGAACTCGCAAGGCTGGAGGCATAATGCAGACCCTCAAAATTCTCGATCTCGAACCGCACGAACAGCACCATGAAGTGAAGGATTACGCCGGTGCCATGCCCCGCTGGTGTCCCGGCTGCGGCGACCATGCCGCCCTCAACGCCGTCCAGCGTCTCTGCTACGAAAAACAGCTCCCTCCTGAACGCACCGTCGTCGTCTCCGGCATCGGCTGCTCCAGCCGCTTCCCGCACTACATGAAGACCTACGGCTTCCACGGTCTCCACGGTCGCGCCTTCCCCGTCGCCTGCGGTGTCAAAAGCCGCCGGCCCGACCTCCACGTCTTCGTCGTCACCGGCGATGGCGATTGCTGCGCCATCGGTGCCGGCCACTGGATTCACGCCCTTCGTTACAACATGGATCTCACCGTGATCCTGCTCGACAACAACGTCTACGGCCTCACCAAGAACCAGACCTCACCCACCACCCGCCTCGGCGAACACACCAACACGCACCCCCGCGGTGCCATCGTCCCGCCCCTCAGCCCGCTCACCGTGGCGCTCGGCATCACCAACACGTCCTTCGTTGCCCAAACGGTTGACTGGCAGCCGTCCCACGTGTACAACACCATCCGTGCGGCCTATGAACATCGCGGCACGTCTTTCGTCCGCATCCTGCAGCGTTGCCCTCACTTCTCGGCCCACATCTTCGACGCCCCCCGCGAAGACCCGTCCCTCATGCTCTTCATGGAACATGAAAACGGCATCCCGATGGAACCGGACAAGCTGAAGCGGCTCCCCAACCGCATCTCGCACGACCCGACGAACCTCGACGAGGCCCGTGCCATCGCGGCCCGCGAAGACATCTATCCCATGGGCCTCTTCTACCGCAACCCGGATGCCGTTTGTTACGACGACTTCACCTCCCGCGGGCTGGGTATGCCCCAGGCCGAACGCCAGACAGCCATTCAGGCTGCAATTGAAAAGTTTGTGATCTAAAAGGGCCACTCACACATGACCGCGACCGAACCAGTCTCCGCGACAGTTTCGCCGGAAGAACTCTACGCCTTCCACCTGACCGGACGGGGACTCGATCACCTCCGCGTTGGCCCGATCCAGCCCCTGGCCGCCACCACCGTCCCCGCCCCGCCCAACGAAACCGAGTTCCAGGCCGCCGCGCTCCCGGTCCTCTACGGAGCCGCGTTCACAGCGAACCGTGCCGCCGCCAAAGCCCGCTTTCTCCGCGAACTCCGCCAGTGTGTCACCGATCTGCAGGACCTCCTCGCCGTCGATGACGCCAAGCTCGCCCCTCCCTCGCAGACCCAGGTCGCCGCCTCGCTGGGGGCCGACTCTTCTCGCTTCTTGTCCGTCTCCGGCCTCATGGCCATCTGGGCACGCCGCGCCGGCAAACCCGCCGTCCTGGCCCTTGAACGTCGCGAAAGGTGCCGTGCTGCCCTCGGCGTCCTCGAAACCGCGCTCCGTACCCAGCAGGACAGCCCCGCCTTCTGGCTCTTCCATGCCGAGCAAGATATACCCAGCCTCACTGCCGTCGGCGGACGCAGCCAGCAGAACCCTGACCCCTCCAGCCACGCCCTCGCCTTCTGTGAACAGCAACTGCAGGCCCTGACGCCCACCCTGCGCGCCATGCGCATAGCCCGGCTCGAAGCCGTCTCCGCCTGGGACCCTGCCCTGCACGAGACAGCCCTCCAGCGCCTTGACTGGCAGACCGCCGAACCCCATGAACTCGCCGCCATGCCCGGCGTCATCGCCCTCGAAGCCGCCGCGCGCATCTCCCTCAGTTCCTTCTCCCGGGTCCTGCGCTCCGACCTGCCCGTCCAGATCCTCATCGCCCATGCCGAACCCGACGACGCCGATCCCGGCGCCATCGCCCGCGCACACCACCGGGCGTTCGTCCTGCAGACCTCCCTCGCCCGCCCGGACCACTTGTCCCGCGGCTTCAGCGAGATGGCGCAGATCCTCGCCCCCGCCGTTGCCGTTGTGGCCGTCCCCTCCCCTGACGCCGATCCCGCCACCGCCTGGCGCGAAGCCGTGCTGCTGGCTGCCTCTCAGGCCTGGCCCCTCTATCGCTATGCTCCGGACCGCGATGGCGAATGGGCCGACCGGTTTGAAATCTGCGACGCCACTTCCGATGGCTTCGAAGTCCTCATCCTCGCAACCCGACTCCACAACGACCTCCGGGTTCTCCCGTCCGACACGTCTAACCTCGAACTCACAGACCTGGCCGACTACCTGAAGAAGCCGCAGTCTTCCGCCACCCTGCCCTGCCTCATCGTCACCGACGCACAAGGCACCACCCACCGCCTGATGGTCTCCAGACGCGTCGTCCGCCTCTGCCAGGACCGCAGTCGGGCGTGGGAGATGCTCGCTGCCACACCCGCGACCGTCGCAGAAGGCGATATGACACAAATCCGCCAGGCAGCGGCGAAAGAAGCTTACCTTCGCGTCGTCGCGCTGCTGGCGGATCCGGAAAAGCTGGTACGTCGACCCTGATTTCTCAGCCGCCGCACTGTCCCTCATCTTCCAGTCTGCCTGGATGAGAGTGAACCCACGTCTGCCCGCGATGCGCATCGCACGGCATATCGCTGTCGATCGGATCGAGGATTTCCTCATCCTCAAACACCACTTCTGCCAGCCTCACTTCTGCTTGTCCGGTCAGTTCCATCAAGACACCTCAGAGGGCGAACCGCATTTCAGTTGCCAAAGAGAATTCCCCGAAAAATACACACCTGCGGCAAATTTTGAGCCACTTCGCGCATTCTCTCGCGTGTGACCACTCAACTCGGGCGCAACGCACAAACACGCAGCGCCTGCGACGCCAGCATAGCGCGGCTGCTCCACATGGAGTGCCCCCAAAAAACGTAGTGGTACCTTCCGTTACAAAATGCGTATGCTGAATAAATGAACCGATTTGCCAGTTCCATCCTTGCCACGGAATTGCGTTCGGCACCCCGGCGCTTACTCGTCGATAGTCAACTCCTCCTCTGCCTCTTCCTCCTTACCGGAGGCGAAGCCAGAGCCTACGTCGATCCCGGCTCCGGAGCGGCATACTATCAAATACTCCTCATCGGTGCCGTCGGTTTACTGTTTCGAATCAGGAAGATTTTGGGTTGGTTGCGCTCGCGCCTCACCCCAGTCAAGCCCGCCGACCGTGTCGTTGAAAACCGCGACTTGTCGGGCACCAATTTGGGTCAGTCCGGAGAGGCGCAACCGCGCGATGAGCGGGCAGGCGGGTAACGCCCCCCTTTGGTTACTCTCCCCGGCCACACACCCGCTATGCTGATGACGAGGAAGTACCGCTCAAGCGAGCGGGAATAGATCTGCTTGATTCGTAACTACCTGCGAAGTCTCTATCGTCTGCTGTATCCAATGCTCTATTCCCGTCTGCAGTTCAAGCTTTTCCTGGGCGCTTCGTTCGGCGATATCAACCTCCGCATGCTCGCTCTGGCCTCCGCAACCGACTATTTCTCAAGCTTTGTACGCCCCGTTCCGATCAAAGCCCCCTTTGGCGAGTCCGTACTCGTCGTCGCACCCCATCAGGATGATGAAGCCATCGGCTGCGGCGGGGCGCTCGCGCTCCAGCTCCAATCCGGTGCCGCCGCCGCTGTGGTCATGTTGACCGACGGCGCGGATGACCCCGATGACCTCGGTACCACCCGCGAGGCTCTCACCAAACTGCGCAACGATGAGTCTCGCCGGGCCGCTGCGGTAATAGGGATGGAAGACCCCGTGTTCCTTGATCTCTCCGGTCTGGATAAGCACTTTTCTGAGGCGGTCGAGCACCTGCGCAACGAAATCGTCCGCCGCACGGCCGACGTCGTCTTCATCCCCTTCATCCTCGATGCCCACCCCGATCACCGCACCGCAAACTACATCCTGGCCGAGGCTTTGAAAGGCATTTCCCGGAATGTCCGTGTGCTTCAATATGAAGTGTGGGGCATGTGCGTCCCCAATGTCGTTCTGGTTATTGACGATGTGATCGAGGCCAAAACGGAGATGCTCCGGCAGTTCCACTTCGCCAATTCCGCCCTCGATTACACCAACAGCACCATCGGTGTAAATATGTTTCATTCGCGCATGCTGGGTGCCGGTTTGTGCCGCTATGCAGAGAGATTCTTTGAATTGCCCGGAACCGAGTACCTCGAACTTGTTGCCAAAGTGCGCGCAGCCGCACAAGCCGACGCGGCAAATGTCCGACAACTCGCGCAATAAACCCGGCTTCTCGGCGGGATTGCCCCGCCGGAGACATCCATGACCCTCAATCAGGCTCTCGCGCTCTCGAATTCCCGCAAAGGTGTCACGCCCCTCCGCGTTCACTTTCTCGTCTGCGGTTTCCAACCCCTCCACCTCGCGACCCTGCTCCGGGCCGCTCTGCTCGAACGCTTCCAGGGTGATGTCGACCTCCGCACCGGCCTCTACGGCGATTTCTACGGCAATCTGGAAGCCGCCTGCCACTCCGGTGCCGTGGCCTCCGCCGTCAGCTTCGAATGGAGCGACCTCGATCCGCGCCTCGGCCTGCGTGCCGCCGGAGGCTGGACTTCCGCAGTTCGCGCCTCCATCCTTGCCGACGCCCCGCAACGTTTTACCCGCCTTCTGAAGTCTCTCGAAAATCTGGGGCGCAGGATGCCGGTTGCCATCCTCCCCCCGGTCCTGCCGCTACCGCCCATCGGCGGCACCGCCTCGCCCCATCGCAGTTCGTTCGACCTCGAACTCTCGCAGTTGCTCTCGTCTTTTCTGGTCGAAGCCTCCCATCTTCCCGGTATCCGAATCGTCGTGGCGCCACACCCGGAGCCTGGTACTCCCACCGGCAATACCGTTCTCGATGCCCGCATGGAGCTGATGGCCGGGTTCCCCTACACCGTCGCGCAGGCCAACGCCATGGCGACTTCACTCGCCGCGACCCTCTGGCCTGCCCCTCCGAAAAAAGGTCTCATCACCGACCTCGACGACACGCTCTGGCATGGCATCGTCGGGGAAATAGGCCCGGACGCCGTCTCATGGAGCCAGGAAAGCCATTCCCAGGTCCACGGTCTCTACCAGCAAATGCTTGGTCAGCTATCCGACTCCGGTATCCTGCTGGCCATCTGCTCAAAGAACCAGCTCTCAACCGTTGAAACCGCGCTGCAACGTCGTGACCTCCTCGTCAAACCCGACGCCTTCTTCCCCGTTATGGCGAACTGGGGCGCGAAATCGGCCGGTATCGCCCAAATCCTTCGAACCTGGAATATCGACGCGGATGCCGTCGTTTTCATCGACGACAA
>CANIHR010000325.1 GCA_947467185.1 Bryobacterales bacterium
CTCCAGTCTGATTATAGAGCCAGCTTACGGTTCTCAATGTGGGCGGCGAACCACTTCCGCCGGCCCTTCTGCCACCGCAGGCCCAGATTATTCTCGTCGTCGCCCCCGCCAAAGATCAGCGATGCGGTGTCACAGAACGCCTCGCAGCAGTACTCGCGCCATGAAGAAGTCCGCTTTTCCACGTCGGCCTGCAGCAATTCCCGCTTGCGCCACTCGGCCGACCATCCCGTTTCACCCTTCGCTTTGGCGTCCCACTCCACACGCAACAGGTCTTCCCACGCTTTGCGCTTCGGATTGCCCAGCCGAACCCACACGAAGTGAAACAGTTCATGCACCATCACCCGGGCTTTATTCGCCCCGGCGGCCTTCAGCTCTTTATCCAGAACAATGACCCGGCGCCGGATCCAGGTCGCAGCATGCGCGGGGTGCCCGGCCACATCCACCAGACCGGTTTCATAGCGAACATCGATCGGCCTCCCGTCCAGCTCTGGCAGTGGCCTTACCTCTACTTCACCCATCGGCTATCGGACCTTTACAGTAATGTTGCCACTGTCACGTTGTCCGTTTCGCCCCACTGCGGAAATCTTGTAAGTTGTCGTCGATTTTGGGTAGTCCGTCAGGCATCCGGCCGATTTGTACAGCGTCCCTGCGGAGATCTCAACCTCGTCGGCATTCTCCGTCTTGAAGCAGATCTTCACCTGTTCGCCGGCCCCCACCTGCACCGCGTTCACCCACAAATCGAACAGGCGCGGCGACGGCGGCACCGCAAAACTCCCTACCTCCACGGTCTTCACGTCCGTCTGCCCATCAGCGCTGATCGCCGTAAGCGTGTACTTCGTCTCTTTGTCGGGACGGATCTGCACGCACCGGCTCGGCGAGGGCCAGACTTCCTCGACGGCAGGTGTCAGGGTGACTTTCGTCGCATGTTCCACTCCGTAGCAAAGACTCCCCGACGAGCCTTTTGGTATCGCAGCGGGCGAGGAATAAAACTGGGTAATTTTCGGGGCCGTCGAAACCTGTTTGGGAACCGGGGCAGGAGAAGTGGGCGCAGCACCGCACCCGGTCAGGATCGCCGCCAGGGCGATCGGAAGGAAAAGGGGTTTCATGTTCAGGCGGTCGGAGGAAATTCCACGAGGGTGTAGAGCGAGGCGAGCGTCAGTTGACAATCGATGGCTTCGAGGTGGATCACGTCAGTGGGCTGGTTGTAATCGCTCAACAGCCACTTTCCATCCATCTGCCGGACATGATGCTCGGCATGCATGGCATCCTGGTCCAGCACCAGATATTCCCGAAACGAAGGAATGCTGCGATAGTGCCCGAACTTGTGTCCCTTATCGTATTTCATCGTGGAAGGCGACAACACCTCCACGATCAGGACCGGATTCAGGAAAACATCCTGCGCCTGATCCAGGGACTGTACCGGGTCGCAGACCACCGCGATATCGGGATAGGTGTATAGCCCGGTGGATGGAACATGGACCTTCACATCCGCCATGAAAACATCACACTTCCGGCCTGCCAGCCCCCGATCCAACTCGCGCTCAGTATTTCGAAGGATTCGGTTATGGTTAAAGGTACTGCCTGCCATGGCGAACATCTCGCCATTCAGGTACTCACTACGCACCTCAGCCTTGCGCTCAATCTCCAGATATTGCTCGGGCGTTAAATAGGGAACCGAAGCAGTCGCCATTCGATCCGAGTATAGCCCGAACGCGTTTTACACGGGGTCAGCTTCGTACAAAACAACCTCGTCGAACTGGTTCACCGCCAGGATAAATACGGTCCCGTCATCCCGGAAATCCATCGCATTAATCCGCATCAGGTAGTCCCCGTCCGCCGTCGGACGAAACAGATTGTGTACCTGCCGGAACGCGCCATCTTTCAGCACTACCATCGAATTCACGCCATTGGAAAACTGGAACAGAACATCGCCCAGCGTGTTTACATCGGCTGCCGCAACCGTATTCGCGACCTGCCCATTTGGCATCAATGAACTGTTATCCACCAGCAGTTTCCATGCGCCGCCGGTCCACTCTGCCAGTACCGTCGCAATGCCGTCCACCGACAGCCCGGAGATCATCCGCGACCCCGATGCCCGAATCATCGTCGGCAAACCAGTAACCGTATGACTCCCGATTGTAGTTGTTCCCACCGTCGCAATCGTCGTCCAGGTGTTGCCGTCCCACAAGCACAGGAACGGCTGCGCAAACGTCCTAAAACGAAGCTGCGCCAGCACTCTCCCGTCGGCATCCAGTGCAATCTGGTCAAAGCTGGAAGCAATCCGGCCATCAATCGTAGAAGCCGTATTCGCCGTGCCCGAATAGACCAGAATCTGCCGGTACTTGCCGCCCTGCCACAGGAATAGCCGACTGTCGCCCGCGCTCGTGCTGGAAGCGAACAGCACATCCCCGTTCCCGTTTACATCCAGTTGTCCCGGAGCATTCACCGTCAGCGTGGAATCCGGTCGGTAAGGGAAGGGAATTACCGCCTGCGGTACGCCACCCGGCACAATCTTTGCAATGTTCGCCCCGTTAATGAAGTACACATCGCCATTCGGAGCCTTCCGCATATTGAACGTGTTGCCATGCGACCCGCCAAACCACATCGTGTTCCCGAAAAGCCGCTCGCCGATCCCCAGCGTCGTCTCCCAGTCGCCATCCACAAACCGCGAAATACTCCCCGCATTCCCGCCCGCCTGGCCATGCGGCGCGCCCACACGAGCCCCGCCAATCAGCGTCGAAACCACCACCGGTAGTTCCACATCAACCGATTCACCATCTCGGAACAGCGCATACGGCGTACTATCCATCCGTACCGCGATCAGCGCGTTCACATCCCCGCGCACCAGCAGCGTAATTCGCCCGGCCGCGTCAATCGTTCCGCTCTCCACTTCCTGAATTGTTTGGTTGACGACCTTGCCGCCGATGAGGCAAACCAGCGTCGCCGCGCCATCCTTCCACAGGTAGACACCGTTGCCTTTACCTCCGAAGGGATTCGCGTAAATCAGTACGCCCTGCTGCGCAGAGCGCCACAAAATCCCGGTTTGCCCTGTCAGCCGCAGTGTGGTCTTATTGCCGTCCGGAGCGATCATCACGTACCACTGCGTGTTGTCCTCCAGCAGGACACCCACAATCGCCGTGCCGTCCTCGTCAAACCACGTCGCCGGTTCATTCGTCCGGCCCCCCAGGAACGACCGAACCTTGGAAGTCCCCACCGCATCGCCCACACCAATCAGCCGCGTTCTCTCACCGTAGTCCTGCTTAAAGAACACGCGATTCGTGCCGCTCGTCACCGAATAGAAGGCCGTGCCATCCGCGGCGATACCGAAATCGCCGTCCACCGTAAACGGCGACGCCACTCCGGTCAGCGTATCTTTCGTGCTGACCAGCATTTCGTCCACGCCACGCGTTCCCCGGAACAGTCCGGTAAACGTGGTCGTCTCGTTCACAAACCGAAACGTTGCCCGCACAATCTTCTGTCCCGTCGAAGCCAGTGAATTCCGCGTGATCACCAGTCCACCGGTGGCCTCCGTCGGCCCCAGCGGTACGTTCCCGTTCACAAATGGTTCCACGCCGTTGCGATTCCCGTACCCAAGCTCGGTCCCGTTAATCGTCGTGTCTTCGTAGCTCAGAATCTGTCCGTCGCGCGTAATCGAATGCGATCGGAATTCGAGCGATGTCGAGAGCCGCCCAAAGTGCGGCAGGCCTCCGCCGGTCACCACGCTGAACTTGCCGTTGTCCCAATTCAGCAGACCGTTCGCCAGTCCGCTCAGCGACCCGTTGAAGAACAACTGCCCGTCATCTGTGCTCCAGATCATCGACTGTTTCGGCCGCAGCTTCCACGAGTTCCGCATCTGCCCCAGCGTCGAGTACAGCTTCTTCATCGTGTACCGCGTCGGCACCGAAGCGGTTACGGACGAGTACGCCACCCACCGCTGCTGCAGCCCCGGGAACGTCTCGTTGTAGTTGTACGTCGCCCAGACCCAGAGTCCGCCCTCGCCCGTAGCTGTCAGGTTCCCCGTCGTATCCACGCGCCCCAGTGAACTTCCACCCTGCCGCCAGTTCGTCAGCGACCAGTTGAAGTTCACATTCGGAATCGGGTTCCCATCGGCGTCATAAGCCGTAGCCGAAAACTTCGTTTTCGATCCGACTTCAACTTCTGTTTTACCCGGCGTCACTTCCACCTTCGAGGGAATACTCTGGACCGCCGCCTCACCACTCACAGCGCCCGAACGCGCCGTCACCCGCACTGTAGCCAGACTCTTCGCCGTCACCAAACCCTGCGTCGAAATGGTCATCGCGGCATTGTTCACCGACCAGGTCACCACCGCATTCGGCAGTACATTCCCCGCTGCATCATGCACCACCGCGCGAATCTGCAGCGTGCGACCCACCAGCACCTGCGACTCATCCGCGATCAAATCAATCCATGAGGCTGTCTGCGCGAACGCAGGCACCACCAGCAGTAAAAGTCCCAGGGCGTGGCGCAACATTATCCGAAGACCTCTTCAACAGGCCGGAAGTTCAGCTCACCCGAAACCCCGTTGATGTAGTTGTACCGGCGGCCAGAGGGTGTATCGTCAATGCCCTTCGTCCAGTCAATCCCCATCGCCGAGTAAATTGTCGCCGCAATATCGTCGGGATAAATCGCGCGCTTACCGCTCCAGCCCGCATCCACCAGATCGCTGCCCGTGGTATTGCTCGCGCCGATCACCCGGCCACCCACCACGCCACCGCCCAGCATCGCCACATTCATCACGTTGCGGTAATGGTCGCGCCCGCCGCGGGAATTCAGCACGCCCGGAGTCCGCCCGAACTCACCCATCATCACGATCAGCGTGGAATCCAAATCGCCCGAAGCCCGCAGGTCTTCCACCAGCGCGCCAACTGCGCGATCCAGGTCATTCGCCAGTGAATAGATCGTGGTCGCCTGCGACCGGTCAAACTGCCCCACGTGCGTGTCCCAGCCCGACTGCGTCACAGAAATGAAGGAAACGCCCATCTTCTGCTTAATCGTGTTGCGCGAAACAATCAGCGCCCGGCCAATCCCGTTTGCGCCGTACCGGCCCTCATCCGCTGCCGTGAACTTAAACGTCGCATCCACAGCCGGGTTGTACATCATCTGCTTCGCGCGGTCGTAGTAGCCCGCGTAAGCTGCAACCGTCTCGTTCGCCGGCTTCTCCCGCAGCGGCGCGTCCAGATCCCGCAGCAGCTGATACCGCTCCCCGAACCGTTGCTGACTCGCCGTCCCGAAGTAGTTATGCGTCAGCGTGCCAATCCCGCCCTGCGTCGCCGGCGGTGTCATCGGCATATACGACCCACCCAGGAACGTCGCGCCTTGCAGACTCTGGTTGAACGCCAGAAACGGAGGCAGCAGCCCCGTCACGCCGCGCTCATACCCAATCACCGCGCCAATATGCGGAGTCTCCGCAGCCAGCGCCGGATTCTGCGAATGCGAAGTCTGAATATAAAACTGACCCCGTTCATGCGCCGCTTCCCAACTCGCGCATGACCGCAACACCAGCAGGTCATTCGTAATCGCCGAAAGCTTCGGGAAGTAGGTTTTCGACAGCGCCAGCCCGCCCGAGTACTGATTGATCTTCGCGTCCGCGGGATTCCAGGGCCCGTCCTTCGGATCCCACGTATCCAGGTGGCTCGGGCCACCATTTAAATTGATGAAGATGGTCGTCTTTGCCGTGTTCCGCGTCCGGACACCACTCGCCGACGTGATCTGCGCATCCGCATGAACACTGAGTGCCGCCGCCGACCCAAACAGGAAATGCCGTCGCGTGAAAGCGGCGTGGCCCGCGCAGTTTTTACGTTGCCGTATCATCATTCCCCTCAATACTCAAACGC
>CANIHR010000326.1 GCA_947467185.1 Bryobacterales bacterium
GGCTGGACCGTGGAAGAAGTAAAGGGACGCATCCCGGTGATCGCCGGTATCATCACGGACAGCACGCAATCGACAATCGAGCGTGCGAAGGCTGTGGCCGATCTTGGCGTGGCTGCGTTGCAGGTAACACCGGTCCACTATGTCTTCCGGCCCGATGATGATTCCATGGTGCGCCACTTTGGCGCCATCGCCGATAAGACCGGCATCCCGGTAATCATATATAACGTCGTGCCGTGGTCCTACCTGCTTCCACCCCTGCTGGTGCGGATTCTGCGAGACGTTGAGGGCGTGATTGGAGTCAAGCAGAGCGCAAGCGATATGAAAGCGCTGGCGGACCTTCTTCTCCTGAGCGAAGAGGCCGGAATTCGCGGCCGGGTGCGTATTCTCTCTGCTGTGGATGCGCTGCTCTATCCGTCGTTCCGTCTGGGTTCGGATGGCGCGGTCGCGGCAATTCTCAGCGCCGCGCCGGAGGCTTGTGTAGCCCTGTGGGATGCGGTAAACAAGGGCGACGATGTTGCCGCACTGGCGCTGCACAAGCACCTGCTCCGGTTGTGGAACGCCATTGATGCGCCCAATCTGCCGGCCAACGTCCGCTCCGCGATGCGGACTGCGGGTCGCGCAGGCGGCACACCCCGCCCGCCGATGCCCGCCAGTGCCCCACTGCAAGTGGAAAAGATCGAATCGGCGATGGCCGCATTGAAGAAGCACATGTGCGAATAATGAGCCTGACTGGTCTGTGAATTTTCAGTTCCGGACTCCGGTTGGCGGAGGGCGCACGCACAGCGCCTGCATTGCGTGGGCCGCCACTCATTCTGTTTAACAGCGACGGCGATGATTTGACGTGGGAGGCTCACGGTCATGACTTGCTGTGGTCATCAACAGGAGAGAAGTTCCCGATCCAGCCCATCCGCAGTTTGGCGGAGTGCCTGAGCTATCTCATTGGGCTACGTGTTCTGATCGAACTTTCACCAGTTGGAGATAACGACGCCAGCTGGCCGAAGTTGTCGCCGGGTATCGCTGGCCATTGAAACTGCCCGACACGCTCGTTTTTGTTCCGCTTCGGCGAAGCGATTTGTTCCGTCACGGTTTTCGCGGGTATTCTTTCTGTCTTATTTTCAATAATCTATCATCAGTCCCTCCGATTCTCCACCCCAATCCCGAGCCGGCGGGTAAAGCCCCGGCAACGGTCGCGCCCTCACCTCGGCCCGCCGCCCCGCGCAATGCCTCTGCCCCTGAAATTCCGGGCAAAAATACAAGCGCTGCTGCGGCCACTGGTCCAATTCCCCGCTCCCGAAGGCCACACAATCGCCAGGAACCGACATGGACACCCCTTGTCCAGCTCCCGCAATCCCGCCGGATAGTACCCGGTCACCTTCGCCACGCTCCCGCAAAATGTTATATTTAACTAGCCAAATGCCGATTCGGGCACGCCTATATATCGCCCTGATAATTGCTCTGGGTTGCACGGCCTTCACCGTGCAAACGTTGCATTTCACTTCGCACGACCCGCAGCAGTTCTGGCTCTACTTCCTTGTTACTGTCCTCACCTCCGGTTTCAAGGTCCGTCTCCCCATGGTTTTCGCCACCCTCTCGGTGAACTTCCTGTTCATCCTGGTCGGCGTTGCCAAATTCAGCCTCCCCGAAGCCATGGCTCTCGGTGCGGCCGGCACTATTATTCAATGCCTGTGGCGTCCCCGCGTCCGGCCCCGTGCCGTCCAGATCGCGTTCAGCACCTGCTCCATCGTGCTCGCCACCATGGCTGCCCACCAGTTGTTCCATGTCTGGCTGAACTTTAAGTGGATGGGCCATCTCCATCCCCTGCGCCTGGGCATCGCGGCGGCGACTTATTACATCGTCAACACCGGCCTCGTCGCCAGCGTCATCGGCCTCACCGAAGGCAAGTCGATCTACAAGACCTGGTACGGAACCTATTACTGGGTCTTCCCCTATCACATGACGGCCGCGGCAGTCGCCTGGCTGATCATCATGCTCAGCGAACTGGAATCCTGGCACGCCCCTCTGGTCCTGTTCCCCATCGTCTACTTCGTCTACCGGCTCTATCGCCTCTACCTCGACCGTCTCGAAAAGGATAAAAAGCACGTCGAGGACATGGCCGGCCTCCACCTCCGCACCATCGAAGCGCTCGCGCTCGCCATCGAAGCCAAGGACGCCACCACCCACGAACACCTCCAGCGCGTTCGCGTCTACGCCATCGAAATCGGCAAGGAAGTCGGCATGGGTCAGACCGACCTCGACGCTCTCCAGGCCGCCGCCCTCCTCCACGACATCGGCAAGCTCGCCGTCCCCGAGCACATCATCTCCAAACCCGGCCGCCTCACGCCCGAAGAGTTCGAGAAGATGAAGATCCACCCCCTCGTCGGTGCCGAAATTCTCGAAGAGGTCAAGTTCCCCTACCCCGTCGTTCCCATCGTCCGCGCTCACCACGAAAAGTGGGATGGCTCCGGGTACCCGTTCGGCCTCGCCGGTGAAGAAATCCCCGTCGGCGCCCGCATCCTTTCTGTAGTCGACTGCTTCGACGCCCTCGCTTCTGACCGCCAGTACCGTCGCGCCCTGCCTCTCGATGAAGCCATGGGCATCGTCGTCTCCGAGTCCGGCAAGGCTTTCGACCCGATGATCGTCGATATCATCCACCGCCGCTACAAGGAACTCGAAGAACTGGCCGTCCGCACCGGCGGCGAAAAGTCCAAACAGCTTTCCACCGAAATTCGCATCGAACGCGGTCTCGCCCCTGCCACCGGCTTTGCTGAATCGGCCGAGCCCGACAAGCTCCTGACTTCCGGCGGAGACCGCGAAGAGGGTACCCTCGACCCCCTCTCCTCCATCGCCGCCGCCACCCAGGAAGCGCAGATGCTCTACGAACTCACGCAGGACCTCGGCAACGCTCTCAGCCTGCCCGAAGCCCTCGCCTTCGTCGGCGTCCGCCTCAAGCGCCTCATTCCCTACGACACCATCGCCGTCTACATCCGGCGCGAAGACAAGCTCATCCCCGAATACGTCTCGGGTGACAACCTCCGGCTCTTCAACTCTCTCGAAATTCCCGTCGGTCAGGGTCTCTCCGGCTGGGTCGCCGAAAACAACCGCCACATCCTCAACGGAAACCCGTCCGTCGAAGCCGGTTATCTCAACGACCCGACCAAGTACAGCACCCTCCGTTCCGCCCTCGCCGTGCCTCTCAACGGCACTGGCAACACCCTTGGCGTTCTCGCCCTCTATCGTTCGGAACGCGATGCCTTCAGCCGCGAAAACCTCCGTATCCTGCTCGCCATCTGTTCCAAGGTCGCCCTCACCATTGAGAACGCCCTCAGCCACCGCCTGCTCGAAACCTCTGTCACCACCGACTACCTGACCGGCCTGCCCAACGCCCGTTCTCTCTTTATGACCCTCGATAACGAGGTCTCCCGGGCCCAGCGCGACAGTACCGAAATCGCCGTCGTCGTCTGTGATCTCGATGGCTTCAAGCTGGTCAACGACCGTTTCGGCCATCTCGTCGGCAACAAGGTTCTCCGCGTCATCGCTGACCGTCTCCGCGAAAAGTGCGAGGAGTCCGATTACGTTGCCCGCCTCGGTGGCGATGAGTTCGTTATTGTCATTCCCAGCGTTGGGCTGGACCGACTGGAAGACAAGGTCGCCCAAATGCGCGAAGTCGTCCAGAGCGCCGGTGACACCACGCCCGAACCCAGCCCCCTCTCGCTCAGCCTGGGTATCGCCATCTACCCCCGCGACGGTACGGGTGCTGAAGAACTTCTCGCCGAAGCCGACCGCCGCATGTATCGCAGCAAGTGGCTTCGCCGCAAAGAATCTCCGCTTCCGCCCGGGTCCGAAACCTCGGACGAAGCGGCCGTCCCGGTCGCGTCATGATCCCCGCCGGTCGCGAGTCAACCTTCGCCAGCCGGTTCGCACTCGGGTTTCTCACCTTCATCGCCACCGTCCTCCTCGGTGGCTTTGCCGCGTCTGCGCTAGTCCGCTACAGCCCGGGCTTCGATGTCGATGAGAACATCTGGAATCCGCGCCTCTCCGCCGTCACTGTCGCTGCCCGCCACGCCCGGTTGGAGCGTGAAAACTCACTACCCCGGTTCTACGTTCGTTACCTCTCCCGCGCCGCCCAGGGCGACTTCGGCGTCTCCGAGTCCTACAGTCTCCCCGTCTCCGAACTCCTGAAGGACCGAGTCCGCGTCAGCGCCCGGCTCCTCATTTTCGGCACCCTCGGTGGCCTCGCTCTCGGAGGACTCCTCGCCTGGCTTTCGGTCTGGCCCCGCCGCCTTGCGCTCGAACTGCCCGCCCTTGCCGCCAGCGGTCTTCTTCTCGCGATCCCGCCCGCCGTTTTGGCTTTGTTTTTCTTCTTCCGCGAATGGCCCCTCTGGCTCGGCGTCGCGCTCGCCCTGCTCCCCCGCGTCTTCGCCACCGCCCGCAGTCTCCTGCTGGATTTCTACAACTCCCCCGCGCTCCTCGCCGCCCGAGCCCGCGGCCTCGGCTCCGTCCGCCTCGCATTCCGCTACGTCCTCGGCCCCGCCGCGCCCCAGCTCTCCGCCCTCGTCGGTGTCGCTGTGGTCCTTGCCTTCGGCTCCCTGATTCCTATCGAAGGCCTCTGCGACGTCCCCGGCATCGGTCAGCTCACGCTCAAAGGCGCTCTCGCCCGCGACCTCCCCCTCCTTTCCGCCCTCGGCCTCATCATCACCTCGCTCGTCGCTGGCGTCCAGTGGCTCGGAGATCTGGCCCAATGACTGGCACCCAAATGACCCGCTTCGCCGCCATCCTCCTCGCGCTTGTCGTGGTCCTCGGTCTCGCCGCCCCCTGGCTCGCACCCCACCCCTTCGACCAGCAGTTTCGCGAAATCACCACCTCCGCGCCCCAGCCTGGTTTCCCCCTCGGCCTCGACGACGTCGGCCGCGACCGCCTCTCTCGCCTCCTCTACGCCACGCGCGTTTCGGTCGTGCTCGCCCCAGCCGCCGCCGCGATCTCGGTCCTGCTCGCGCTCCTGCTCTCCGCTGTTGCCGCGCTGCCCTCCCGCGCCGCCAACTGGTCGCTGTCCCTCGCGAACAGCCTCTTCCTGTCGCTCCCCTGGCTGTTCCTGTTCATCATTCTGCGTTCGAAACTTCCGCTGAATACCGACCCCGTGATCTCCGTCGGCCTCACCTTCGCTCTCATGGGAGTTGCCGGTTGGGCTATCCCCGGTCGTGCTTTCGCCGCCTCTATCGTCGACATGAAAGACGCTGGCTGGCTACTCCAGGCCCGCGCCGCCGGGTTGGCCCCGTCCCGCATCGCCATCGCCCACGCCTGGCCCCACCTCTGGTCTCTCGCCCTCGCTCAGTTCCGAACTCTCATCCCGGCGTACGTCCTCTCCGAAGCCAGTCTCGGTCTTCTCGGCCTCGGAGTAGCCGACCCCATGCCCTCGTGGGGCAATCTCCTGCAGGACCTCCAACATCCCGACGTCGTTCAGGCCAATCCCTGGACTCTCTCGCCGCTCGGCCTCCTGGTTCTCGTCATGATCTGCCTCGAAATCCTCGCCCCGTCCAGAAAGGTAGCTCCATGAAGCCCCTTCTCCTTCTTCTCCCCCTTGCTCTCTCCGCCGCAGCGCCGCAACAACTCCGTTTCGCCATCAACGGAGACCCGAAGACCTTCGACGTCCTCATGGCCGCCGACAGCAACTCGGAAATGGTCCGCTACCTCACCGCAGGTGTCCTCGTCCGCACCAATCGCGCCCTCGACCGGGTCGAACCCGAACTCGCCGAGTCCTTCCAAATAAAGGAATCCGGCCGAGCCATCACCTTCAAACTCCGAGCCGGTCTCCA
>CANIHR010000327.1 GCA_947467185.1 Bryobacterales bacterium
AAATTCATAACCCAGGTCTTTGAGCGTGAACTTTAACTGACTGGAAATCTCGCGGGTGTTGCTGATAGCCTCGGGGAAATCCCGAAAAAGCTCCACCATTTGGATGCCGCTCTTCACATGCCGCTCAGAGTTCCGCGCCAACAGTCGCCCGGCTTCAGCAAGGGTGGTCTTGTGCTCCAGACAGGTAAAAACGTCCAAAATACGGCGATCAATGGGTTTTCCGTGGCAAACACCGTTCGTTGCTACCAGCGGTACGTTGAATCGGCCGGCAAGCTCAATCGCGGCCTGATTTCGTGCCTCTTCATCGCGATCCAGGTGCCGCTGCAGTTCCACGTACACGTTGTCCGGGCCAAAGGTGCGCGTCAGTCCTTCCAGAACCTCCGGCCCCATGCGGTTCCGCAGCCCCCGAGCCAGTGGACCCTCCGGTCCGCCGGTGAGGCAGATCAGGCCTCCTGAAAACTCCGCGAAATCCGCCGGAGTCGCCGCGGGCCCCTGCCCCGGCTTCGGAGTCTTCGTTCCGACCCGCAACTTCATCCGCGTCACCAACTGACAAAGGTTTTGGTAGCCGGTCCGATTCTTGACCAGAAGCGTATACCGCGCCCCACTGGTGGCAGTAATCTCCGCGCCGATGTGCGGCTGAACCCCGAACTTCAGTGCGGCTTTATGGAAGCGCGGGGCACCATACACACCGTCCACATCGGTAAGGGCCATCGCGGAAATCCCGGAAGCCGCCGCGATCGCCGCATAATCCTCGGGTGCCGTGGCGCCGCGAAGAAAGCTAAATGCCGACCGGGCGTGCAATTCCACGTAAGGCATTGACAGTCCGCCCTACTGTGCCGCAACTTGCTTCTGCACCAGCTTCACGCGCGCCGTCTGGCCTGCTTCCACGGCCAGTTTCTGACCCTCGGCATTTCGGCGCATCCATTCCGGATTGGCGAACTCTACCTGCGCCATGTCGTCCCAGGCGTAGATCATGTAATTGCCGGGCGCAATGGACGGGAAGCGTACATGGCCCTTCGCATCGGAGCGGGAAGTGCGGGGCGTTCTGCCTTCTTCCACCAACATCGCCCAGCCTACCGCCGGTTTGCCGTCCCGATCCTCAAGCTGCACTTCCACCGTGCCGCCTTCATCGCTCAGCACCAGTTCCACAACCCCGGAAGGCTGCGTGATCGCGACATCCTCCCGCGAAATATCCCGGCCATTAAAGGTCGCCCGCTTAATGAAAAACGCGCTGTTCGAAAACGATTCCAGGCGGTAACTACCAGGCGTCAAGTCGGACAGCGTGAACGTGGTGCCATCCGCCCCCCACACCATGCGGCCCCCGCCGGCAATCGGTTCGGAAGACCGCAGCGAAACCGTGAACTGATTGCGGGGCGGAACCACCCCATCCTTCGATTCCACCCGGACGACGCCCTGAATCGTGAAGCCCTCGGTCAGTTGAACCGTTATGCCATCAATATCCCCGCCGCCCACTTCCAGTGGAATCCGTGCCGTGTAGCGCCGGTTGTCTTCCCAGTAATCCGTGGAAAGGAGATACGATCCGGGCGTCACCCCGGCAATATCGAAACGCCCGTCCGGCCGAACCGGAGTGCTGCGGTTCCACGCATTTCCCACCGCCCCGCGCCGCGACAATGCCAGCGCCACACCTCGCGCCTTCGGCAACCCCGTCACCACACCCCGGACATGCACTGAGGGGATCGACGGCAGCGGCAGATTGATCCGAATATCGCGCCCCGCCTGCAATTCAAAGGTACTGACGACACCGCCGTCCAGTGGGCCCGGAAAACACTTGTCACCAGTCGTCGCGCCTGAAGTCACTTCCATCGGTGGCACACCTTGATTCAGATGCGCGCAAACCACGTACTTTCCACCCGCCAGGCCCGAAACCCGGTATTCGCCGAGGTCGTTGGACATTCCCTGCCCCATCTGCTGGAAGGCACGCTTCCCCTGCAGAACTTTGGACCCGTAAACCGCTACCTGCGCGCCCTGCACCGGGTCACCCTGGTCGTCCGACACAACACCTGTGACCACCGCCTGCGGCGTTAGCATGACCCGGACATCATGGGCAGCCTCACCGGACTCCAGATTTAACGCTTTGGGTTGGGGAGAAAGGGCCTCCAAAAAACCGACATGCCGTGCGAGAAACTGCAGAAAGCCACAGGAGGTCTTTTCCATCCGAAAACGGCCACCGCTGTCACTCAGGACGGTAGTCAGCGTTCCCGCGCTCAGCAGCGATACCCGCGCACGCGGAACCACCTCACCGGTGATCGAATTGACCACCACGCCATCGGCGGAGCAATTCGAGGCAACAGGAGGCCTCGAGTCAGGCACCAGGGCTACCGGCGCGGGCGGAGTTTGCGCCTGTGCCGCCAGGAGCCAAATGCTGAAAAGGACAACGGACCGCATCTACCTTTCAGCGTAGCGTTTTGGGAGCAGTAATGTCAGAGCATCCGGAACGGCAGTGAAGGTGGCGGGAATCGAACCCAGTTCTTCCCCATCGGCCTGCATGAAAACCGGCTGATTCGGAATCGGCGAAAACCGCACTTCGCTGGCCCGGCAAATCGTTACCCCTTTGGTCTGATAGAGGCGGTTGGTGAGGATCGCCCCGAACGCCCGCAGATAGTCAAACCAGGCGTGCCGGTCGAAAATCACGATCTCAAAATCTTCGTCGGTGATCCGAACCTGCTTCGCGATCTCGAAATCGCCGCCATAGTTCCGAACATGCGTCACCAGCACAAAGCTGGCTTCGAAGCGTTTGCCGTTCACATCAGCATGAAACCGCTCCACAGAGCGCCCCATCTGCTTCATCCCTGCCTGCCAGTAGGCCAGTTTCCCGACCTTCTTCTTCAGGTTCAGGTCCAGTTCCCGCACCACCCGCGCGTCCAGGCCAATGCCGGCCATCAGCACAAAGTAGCGACGGGTCTGCCCCGGCACATCCAGTGCGCCCAGCGAGATGCGTTTTGCCACGCCATCCAGCAGAAACTTCGCCGCATGGTCCGGCCGATTCGGCAAGCCGACCTCATTCGCCAGCACGTTCGCGGTCCCCGCCGGAAGTGGCGCAAACACCACGGGCGACCCCGCGATACCATTCACCACTTCATTCATGGTGCCGTCACCACCCGCCGCCAGAACCAGATTGCAGCCGTCGGCAATCGCCTGCCGGCCCAGCGTACCGGCCTGTCCGGCGGCCTGCGTGGGGTACAGGGAGACATCTCGGCCTGCGTTCCGAAATACTTCGACCGCGCGGTCAAGCCGCTTTCGGTTGGAACCCTTGAGGCCACCCGCGTTGGGGTTAAAAACGATGCCGATGCGCTGGAGAGGATGCGAGATAATTTGAGGACCGTTCGAAACACCCAATTATAGCGAAGACGTTACAAAACACGATGTCCGCCCCCTCCAGTCCAATCGCCAGCCAGCTTGAAGAATTGCGCGCGCAACTGCGCCACCACGAACACCAGTACTACGTTCTGGATAACCCCGTCATCACCGATGCCGAGTACGACGTCATGATGCGAAGTCTCCAGAAGCTGGAGGCGGAACACCCCGAACTCATCACGCCCGATTCGCCCACTCAGCGCGTCGGAGGCAAGCCCCGCGAGGGCTTCGTGAAGGCCCCGCACAGTTCCGCCATGCTAAGCCTCGAGAACGCTCTCGACGAAGAGGAACTTCGGGCCTTCGATAACCGGGTGCGGGAACTTCTGAACGGTGCCGAATACCGCTACGCGGTGGAACTGAAAATGGACGGCCTGTCGCTCGCCACCCGCTACACCGGCGGAGTCCTGCAACAGGCCATCACGCGCGGCGATGGCTCCATCGGCGAAGAGGTCACGGAGAACGCCCGCACCATCCGTTCCCTCCCCCTGCGCGTCGGCGCTGACCGCATCTTTGAGGCCCGCGGCGAGGTGATCCTCGGCCGCCGCGCGTTTGAGCGATTGAATGTCGAACGGGACGCCCAGCAACTCCCCCGCTTCGCCAATCCCCGCAACGCCGCCGCTGGCTCCCTGCGGATGCTGGAGACCGCCGTCACCGCTTCCCGCCGTCTCGACTATTACGCCTACTTCCTGCTCGATGAAGCCGGTGCGCCCATTTTCGACAGCCACTGGGAATCCCTCGACTGGCTGGCCGCCCAGGGGTTCCTGGTCAACAACAAGCGAAGGATCTGCGCCAATGTGGACGAGGTTCTCGATTTCTGTCGCCAATACGACGCGGAGCGCGACAATCTCCCCTACGAGATCGATGGCGTTGTGATCAAGATCGACAGCATTCCCCAGCAGCGCCAGTTGGGCTACACGGCGAAAGCACCCCGGTGGGCCATCGCCTTCAAATACGCAGCACGCCAGGCCGAAACACTTGTAGAAGACATTCTGGTGCAGGTGGGCCGAACCGGCGCACTCACTCCGGTCGCCTGCCTCGCCCCGCAGGTTGTCAGCGGCGTCACCGTCTCCCGAGCCACGCTCCACAATGAAGACGAGATTGCCCGCCTGGGCCTGCAGATTGGCGACCGGGTGCTGGTGGAGCGCAGTGGCGATGTCATCCCCAAGGTCGTCCGTGTAACGCAGGAAGGGGAGCCGCAAGTTCGCCGCCCGTTCGTTATGCCCACCGAATGCCCGGTTTGCAGTGGCCGGGTGGTACGCGAAGAAGGTGAGGCCGCCAGTCGCTGCATCAACGTCAACTGCCCAGCGCGGCTCAAGGAGTCGATCCGGCATTTCGCTTCCCGCAGCGTGATGGCCATCGACGGCTTGGGCGATGTTCTGATCGAACAACTGGTGGAGGCGGGGCTGGTGCGCAGCGTCTCCGATATCTACCAGCTCACCCAGGAGCAGGTCGCGGCCCTGGAGCGCATGGGACCGAAATCGGCCTCGAACCTCATCGAAAATATCGCAGCTTCTCGCAATATGCCACTACCGCGGGTCCTCGGCGCGCTTGGCATTCGCTTTGTCGGTGAGCGTACTGCGGAACTCCTCGCCGATGAATTCGGCCACATGGACCGCATTGCCACCGCGACCGTGGAGGAACTGCAAACTGCCCAGGAAGTCGGACCAAAGGTCGCCGAAAGCATCGCGAACTTCTTCCGCGAACCCCACAACGCCGATCTGCTCGACCGCCTGCGCGCCGCCGGTCTGAAATTCGACCATGTGGTGAAGAAGAAGGAAGGCGGGCCGCTGAAGGGTCTCAACTTCGTCCTGACGGGTACACTTCCCACCCTCAGCCGCGACGAAGCAAAGAAGCTGATTGAGGACGCGGGCGGCAAAGTGGTCGGTTCGGTCAGCAGCAAGACCTCATTCGTCGTTGCAGGGGAAGAAGCTGGCTCCAAGCTCGAAAAAGCGAAGACGCTGGGAATCGCGCTCCTCGATGAGGCGGGCCTGCTCGAAAAGCTGAAGACGGAGAATTCATGAAGAAGCTGTTGTTGCTCCCGCTAGTCGCCCTTATGGCCAACGCACAAACCTGGGATCAGCTGGTCGACCGGTATTTCGATGAAGCCGTCTTCCCCTACGCACCCAGCTTCGGCACCCAGGCTGGTTTTCACCAATACGATGGCCAACTGGAGAGCTACGCACCGGCGACGCTGGCGCGCCAGTCGGCCGCACTCCGGCAGTTCGAAACCGCCTTCACCAAATTCCCGGGAGACCAACCCGACCGCGAATTGATCATCTCCAGCATTCGCTCCACACGGTTCGCCCTGGAGAAAGTGCGGATGTGGGAGAAGAATCCAGACGTTTACTCCAGCACCGCCAGCAACGCCGCTTTCGCCATCATGAGCCGTAAGTTCGCCTCGCCGGAAATCCGCCTTCG
>CANIHR010000328.1 GCA_947467185.1 Bryobacterales bacterium
ACAGCGCTGTTCTTGCCGCTGCCGTCGTATCCCCGAGCAAAGATTTTGCGTCGAAGGTACTGGACGGCGTGGAGCGGGAAGCGGAGTCGTTGGTGGGGCCTATGCTGATCCGGGTTGACCGGGAGTGGCTTTGAAATGGACGAAAATCGCACAAAACGGGTATCGGAAGCGGTCCGCGAGGAACTGGCGGAGCTGATTGGCTTCGAGATGGACGATCCGCGCCTGGAAGACGTGAGCGTCACGATGGTGGATGTTGCGGCCGATATGCGCAACGCGCACGTGAAAGTAGCCGTCGAATCCGGTAACGACAAGAAGGTGTTGTCGGCTCTGGAACATGCCAAGAACTTCCTCAAGATGGAACTTGCGTCGCGGCTCAATTTGCGGCGCTGCCCGGACCTGCATTTCTCGGTGGACTCGCACCCGGATGCGGACCAGCGCGTGGAATTCCTGCTGCGCCGCGCGAAGCGGAATGTCGGCCGGGAATAAGCCTCCGTCCACGCTAAACTGGGAATTCCCTGATGCGTAGTCTTCGCTGGTTGCTGCTGGCGGCCATCCTCGTCCTTACCGCTGGCTTGTTCGGTATCTACCGGAACCAGAGGACTGCGTCTCGTGGACGAGAACGCGCCGTTCCTCCATCCCTGCCTTTGGGCACGCTCGGCAACGCCATCGATTACGAATGGGCGCAGAGTACGGACGGGAAACCAGCGGTCAAGATCACCGCTAAGAACTCCACTTTGAAGGAAAACGGGCGGACGGAACTCGACGAGATCGAGCTTCGGATCTACATGAAGGACGCGAAGCATTACGACCGCGTCCGGAGTCCGAAAGCTGAGTTTTCCACCAGCGATAATAAGCTTTTTGCGCCCGGTGAGGCCGAGATTACGCTCGGCGTGCCTACCGAAGGCGAACCCCTGAAAACCCTGACCACCATCAAGGCGGCGGGCGTCAATTTCGATAGCCAGACCGGGGAAGCGGGGACTCCGCAGCCGGTTGCCTTTACGTTTCAGGGCGGGACCGGAACCTGTGTGGGTGCGACCTACAACCCGCAGACGCATCAACTGCATCTGCAGGGCGGTGTGGTGCTGAACCTGAAGGGCAAGGACGCGAAGAGTCTGCCGATGAAGGTGGAAGCCGGCGAACTGGTCTACAGCGAAGAGAATTCTGTGGTGCAGCTGGGGCCATGGTCGAAGCTGACGCGCGGCGGGACGACGATGTCGGGCGGGCCGGCGACGGTTCACCTGAAGGAAGACACCGAGAAGAAGAAGCACCTGGATTTTGTGGAAGCCTCGGCGGTTACGGGGCATGACATCCGGCCGGGCCGAGAGCTGGATTTCGCCGCTCCCGTGGCGCAGATCCACTACACGGACGATGGCGACCTGGAGAAGCTGAACGGGTCGGGTGGCGCGCAGCTGATGACGAAGGGCAATGGGGCGGCGACGACGATGTCGGGGCAGACCGTGGACCTGTTCTTCAACACGCAGACGGGCGACAGTGAGCTTGCGAGCGCGATTGCGAAGGGCAAAGCACGGATCGAATCGAAGCCCGTTCCTGACCCGAAAGGTCGGACTGGCGACACGAAGATTCTGGTGTCGGAAGCGCTCGATCTGAAGATGAAGCCGGGTGGCAAAGACCTGGATCGTGTGGTGACGAATACGGCCGCGACGGTGGAGTTTATTCCGGCCACAAACGACCGTCACCGGCGTGTGCTGAAGTCGTCGGACATGGATATTCGATATGGCGCGAAGAACACGGTCCAGGCGTTCCATGCGACGAATGCGGTGACCGAGACGTACCCGTCGGTCCTCGAGAAGCAGCAGGATGAGAAGGTGAAGCGGCCGGTGCGTCCAGTCTCCCGGACCAGCAGCCGGGTTCTGGACGCCGTGTTCGATCAAGATTCCGAAGTGAAGGCCATGAAACAGTCGGGCGATTTCCGCTATGAGCAGGGGACCCGCAAGGCGCAGGCCATGAACGGAACGCTTGATAACGACAAAGACCTGATGACGCTGGATGGCGGCGCGCGGGTGTCGGACGAGTCGGGTTCCACGGCAGCGGATTATATCGAGATCAAGCAGGATTCGGGCGACTTCGAGGCGAAAGGCCATGTGGCGACGACGCGGCTGCCGGAAAAGAAGAAGACCGGCGATGCGACAGCCGGTTCGGACATGCTGGACAAGGATGAGCCGACGCAGGGTCTGGCGAACCGGGTGACCTCGACGAACCGGAACAAGAACATGCACTACATCGGTGATGCGGTGCTGTGGCAGGCGTCGAACCGGATTCAGGCGGACCGGATCGATATTGACCGGGATGCGAAGTCTTTGACGGCGACCGATAAGGTGATTTCGCAGTTCCAGGACAAGCCGAAGGACGATAAGAAAAAGCCTGCTGCGCAGCCGACTATGACTGTGGTTCGGGCGCAGAAAATGGTCTATACGGACAAGGACCGGCAGGCGGTTTACTCGGGCGGCGTTGCGTTCCGGCGTTCGAATATGTCGGTGGACAGCATCACCCTGACGGCCTTCCTGAATGACGAAAAATCGGACGCCGATTCGCGGATTCACCATGCGATTGCCGATGGCAAAGTATCGATCCTGAAGGTGATGCCGACGCGCCGCCGGCTGGGGCGGAGCGACCATGCGGAATACTATACGGAAGAGGGAAAAATTACCCTTTCCGGCGGGGATCCGTCGCTGGAAGATACGGTTCGGGGAAACAGTAAGGGCGAAAAGATCACGTACTACACAGACGATGATCGGTTGATTATTGACGGCGCGCCGGATAAGCCGGTTCGGACTCTGTTGCATAAAAAGAAAAAGTAAACCTCTCCATAAATGGCCATTCTGGAAACAGTCGAGATTTCGAAGTCGTACCGCGGACGCCGGGTGGTGAACGATGTGTCGCTCAAGGTGGAACAGGGCGAGATCGTTGGGTTGCTGGGGCCGAACGGGGCGGGGAAGACGACGTCGTTTTACATGGTGGTCGGGCTGATCAGCCCCGATTCCGGCAAGGTGACGCTGGATGGCACGGACCTGACGAATATGCCGATGTTCCAGCGGGCGCGGCGCGGCATTAGCTACCTGCCGCAGGAGGCTTCCGTGTTCCGGAAGCTGACCGTGGAAGAGAACCTGATGGCGATCCTGCAGACGCGCCGGATGAGTGGGCGCGAGCGGCGGGAGAAGATGAACCGGCTGATCGAGCAAATGGGCCTGGAAACGGTGCGGCACAGCAAGGGTTTTGTGCTGTCAGGCGGCGAACGGCGGCGCGTGGAGATTGCCCGGTCGCTGGCGATCGACCCGATTTTCCTTCTGCTGGACGAGCCGTTTTCGGGTATCGACCCGATTCAGGTTTTGGAACTGCAGAAGATCATCCTCGACCTGAAGCGCGAGGGTCTGGGGATTCTGGTGACGGACCACAACGTTCGGGAGACGCTGAGCGTGACGGATCGCGCGTACATCATCAACGCCGGGAAGATCTTCCGGTCGGGCAGTCCTGATGCTTTGGCACAGGACGTCGAGGTAAAGCGGGTTTACCTCGGCGAATCGTTCTCGTTTAATTTATAGACTGCGTTTTCTCGGGTACGCTTTTCTCGGGCAAACCACGCGCCACGATCTGGGCGATGTCCAGAAGCTGGGGCGGGTTGTCGGAGACCGTTTTCAGCGCGTCCTTAAACATGGAGGCGCAGAAGGGGCAGCCGGCGGCTACGGTTTGGGCTCCGGTATCGACCAGTTCCTTCGCACGCGTTGCATTGACGCGCGTTCCCTTTTCTTCCCCTAAGAACATCTGACCGCCTCCGGCTCCGCAGCAGAAGGACTTTTCGCGGTTGCGCGGGGCTTCGAGGAGGTCCACGGCGCGGCTGAGGACTTCACGGGGTTCGTCGTAGACGCCACGGTAGCGACCGAGGTAGCAGGGGTCGTGATAGACAACCGATTCGCGCTGGTCGGCCGGCTGGATCGGGAGCTGGTGCTTCAGCCGGGCGAGGAGTTCGGAGTGGTGCTCTATTTCCACGGTTTGTCCGGCTTCGGCCCAGTCCTTACTCATGGTGCGGACGCAGTGGGGGCAGATGCTGAGGATCTTCGTGACCTTGTTGGCGGAGAGGTTTTGGATGCCTTCTTCGGCGAGCTGGGAGAAGAGGAGGTCGTTGCCGAGGCGGCGGGCGGGGTCACCGTTGCACTTTTCCTTTTTCAGGACGCCGAAGGTGATGCCGAGGTAGTTGAGGATTTTGACGAGGGCGAGGACGGTTTCGCGTCCGCCGGCGTCGAGGGCGCCCATGCAGCCGAGCCAGAGGCAGTATTCCTGGGTGCCGTCGTAGTAGGGGAGGGCGGCTTTGGTGATGAACTTCTGGCGTTCGCTGGAGGGCATGCCGAGCGAGTTGCCATTGCGTTCGAGGGCGAGGAAGAGCTTGGTGCCAAACTTGTCTTCCCAGGCTCCGGTGTTGACGGCTCCGCGGCGCATGCCGATGATGAACGGGAGGTGCTGGATGCCGACGGGGCACTGGAATTCGCAACTGCCGCAGGTGGTGCACTGGAAGACGGCTTCTTCGGAGATGTGGGGGCCGAGCAGGGTGGCTTCGGATAGCGGGCCTTCATTGTTGAGGTAGCCGCGCATCCCGAGGATGATTTCTTTGGGGTTGAGTTCCTTGCCGGTGTTGTAGGCGGGGCAGTGCTGGGTGCAGCGGCCGCATTCGACGCAGGAGAAGGCTTGCAGGGCTTCGATTTTGGTGACGTCCTTGCCTGTGACCATGCCGAAGTCCTCGTCGCCCTGGAGTTTGGGGATGTCGGAGAAGCCTTCGCGCTTGAGGAAGACGGTGGCGGGGCTGAGGACGAGGTGGAGGTGCTTGGTGTGGGGGACGAGGGGGAGGAAGACCATCAGGGCGACGGTGTGGAGCCACCAGGTGAGGCGTCCGGCGAGGGTGGTTTCGGGGATCGCGAGGGCCACCAGGTAGGTGAGCATCAGGGTGAGGATGAGGAGCGCGATGAAGCCGGATTCGGGTTTGACGGCGCCGAGGAAGGCGGGGCGGAAGACGAAGCGGCGGATGCCGAGGTAGGAGATGGAGATGGCGACCATGACGGCGAAGAGGCCGACGAAGGCGAAGTAGCCTCGAGCGACGGGGTCTTCGCGCGAGAGGAGGGGGAAGCCGAAGCCGGTGGCGAGGTGGTTCAGGGTGACGAGGCCGAACGCGAGGAAGCCCCAGAAAACGAAGGCGTGGGCGACGCCGGCGAAGGGTCGCTGCTGGATGACTTTGCCCTGGAAGAGGACCTCCCAGAGGAAGATGCGGAAGCGGGGGACGAGCGAGCCGAGGGAGAAGTCGGGGTCGGATTTTGCGGCCTGGATGATGCGGGCGACCTTGCTGAAACGGGTCAGGAAGCCGAAGGCAGACGCGGCAATGATGAGCAGGAGGAGGATTTTCTCCGGGATGGAGGGGAAGGGCATGTTTCTGTTCAATTCTAGCGTTTGGCTGGAGGTGGGTGCGGGCTGGCTGGCGTCAGGCGGCTTTGGAGAGGATTTGGGAGGGGCCGGGCCAGGGTTTTGTGGGTTTCCATGCGTGGGATTTGTAGTAAGCGGCTTCTTCGAGCAGGTCTTTGCGGTGGATTTCGGCGAGGATTTTGGCGGTGGAAAAAACGAACCCATTGACCTGGATTGTGGCTTCAGTTTCTTTGATTTCTTCTCCCTTTGCCTGTCTCAGACGCAACAGATCTTCGGCTTCCTGCTGGGCTTTGGCTTCGGCGGCTTTGCGGAGGCGCTGGAGTTCGTCAAGGCGCTTTTCGTGG
>CANIHR010000329.1 GCA_947467185.1 Bryobacterales bacterium
GCTGGCAACGAGATCGAGTGTGGCTTGCGGGGTGACGGCCAGCCATTGTTCGATGGTCGGCTTCGGGGATTCCCGCAGCAGAGCGCGGCGGGCGGCGGTTTCCGCAACGAGGTCGTGACTTTCCACCCAACGCAGGACGGCGGTTTTGAGGCCGCTGAAGCTGAAATCGAGGGTATTCCCCTTCATTTTCGCGAGGGTGAAGCGGACGCCACGCGGGTTGCCGTGCGGGGCGAGCTGGTCGATGACCGGGCCACCGGGGTAGCCGAAGCCAAGGAGTTTCCCAACTTTGTCGAAAGCCTCGCCGGCGGCGTCATCGCGGGTACGGCCTAAGAGTCGGTAGCCGGATTCGCGGGCTTCGAAAAGATGGGTGTGGCCGCCGCTGACGATGAGCGCGAGGGCTGGCAGTTCGACGGGCGTACCTTTTTGGGCGGCTTCCAGGATGACAGCGTGGATGTGGCCTTCAATGTGGTTCACCGCGATGAGGGGCTTGCCGGTGGCGAAGGCGATGGCCTTGGCGTACGTGAGGCCCACGAGCAGTGCACCTGCGAGACCGGGGCCGTGGGTTGCCGCGACGGCATCGAGATCAGAATAGTTGAGGCCGGCGGCTTCCATTGCTTCACGAACCACCGGAACGATGGAGCGGAGGTGTTCGCGGGAGGCCAGCTCCGGGACTACCCCGCCGTATTTCGCATGAACGGCGAGCTGGCTTGAGACGACTGAGGACAGGACGCGGGTCTCGTCCTCAATGACTGCCGCCGCAGTCTCGTCACACGAGCTTTCAATTGCGAGGATTCGGGCCAATTACCAATGTAGCTTCACATGACTGTTACCGATGTCTGCTACGCTACCAGGAGTGGCGAATGACCATCCAGTCCGCCGCCACGCTCCCATGCCTGAACTTCAGGTCCACCTGCTTGGCCGATTCCAGATTCTTGTCGACGGTGTTCCTGTCGAAGAATCCCGGTGGGGCCGAAAAAAAGCTAAAGTCTTAATAAAATTGCTGGCTCTGGCGCCCGGCCACAGTCTGCATCGGGAACAGCTTCTGGAGCTTCTTTGGCCGGAGATGGAAACTGATGCGGCGCTCAACAATCTGCATAAAGTGATTCACGCAGCGAGGCGTGCATTGGAGCCGACGCTGACCTCCGGTGGCTCTCGTTTTCTGCTGACGCAGGACTCGGTTGTGTTGCTGGCAGAGTCTCTTATCTGGATTGACGCGATTGAGTTTGAGCGGCTGGCGGGGGAGGCCCTGCGTTCCGGTGATACCGGGAGCCTGGACGCGACACTCGCGCTCTATCGCGCGGACCTTCTGGAAGAGGATCTCTATGAAGACTGGGCATCTCTGCACCGGGAGAGATTACGACTCCTTTTTCAGCGTTCGCTGGAGAGGCTGGCCGGGAATCTGGAAGCGGCGAACGACGAGCGGGCAATTGAGGTATTCAACCGGCTGCTGACGATCCATCCCGCGAATGAAGATGCGCACCGGCGCCTGATGAAGCTCTATGCGGCGCGCGGCCAGCGCCATTTTGCGTTGCAACAATACAGGCTTTGTTGCGAGGCGCTTCTACGGGAACTGGAAGCCGAGCCGGAACCAGCCACGGTCCGGTTGTACGAGCGATTGCTGGTTGGAGTGCCTGAGGTCGCGCCGTTTGCCGGTGAGGTGGCAACTGCGGCCTCCGCGGATCTGCCTGCCGCCCCTCCGGTTGCCCCTCCGGCGGCCTCGAAGCCATCGCGCCGAAGTTTACTCCAGCTCGTGGTTCCGGTGAGCATTGCGGTTGCAGGCGTGACGTATTATCGTCTGCGCGACCGGACTCCGCCGCGGGATGCGGGTCCGCAGTCGCTGGCAATCCTGCCTCTTCGCATCGAGGGGGCAACCGGCCAGGCTGAAAGTGCCGCAGACGGTATCACCGAGGAGTTGATTAACAGCACTTCGAGGTTGCGCGGCCTCCGGGTGATGGCGCGTGGCACGATGTTCGCGTACAAGGGACGTACCGACGCGTTGACGGTGGGGCGGGATCTGAAGGTCTCGACGATCGTCTCCGGGTATCTGCGGCAGACGGGTGAAACGGCGACGGTTGGGCTGGAACTGATCGATACACAAGACGGTTCGCGCCTTTGGGCGCGTCGGTATTCGGCACCGGCTGGAAATCTCACGCGGTTACAACCGCTGCTGACTGCGGAACTGGAGACGGCGCTCCGGAAGACTCTGGCGGGGCAACCGGGGCCGCAACCCGTCCGCAGCACGACCGAAGATGCGACCTCATATCGGCTCTATCTGACGGGGCGGTCGTACTGGAATTTACGCACACCGGACGGCTTCCGCAAGTCGATCGATTTTTATAAAAAGGCGCTGGATCGCGATCCGAATTATGCGCTGGCATGGGCCGGGCTGGCCGACAGCTATGGTCTGCTGGGGTGGCAAAGCGGTCTGCCGCGCGATCATTTCCCGAAGGCGCGTGACGCCGCGCAAAAAGCGCTGGAGCTTGACCAGAGACTGGCTGAAGCGCAGACGACTCTGGCAATGGTGAGTGCCCTGTATGACTGGAACTGGGTGGCGGCGGAGGCGCAGTTCCGTCGAGCGATTGAGCTGAACCCCGGGTATGCGACGGCGCACCACTGGTACGGTGTCCACCTGGCGGCGCAGGGCCGTCTGGATGAGGCACAGCGAGAACTGGGAACGGCTCTGGATCTCGATCCTCTGTCACCGGTGGTGAATCTCAATATGGGTTATCCGGCCTACTATCGCCGTAGTTATGGCGAGGCGCTGGGGCATTTCAGCAAGGCTCTGGCCCTGAACGCTGCCTTTGCTCCGGCACACGAGGACCAGATGACGGTCTGCGCGCTGGATGGGCGGCCGGCTCAGGCGGCGAGTGAAGCCCTCGAGTTCCTGCGCTACTCGGGCCAGCAGGTGATCGCGGCTGGTGTGGAGCCTGCTGCCCGGCGAGGCGATTACGCGGGAGTCCTGAAGACCTGGCTCGCGATGGCCGAGAAGGCGGAGGCGGGGGAATATGTCTCGCCGATGATTCCGGCGAGACTGGCTGTGGCGTTGGGTGACCGGGAGAAGAGCTTCGCGTGGCTGGAGCGGGCACTGGAGCAGAAGAGCCCGCAACTGGTTTATCTGGCTGCCGATCCGCGCTACGACGAGCTTCGTTCGGACCCTCGCTTCGCGGTCCTGCTCCGCCGCACCGGGCTGACTTTAAAATAATTTTTTCGGCCTATTTGTCTTAGTATCAGATAGTTAGAGATTTGGAAGTGATCTGGAAGCGGTGCGGTACCCGCGTGCCACTTCGCCGGAAGCCAGGGAATTCAGACTGGCTTTCATGACCGTCCAGAGTTCCTTTCTCATCCGCTGTACGCTGAATCGTTCCGGTGATTCGGCGTCAGACAAGACCTGGTACATCCAGCATGTTCAGACGGGCGCTGAGCTTCGCGCCGCGACTCTCGCCGAAGTGACGACGTGGATTTCTGAGCAGAATCAGCGGTATCTGACCGCCGTAATGGAGAGCACACCACCCGGTGCGTCCGAAGAGGACGCCCAGTGATTCCGCCGGACCTGCTTTTGATGTTGATCCGGCGTGTGAGTTGCCGCGATGAGCTTGCCTTTACAGAGTTCTATCGATTGACCTGCCCGATTCTGCGACCGTTCGTTGCGCGGATTCTGAAAGATCAGTCGGCGGCCGAAGAGATTCTGCAGGATGTGTATGTCTACGTGTGGCAGAATACCCAGGCCTTTTCGGCGTCGCGGGGAACGCCGGTGGCGTGGCTCTATATGATTGCCCGCAGCCGGGCGCTGGATAGCCTGCGCCGGAGCAGGCGCTGTACCTGTGCGGTGGAACTGGATGCCCCCGAGTCAAAGAGCCGGGAACTCGCGGTTGGCGGACAGGTGCCTGACGTTTGGAGTCATGCCCGGATTCGCCAGAGTACGGTGTTGCTGCCGGCGGCGCAGCGGCGAATCCTGGAACTGGCGTTCACGGAGGGCTACACTCACACCGAGATTGCAGAGGTGACGGGGCTACCTCTGGGAACGGTGAAAACGTGGATCCGGAGCTCGCTGATGCAACTGAGGGGCAGCCTGACAACTGAGTCGGGGAACCTGCCGCTGGCTGCTTAGTTGTAGCGGTTTTCGCGGAACGCCCGGCGGGAATCGCGCATGGCTTCACGGAGAGCCCGGGTGGCTTCGGCGCGGGCACGGCGCAGTTCCACGCGGGCGCGGCGGGCTTCCATTCGGGCCGCACGGACCTCCATGCGGCCTGCGTTACAGACGCCCGCAACGGGCAACAGAAGGATGCAAACGAGTAGTGCTTTCATCACACAGGTTCATACGCGTGAGGGGACTACCCGTTTGCATTTCTGTAAAGTTTTTTAACGCCAGCGGCCGGGGTACCAGCGTCCGCCACGGTAGCGGGGGGCGTACCAATATGCGCCTCTATACGGCGGACGTGCCCAGTAACCGTCACGCCACATGTAGCGGGGGCCGTCCAGATACCAGTAACCATCGATCCAGACGTAGCCGGGAGATGGCATGGGGGCGCGGTAGCGGTAAGCAACGGGCGGCGGGGGAGGTGAGGCGTAAAAGCCTCCGTAAACGCGAGGGTGGGCGGCGCAGGCCGTGGACAAACCACCCAGTAAGAGGACGGCGGCTAACAATCGAGCTTTCATTTTCAGGCTCCTTCCGCGAAGGAAGAATGCAAACCCGTTGCCAAAATGTAAGTGATTGAAAAAACGAAGCCAGGGTACGTGCTGAAGTGGTTGCGTGGTGGTTTTCGGCCACCACACGGGTAAATTTAACCGGCTTTTTCGAGGAGGTTGACGGCAATCTTCTGCGAGACGACCATCTCCCGGGTCACCTGGAATTCCCGGACCTTCTTGTACGAAGGCAGGAAGTACATCAGATCCAGCATCAGGTCCTCGATGATCATACGGAGGCCGCGCGCACCAACTTTGCGTTCGAGGGCGAGTCCCGCGATAGCATCGAGCGCGTCGTCCGTGAACCGGAGGCGTACGTTCTCGTACTCGAAGAGTCGCTGGTACTGCTTGATGATGGCGTTGCGGGGGCGGGTCAGAATCTGGATGAGTGCGGCTTTATCCAGATCTTCCAGGGTGGCAACCACCGGCATACGGCCGATGAATTCGGGGATGAAGCCGTAGCGGATCAGATCCTGCGGCTGGATGCTGCGGAAAAGGTCCGTGTCGCGACGTTCGCCGATAGCAACGGTCTTCGGCTGGGCGTCGGTCGGTTTCTCTTCGGCGAGGAAGCCCATCGTTTTTTTGCCGATGCGGCGTTCGATCACCTTTTCGAGACCGATGAAAGCTCCACCGCAGATGAAGAGGATGTTCGTCGTATCGACCGCGGTGAATTCCTGGTGGGGGTGCTTGCGTCCACCCTGCGGGGGGACGTTGGCAACGGTGCCTTCCAGAATCTTCAGCAGCGCCTGCTGCACGCCTTCACCGGAAACGTCGCGGGTGATGGACGGGTTTTCGTCCTTGCGGCAGATCTTGTCGATTTCGTCGATGTAGATGATGCCCTGCTGGCATTTCTGGACATCGCCGTCTGCAGCCTGGAGCAGCTTCAGGATGATGTTCTCGACGTCCTCACCCACGTAACCGGCTTCGGTCAGCGTGGTGGCGTCAACGATGGCGAAGGGCACATCGAGGACACGGGCAAGCGTCTGCGCGAGAAGGGTTTTGCCGGTACCGGTTGGCCCGATCAGCAGGATGTTCGACTTCGCGAGTTCCACTTCGGAGTTCCGCA
>CANIHR010000330.1 GCA_947467185.1 Bryobacterales bacterium
CTCGGAGACAAAGGGACTGCTGCCCTCAAAGACTTTGTCCAGCAGGGAGGTACGCTCATCCTCCTCAACCATGCCGCCGACTACGCAACCCAGGACCTCGGCGTGAAAGCCACCAGCACAACCCGGGGCGTCGCCGCAAAGGACTTCTACTCTCCCGGTTCACTCCTGAACATGGAACTCGACACGAAGAGCCCCCTGGCGTACGGCATGCCCGCCACGCTAACCCTCTGGAGCGAACAAAGCCCCGCCTGGGAAGCCCCCGCCGAATACGTCGTCGCCCGCTACCCGCAAAAGGAAGTCCTCGCCTCCGGCTGGCTCCTCGGAGAAAAGTACCTGACCGGCAAAGCCGCGCTCCTGGACGTCCCGCAGGGCAAAGGCCACATCGTCCTGTTCGGCATGCGCCCCCAGTACCGAAGCCAAAGCTGGCAAAACTACAAACTCTTCTTCAACGCCCTGGCGCTGCAGCCCGAGCCAGGGAAGTAACGGTGGCAGCCGGTTCGGCATCACGCGGGCTTTGTCGGCTCTGATTATTTGGATAAAATGGCATAAATGAGAACCACCCGGAACATCGATGAAGAAGCACTCACCGAGGTCAGGAAGTACGCGAAACAGCGCTCCATTTCTCTCGGAGAGGCCGCAACCAGTCTCATCTGCCGCGGTGCGGCCAGCCTGCCGCAGTTCCGGACAAAAAATGGCTGGGTGCTCTTCGAGGCCACTCCCGGTGTGCCGCCACTTACCAATGAAACCGTGAAGTCCCTGCCTGACGAGGACCTGAACGAGGAACTTCTGCGTGCGTTTTCACCGCGACGTTAGTGTCCTGGTCGCCCTGAGTTTTCCGCATTGGTTGACCTTGTTTGGCAGTGTGCGCGAGAGAGACCTTACGCCGACACAAGTTCCCAGCGCGCTGCCATTTCCGCAAAGGCCCTTTTGCAAACCGGCCAGTCGTGTAGGGTGGCTGGATCAAAATCCGCGCCGTTTGGCCACACCAATGTTCCGACTTCGGAATCGAGTGCCACCGTGTTGAAACACGCGAGATCCCGCAAAGGGCCGTATAGTTCTCCGCGCAACACCGGTTCGAGGTCAACGTCCTGCTGCGACAAGTCATCGAATCTCACTCGCAGCCGGTAGGGGCCAGTGATCTCAAAATCGACGACTCGGCAGATTCTATGTGTCATTGGGCCCTCGCTGAAATAGTTGTGTATCCGTTTCGCAGTTCTTATTTTAGCGGTTCAATCGGAGTCGCGGCGCGCCCGGAGTTCAGTAAGGTCCAATCAATTTGTAACTCCGGCTGATGTAGCTCCGCCCAGGCCTCAACAAGCCTGCGCTGGCGCTGTGGCAGACTTCCCGCGATCAGGTCCACCGGGTCAATCGAAAACACAGCGGCTTCGCCCTGAAAATATGCGTGAAAGTGTGCCAGGTGGTGTTGCCCGCCTGGCTCGGAGAACATTCGAATGACGATACCAAAAAAGCGGCTGACCTCGGGCACTCATCCATGCTACACATTTCAGGCATGGGGGTAGCAGAGGGGCATCTCCGGTTCGATTGAACGCGCCCCAGGCTTTGGGTCCCTAATCAGCCGCCCCTGGGTTGTCGCGCCTCTGATTGTGGCCGTGTCACTTCAAATAAATCTGAGGGAAATCCCGGTTCGCTTTTACAGGACGGCTGGTGCCCGGGAACCAGGAGGCTCCAGTCGTCAATGGCCACCTGTCTCCTCACGCAAGGGGTAAACAACTCTACACCGGTCGGGCTTCGTCGTTATTTCCGGTAATCATCATCACCCCGCCAATGATGATATTCACCACCCCCAGCCCGAGGGGCACCACCATCACCAGGGTGATCCGTGTAATGCTGCCCGTCACGGCAGCCACCGCCAGCCCGAACAGCAGCAACCCAACCCCCGACAGCATCACCCGGAGTCCCCTCCGCCGTCCAAACTTGCGGTCTGCAGTGGCCTCCAGGCCGTCAGCCGCCTTCTGCCATCCGGCACGATACGCATTCTCGTGGCCCGGAACCGGTCGGTATTTCTCGGGCTGAATCGCGGTTACCCCGGTTGTGGCATGTTGCCCGGCGCATTCCCGGGCGCCCTCATCCCAGGCATCCCGCCCGGCCCCGTCAAGGGCAGCGCGCGTCACCGTTCCAAACAGCATCCCGTCCGAAATAGCCCCACAGCCCGGACACGTCCAGTCCTTCACCTGAATATTCCGGCGACATCCCCTGCAAATAATCTGAGTTTCAGGCATAATTGTGTCCTTCCGACTCGTTTCGCGCCAGTATACCCCGAAAACATTTCGCGCCTTGTGTTCCTCCCCTCGATCCTCGGTCACAATTCTCGAAAACATTTTTTAATTCCATGTTTTCAGGAACCTGCAATAGCTTTCTTAAACCACCAGAAATCCATCCTGCACGCCCCGCATGAAAAACTCCTCTACCGAAGGAGGCACCCATGCCAATCACCACCCAGCAGCTCTTCAATCTCGACCCGAGTACCTTCACCATCGGCGAGGAACTCGCGAACCGTCTCGGCGAACTCCTCGACTCCGTGCGCGCCGACCTGCGCCCCCGCAACTTCCCCGAACGCCATCTCGTTGATGAACTCGCCCTCTCCCGCTGGCGCGGCCTCCGCGTCACCCTCATGGAAAAGGCCATCTACGAGCACGAAAGTGTCGACTTTCAGCCCCGCGAACTCACCGACGAAGATGGCGTCCTCTTCGAACCCCACGAGGACGTGTACCACCTCGCCATGTCCCACGCCCCCGAGCGCCACGCCACCGTGCTCGCCGCTCTTGGTCGCCTCGAAGCGCGTTACGCCCGTGCCTTTAGCAATGCCCTGCGCCTCCTGATTGCGCTCCGTCGTGGCTCACCGCCACCCCTCGCAGACAGCGACGCCCCCGTAACCCGCACCACAACTCCGGCGAAATCGCGCCGCAATACCAGAAAGGAAGCCCCACCATGCGAACCCTCGCCGAATACACTGCCCACGATGTAGCCCCCGCCGACCAGGCCCAATACACCGCCCACGTAGACCGCTGGCAAACCGAACTTCACCCCAGCGGTGCCCTCGAATGCTATTTCGCCGCCGAGATCGTCCGTGCGGCCTGGCGCATCGAACGTTACTGTGTCTTCGAAACCCCGGACATGTCCGATCAGGCCCGCGCGGCCGATGTGCAATCGAGAATGCTTCGCTATCGGGACCAGACCAACCTCGGCATTCGCCGCAATCTCGAAGAACTTCGCCGTCTCCAGTCCGATCGCTACCTCCAGGCACAACTCGGCATCCTCCTGCCCGGTGTCGCAAGCCTGAAATTAGTGCTTCCCGGACTGAAGCGGGCCAGTGTCCCGGTTGTCCCCACCGCGGAAGCGCCCGAAACGCCGGCCCCGGCCGACATCCGCAACAGTGAAGCGATCCTCCACGCGAAAATTCAACAGGAAGAACGCCGTCTGCTGGCCCAACATGCCAAAGCCCGCAACACGCCGCCCTCCGCGCCCACTGCGCCGCGCAACGCCCCCTGTCCCTGCAATTCCGGTCAGAAATACAAGCACTGCTGTGGGCACTGGTCCAAATCGCCCCTGCCAAAGACTGCCTGACCACCATGCGCTCCCGCGATTCGTATGACAATGGCTCCATGAGTCCCAACGCAGCTGTCGATTCGGCCCGCTTCGCCCACATGCGCCACCTCGTCGACAACCTGCGGCATCTCGAAGCTCACCTCCACGCCGGAGGCGGCCCCGAACGCATCGCCAAACAGCACAAAGCCGGCAAGCTCACCGCTCGGGAACGTGTCGCGGCCTTAATTGACCCCAGCACTCGCTTCCTCGAAGTCGGTCTCCTCATCGCGTACGACCGTTACGACGGTGCCGCCCCCGCTGCTGGCGTCATTACCGGTATCGGTTGGGTCGAAAACCGTCCCGTCGTCATCGTCGCCAACGACGCCACCGTGAAAGCCGGAGCCTGGTGGCCGGAAACCATCACCAAAATCCTCCGTGCTCAGGAAATTGCCATGCGCAATCGCCTGCCCATCATCTATCTGGTTGATTCCGCCGGCGTCAACCTCCCGTATCAGGACGGCATCTTCCCCGGCCAGTACGGTGCCGGCCGCATCTTCTACTACAACTCCCTCATGCGCCGCCGCCTCCGCATCCCCCAGTTCGCGGCCGTTATGGGACCCTGCATTGCCGGCGGAGCCTACCTGCCCGCCCTCAGTGACTCCATCATCATGGTCGAAGGCACCAGTTTCATGGGCCTCGGCGGCCCGAATCTGGTGAAAGGCGCCACCGGCCAATCTATCGACACCGAATCTCTGGGCGGCGCGCACCTCCACACCGCCACGTCCGGCGTTGCCCACTACACAGCCAAAGACGACCCCGCCTGTCTCGAAATGCTCCGCACCCGAGTCCGTAATCTGCCCCCGTGGCCGCTTCGCCGGGAGAGTGCAAGTCGTACTCAGGGCAGGGAACCCGCCCACCCGGCCAGCGAAATCTACGGCATTCTCCCCGCCGACCACCGCCTCCCCTACAGCGTCGAAGACCTCCTGGCTCACATCTTTGATGCCGGAGATTTCACTGAATTTCAGCCCGACTTCGCCCCGGAAATGCTCTGCGCCGAGACCCGCCTGCACGGCCACCCCGTTGCCGTCATTGCCAACCGCCGCGGCTTCCTCAAACCCCGCATCGGTGGCATCATCTATACCGAAACCGCCCGCAAAGTGGCATACTTTGTCGAAACTGCCAACCGCCTGGGCACCCCCATCCTTTACATCCAGGATGTTTCCGGTTTTATGGTCGGTTCCCAGGTCGAAGCCGAAGGTATCATCCGCGCCGGAGCCGAGATGGTCGAAGCCATGTCCTGCGCCACCGTCCCTCGCATCGTTCTCACCACCAACCACGCCAGCGGAGCCGGTTACTACGCCATGGCCGGCCAGGGTTTCGACCCCAACTTCACCTTCAGTTGGCCCACCGCCCGCATCGGCGTCATGGAAGGCGATTCCGCCGTCCGAGCCCTCCACTCCGTCGAACTCGACAAACTCCGCGACTCCGGCGCCGAAATGTCCTCCGACCTCAAAGCCGCCATCGCCCAAACTCAGGCCGACTACGAACGCTGGCTCGACGCCAAATACGCCGCCGCACGCGGCCACTGCGACGCCGTCATCGACCCCGCTGAAACCCGCGAAGTCCTCGCGATGGCGCTCGAAATCTGCCTGACCCGCCCCCGTGGCGAAGCCCTCGTACTGGAGACCCTGTAAATGCCCGTCCTCGAAGCCGCGCACGAAGGTCGCGTTCTGCACCTCACCCTCAACCGCCCCGAAAAGCGCAACGCCCTGAACGAGGAGCTCTCCCGGGCCCTGCTCGAAGCCCTCGAAGCGGCGGACACCGACCCCACCGTGGGAGCCATTCTCCTCAACGGGGAAGGCGGAGCCTTCTGCGCCGGCATGGACCTCCGGGAAGCAACCGATCCAACCATCGCCGCCCGCATGGCCCCCCTCCACGAGCGACTCTTCACCGTTATCGGGAGGCTCCACAAGCCGGTAGTCGCCGCGATCCAGGGACCAGCCATCGCCGGGGGCACCGGAGTTGCCGCCAACGCCCACATCGTCATAGCTGCCGAGGACGCCCAGTTCGGCCTGACCGAAATCCGGATTGGCCTCTGGCCCGTCCTCATCTTCCCGGCCTGCGCCCAGGCCATGGGCGAGCGAAGGACAACCGAACTTGCCCTGACCGGTCGAATCTTCACCGCCGCCGAAGCAAAGGA
>CANIHR010000331.1 GCA_947467185.1 Bryobacterales bacterium
CAGCAGGCGATTGTACGGATCTTTCGCCTGCAGTTCTTCGGAAGCGACCGAGTTCTGCCGGTAGGTGGCGGAATTCACGATCAGGCGGTGGATCGCTTTTACGTCCCAGCCTTTGTCCATAAATTCGACGGCCAGCCAGTCCAGGAGTTCGGGGTGCGAGGGCGGGGAACTCTGGCTGCCCAGATCTTCTGCCGTCTCCACAATGCCGATGCCAAAGTAGGCGAGCCAGATGCGGTTCACATACGAACGCGCAGTGGTGGGGGCGTCACGTGACACCAGCCACTTCGCGAACGAGAGGCGGTTCACCGGGCCGTCCGTGGGCAGGGGATTCAGGAACGACGGCACGCCACCTGTGACGAGTTTGCCCGGCTGCAGGAAGTCGCCGCGGGTGAGTTGGTGCGTCTCGCGGACATTCGTCCGTTCATTCAGGATCAGCTGCGAAGAGCCTTCCGGATAGTCCTTCCAGAGGGCCGCGATGGTCGTGTTGTCGTCCTTCCATTCCGGAACCGTGGTACGGAAATGGCTGAAGAGGGTGGCAGTCTGCCGCGGCGAGCGTTTGTCGCGGGCGATGGCGAGAGCTTCGCGGACAGCGGCAGGCAGCGGGTCGGCGGTGGCGTTGGGGTCACCCGACAGCGAGAGGCGCATGCGGCCCAGATTGTTGTTCTGGTTGTCGTCGCTGTTCCAGCCTCCGGCGTTCTGCTTCAGATAGATGGTGAGGACGGAGCCACCTTCGTTCGTCACGGTCTCGGAGAGGTTGAAAACGGCCTTGCGCGGCACGTTGCGCTGACCGGGGCCAGCGTCGATCCCCCAGGCTGTGTCATCCACGCCATCGATGGCGAACTGAATCGGGCCAAGCAGACGCTTCTTGGTCGACTTATCGGCGAACATCGGGTCGAGCGGGGTTTCCGGCAGATTGAGGTCGGCTGTGGCCTTCGCCACGGGGATATTCTTCGCCTTCGCGGCGGGGTCGTTCAGAGGCGCGGCTTCCAGCTTGAATTCCGAGAGTGCGCCGGTGCCCTTCACGGAACGTCCCGGGCCGCCGAGGGGCAGATTCGGGTCATTCAGCAGTTCGAGGCGAACCGAAGCGACGGATTTCAGGGGCGTCTTCACCGTCAGCTTGACGGTGTGCTTGGTCGGCGCGTAGCCCTGGGCCAACAGAGAGCCGTCTTCCTGCAATATGTACTTCTGGCCGCCGGTGGAAATATCGTCGACTTCCGGCTTCACGACCGTCCATTCGGGCTGTATCGCCTTCGCGGTGGCGTCTTCCCATGCGGTCATCTTTTCGCGCCAGGTGGGGTTCCGGTGCTGAAGATTCGCTTCGATCTCGCTCGTGCGGCGCTGGATCTCGGCGATCTTCATCTGCTCGGCCGGGGTGTACACGGCCATGGCGCCTTCATGCGAGTTGTTCAGGAAAGCGAAGATCCGGTAATACTCTTCCTGCTGCAGTGGGTCGTACTTATGGTTGTGGCACTGGGCGCACTGAATGGTGACGCCGAGGATGTTCTTGCCGACCGCGTCCATGCGGTCGTACATGGCCTCCATACGGAACTGTTCGGGGTCGATGCCGCCTTCTTCGTTGACCATGGAATTGCGCAGGAAGCCGGTGGCGACTTTCTGATCCTGGGTGGCGTTCGGCATCAGGTCGCCAGCCACCTGCTCGCTGACAAACTGGTTGTACGGCAGGTTCTTGTTGAACGCATTGATGACGTAATCCCGGTAGGCCCAGACGAAGCGGGGCTTGTCCTTCTCGTAGCCGTCGGAATCGGCGTAGCGTGCGCCATCCAGCCACTGCCGCGCCCATTTTTCACCGTAGTGCGGGGAGGCCAGCAGACGCTCCACCTGCTTTTCATAAGCTTTGGGGCTGGAGTCCTTCACGAAAGCGTCCACTTCTTCCGGCGTGGGCGGAAGGCCAGTCAGATCCAGAGACAGCCGCCGGAGGAGGGTTGCTTTGGGCGCGTCACCGGAGGGGGAAACTTTCTCGGCCTCCAGCTTCGCCAGAACGAACCGGTCAATCGGATTGCGAACCCATTTCGTGTTCTTCACGACGGGCAAGGTGGGGCGCACAGGGGGGATGAATGCCCAGTGCTTCTTCTTCGGGGCGGAACTGGTGACAACGCCATCGGGCCAGGCCGCGCCCGAGTCGATCCAGTCTTTGATCAGACCGATTTGAGCGGCGGTCAGGGCCGCGCCGCCAAGGGGCATACGCTGCTGGTTGCCCGAACCAGCGACGCGCAGGTAGATCGCGCTTGCACCGGAATTGCCCGCCGTCAGGTGCGCCAGCGTCGAGGCCTTCTGGTCCAGCCTCAGGCCGCCACTCTGTACCTTTTCACCGTGACACGAATAGCAACTGGTTTCGAAAATTGGCCGGATATCTTTGTTGAAGTCTGGCTTGCTTTGCGCCCGAAGACCCAACAGTGCGGCAAGGGGTATGGCCGCTACGGCGGCGCGCGATTTCAAACGTGACGTGAGCATTACGATCAGTATTACTTTATCGCTGAAGACTGCTCCGTGGGGAATCCGGGGGGGGGGACCTCCCTTGTTGCCTGAGGTCCCCGCTATTTTCCCCGGTGGCGTCTGCTGCGTGCGAGTACCGCGGCTTTGGCGCGTTGCCGGGAAGTACCGCGGCTTAGACGAATTTTCTTGTATCGGGGATCTTCAAAGAGCAATCGCCGGACCTGGTCTCCTACGTGGTGCCATTCGTAAAGAAGCTCGGGCTTGTCGGCCATTGCCATCACCTCCAGGCGCTTGTCCTCCAGGATGGCGACGATGGCCTCAGTTTCCAACCTGCGTTTCGACTGTTGCCGGGAGGCCACCAGTTGCAGCGCGGCGGCGACGTCGTCGAACTCGCTGTTGATGCGGATCCGGAGTTGCCGAACCCATCCCCCAAATGCCTGGCCGGTCGCTTCCCGGAAGTCAGTCGCGTAGCCTGGTGGATTGGTTTCCGGCTTCATGGACAACACCGGGAAGACGAAAGGGGACCCGGTGAGGGCCCCCCTTGCAAATGCAACTTCGTCGCCCCGACCATCTGGATACAGGGGGTTAGCGATTTCCATGTGTCAGATGGAAACGCTCGCGAGTTCCTGCATCTCGTGTGCGAGACCGGACTTCATGATGCGACGCGCGTCGGCGAGGTCGCCGGCGCTGGCGTCGGCCACCACCAGAAATTTGTTCGCCTTGAGCGCCGTCTCATACTCGATAATGCTGTCCTGCGGCACGCCGAGGCTGTAGAGTCCGGCACCCATCGCACTCAGTCCACCAACTACGACAGCGCCTTCCAGTGCCGCGACCATCGCCGCCACTACGGGACCAGCCATCAGAACCGCGCCCAGCCCGGGGATGGAGAAGAATGCGGAGCCGAACAACACGCCCCATATGCTGCCCCAGAAGCTACCCGCAGCCCCCCAGCTCTTCATCCGCTCGCCGGCATTGTAGTAGCCCACCACATGTTCATCCGTGTGGTAGTCACGGCCAACAATGGAGAGCCTCGTCATGTCGAAGCCCGCCGTCTGTAGTTGTTTCAGTGCCTCTTCGGCGGCGTCATGACTGTCGTATACCGCCACTACTGCATGTTTGTCCATGATGTTCCCTTTCGTTCTAGTTGCCGGATGGCGCGACACCGATGACGGTGCCGATGATTTCGCCGGATATAACCAATTCCACGCGGCGATTCTGCTGGCGGCCGTCGGCTGTGTCATTAGTGGCGACAGGCTGGGTCTTGCCGTAACCCCTCGTGGTGACGGAATTGGCGGCCATGCCCTGTGCGGTCAGATAGTCGCGAACGGCTGATCCACGATCTTCCGAGAGCTTCTGGTTATATTCGTCGCTACCGACAGAGTCGGTGTGGCCTTCCACTTCCAGCTTCAGTCCCGGATGCCCGGAGACGATGCCCGCGACCTTGGCCAGTTTTTCTCTGGCCAGTGGCCGCAGCGTATGCTTGCCGGTGTCGAACAGAACGTCGGTCATGTTGACGATCAGACCGCGAGCGGTGTCACGCGTCTGCAGAATCAAACTGAATTGCGTGAGCAACTGAGTTCGCAGGGCGGCCTTGTCGGCCTCCAGCTGAGCTTTCTGTTTCGCGGCATTATCGAGTTCCGCGGCCGATGCTGCCCGTTGGGCGTCATTCTCGCGTCTCAGTCGCTCCGCTTCCAGCGCGGCAGCAGCGGTCTTCGCGTCGCTGTCCATGCGGGTACGTTCCGCGTCCAGCTTCGCGCGGTCAGCTGTTGCCTGGACCGAGGCGACCTGCAAGTCGTTCTCTCGCGCCCTGCGTTCGGCGTCGGACTTCGCCTGTAAGCGCGCGGCTTCCGCGGCTTCCGCAATCCTGTTCGTCTCCGCCTTCGCTGCCGCGCTGGCGTTCTCAGCATTGGCAGTGCGCTCGGCTGCCCGGCTACGTTCCATCGTCAGGAGTTCTTCTTCCTGACGTTTCACGGCGATCGCACGGGCGTCCTCAGCGGTCTGCACGGCCTCGCGGGCCGTCATGGTTACCGGCTTCGACCCCGCGTTACGAGCCTGATAGGCCTCTGCCTTTGCCAGGCTGGCGGCAGCCTTCTGATACGTCTCGGCGGCGTACTTATCCGCATTCATTGAATGCGCAATCTGCACTGCGTTGCGCGCTTCGTAGAGTTCCACCGGCAGCTTGCGGTCAAGCTTCAGGGCCAGAGGGTTCGAGAGCCGCGCATACTGCCCACGCTGCAACAGTTCATACTTCGCATCGATCTCCTCGATCTTGCCAACCGTATCGGCCCGAACCACATTTTCCATTACGATGAGGTCGCTGGGCTGAGACACGGCGAAGTAGGGCTCGGCTGTCACGATCAGGCCGAAGACCTGTAGTTCGGTGGTCACATTGAGCTTGCTCCGCGTTCCATTGAGCAGGACTTCGCCAAGATTGGACGTCCGGCCTTCAGGAGTAACTGCCCACAGAACATACGTTAGATACTCGGCGCCGTTCTTTGTTGCCGGTTCCAGCCCGCCGAACTCCACCTCAACTTCGATGTAGCCCTGCTTGCTTTCCACCTTTGCTTCGCCCTTACCGGCGGGCAGGAGGTCAGTGCCACGAAAGTCGATCTTCGTAGCCCCGCTGCGATGCCGGTAGTTGATGGCCTTCATGGTCCGGGCCGTCACCGACGTTCGGAAGATTGGCACCGCTCCCGCGGCCATCCTGGCGTTGTTGTCATCCTGGGCCGACAACAGGCAGGTGGCCGCGATCAATACACAAACTAGCTTCATTTAGAGTCCTTGTTTCAATTGGCTGCTTAGTTGGTCGGAGGAGAAACACGCTCACGGTAAGAAAACCGATTGAGCTGCTGGATCAGTTTGGCCGCCGCTTTGGGAACACGGACCTTCGTGGTAACGATCTGTTTGTTTTCCAGACGGCTTCCATAGAGGTTGGCGTTATCGTCCAGGTCCTGCCGCAGAGTGGCACCTTCAAGTGCCAGCCCGGCGAACAAACCCTGAGAACGCGACCAGGAAAGAATCTCGGCATGCATCTGCGCGTCAGTCTGCGCGGTTGCAGTGCGGCCCACTGGACCAGCTGCGACGGAGCCTTCCGCGCCCAGGGTGAACTTGCTGGTGAGGAGCTTGTCGACACCGCGTTCGTTCATCACGAGCATGATCAGATCAGTTTCCGAGCCACCAATCTGGAAGCCGACGCTGCCGCCTTCAATCCGAACGGTGCCGGGAGCCGACCAGCCGGCATTGCCCTTGTTGCGGCAGGAGACATACCCCTTGCCG
>CANIHR010000332.1 GCA_947467185.1 Bryobacterales bacterium
AATTCCTGGAGTAGAGAAAACGGTTGCGTTCCAGATTCAGGCGGGCGGCAGCGTGGACGGCGACAGGGGGCGACTGGTGCTCAGCCTGACGGACTGGGCGATCCGAAATGACGGCTCGGTAACATATCTGGCTGCGGGAACTGAGAAGAACTCCGCTGCAGCGTGGATGGAATTCAGTCCGGCCGCTTTGACGGTTACGGCAAACCGGAATCAGTTGGTTCGGGTCACGATCCGGGTTCCCGAAAAGACAAAGGCCGGGGTGTATCACGCGGCAATTTTTGTGCAGGAACGTCCGCCTGCCACACCCCCAGGAAGCGAGATGCAGGTGATTAACGTACGCATCCGGTTTGCCTTTACTTTGTACGTGATTGTGGGACCTGTCGCGCCTCAACCGGAACTGGTGAATGTAGACCTGAACCAGGGTAAAGACACGCTGAATTTGACGTGTGAAATGGCGAATACGGGGACCAGGCATGTTCGGCCGCTGATCTTCTGGAATGTGCGGAGCGAGATGAACAAAGAGGTAGCGAGCAAGGGCAAAATCGAAGCCACTGTGCTGCTTCCTTCCGCGAAGTTCAGTGAGCTTTATGCGATTCCGCAACCGGCACTTGCGCCGGGCAAGTACGAGCTTGGTGTGATGGTGGACTTTCAGGACGGTCAGCCACGCCAGGCGATGACGCGGAGTTTTGAAGTGACGGGTAAGCCATCCGTATCGGTTAAAGTCGATTTCCCCGAAGGCACAGGTTCGACTGAGCCTAAAGATATACCGCTTCAATAGACATAGCCTGCCGATGACGCCGCATCATGAAACCTACTGCCTACGCTCGAGGTTTCTGCATGCGGCATTTCTGTGCGCTGGCTGTGGCGTTGCTGTCCGCAACGATATTACGCGCGCAGGCACCAACGCAGTACACGTTACGAGTTAATGGCAACGCGGTTGTGACCAACCGCCCACCCGAAAGAGTGGCAGGGGAATGGTTCGTTCCCCTGGCACCTGTTGCGCGCGCACTGGGCGCCGATCTCAAGCTCGATCCGCAAACACATACACTGCGCGTTCTCCGTGCCGATGGCGCCACGACGGCGTACGACGGAGCAACGGGGCGCATCCTTCAAGGTTCGATGGTTGCCGGTCAGGTGAGCAGTTTCCGACAGGTGCAACTAAACGTGGGCGCGGAGAGCCTGCTGTTTCCGCTAAGTGGGGTGGTGGCTCTGCTGGGAGTGACGGCACGGGAAGATACGGAGCAGGGCACGATTGAAATCACTTCCGCTTCGGCCAATGGGGAGGGAGGCGACAAGGGTGAGCGCACGTTCCGGGTTGCTTCGCTGGACGAGAGATATATTCTGGCCACGAATGGCCAGGTCTGGCAGCAATCTATCAACCTGCGGGGACAGGGCCTGATGGGCGGAAAGCGTCTGACGGGCAACGTCGATCTGACGCATGCGGCGGGTAACCCGATGGGTTTTCGGCAGGGGTCGTTGCGGATTGAGTTGTCCGGCTACCGGGTGGTTGCACTGGGCGACCAGGGAACGTACCTGGGAGTGGAGGCAATGGCGAACACGCTGCGCGGGATCGGCTATGAATGGCGCTGGAAAGGCTACACGGTCGAGGTTTATGGGGGGCGCGGAGCGGGTTCGGTTTCGAGTACGCTGGGGTCATCCGGGCTGGCCAACTACGATACGACGCTGGCGGGTGGCGGTTTGCGCCGGAAAATGAGTAAAGGCGAGATTTCGCTGGAGACGAATGCTTTCGGGGACGGCGGAGAAGTGGCACGACGGCGGGTGTGGGATATCGCGGTCTCTACCTGCGGAATGAATTCCAACTGCAAGGCCTGGTGGGGTATTTTTCGGGCTTCAGCCTGCGGCCGCTTACCCTCCCGGTGAACCCTTTGGTCGCGACACCGGCGCAGATCCCGGATGGCATGGGCCTGATCCTGCCGACGACCGAAGAGACGGGGCAGGTTCGCGGCGGAGCGACCGGGTTCAGCGTCACGGACAGTTTCAAACCATTTCGGAATAATTCGGTATTGCTGACCGGGTTGTGGGAGAGATACAGCCGGAATTTCCTGGTGGTGAGGGAAGAAGCGAGATTCACGGGGATGGAGAAAAAGTCGCTGTCGGTGAGCCTGCGCCCGGTGCGGTATGTCAGCCTGACGGGAAGCGTTCAGCAGAGTGAGAGCCTGGTGGGGATACCAAACCTGCAGAAGAGTTACACGTACGGCGTGAATGGATCTACGCCGGGGCGAGTACCGGTTCAGGTTGGGTACTTCAAGTCCGTGCAGATAAGTCGGGGGCTTTCGAACGTGCGGTTTGATTTGTCTCAGGTCTCCCTGCAACTGCCACGCTGGAACCGATATTCCGCGAGCGCAACTTACTCGGAGATCCACTGGGGTGGACACATGACGAGAGCTGTGACGGAGACTATCTCAACCGACTTCAAGCGTTACGGACGAATTGGAATTCATGATCAGATTCAAGTGCGGAACAACCATAACTACGGGGTGGACTGGTCGCACGAATTCGGTAAACGCGGGGCATATTTTCAGGGGGGCGTGGAACGGCAAACAGCGGGGATGATCCGGCCGATGATCGCACCGACAGTGGCGTTCCGGATGCCGTTGTTGCGCGGCCAGAGTTTGACGACATCGTACTTCCGAATGAGGGGTTCGCAGTTCCTTCGGTTTGAGATTGGCGGACCAATCCTGCGCCGGCGAGAGATATTAACGATGGATGCACACTCCGCGATGATTGTGCCTTCGACGGTGGGAGGACAGGTCTATTTTGATGGGGATCTGGACGGCCAATTCCGGAGTAAGGGGGATCGGCCGATTCCGCAAATGCAGGTGTGGCTGGATGGCGAGACTTCGACATCGACAGATGGTGCGGGGTTCTTCCGGTTCGAGGGGGTAAGTCCGGGCACGCACCAGTTGCGGGCTGTGACGACGACGCTGGCGGCGAATCTGGTGTTGACGACGGAGGAACTACAGATTGCGGTGATGCCTTATCGGACGAACCGGGTGGACTTCCGGGCAATTCGGACGGGACGACTCCGGGGCGTGGTGATGATCGAGAAGATGGACGAGGCAGGGGGAGCGAAGGAAGTGCCTTATCCCGATGCGCGTATTATGGCGACCGGAAATCACGAGACTTTCTCGGAAGGGGACGGCGCGTTCGTGATGGGGGATCTGGCTCCGGGCAGTTATCAGTTGCGGCTGGATCCGGCAAGCGTGCCTCGCGGCTTTGTGATTCAACCTGCCACTCAAACCGTGACAGTGAAACCGGGCGAGACAAGTTCGGAGATTCGGTTCCTGCTTGTGCGCCCGGTGGTGGTAAAGCCGGCGCCTGCGGCCCAACTGAGCAAACGAGAGTAACCGCTATTTACCTTTGGGGTAGAGGAGGGGGGCGGCGATGTCAGCGGTGAACATGCAGCGGGCGTTGTGGCCGCAGAGGGGGACGATGACTACGGCGTGCTTCGCTCCGAGTTTCTGGGTGGCGTACTTCTGGTAGGCTTCGCCTCTTGCCCGGCGGGTGGGGCCTTGTGCCATGGCGGGACAGGAGGCGTCGAAGCCGCCGAGGGGCAGGACGTCGATTTCTCCGAGGAGGTAGGTTACGGGGCGGGTGGCGAGGTTTTTGCTGAGTTGGTCTTCGGGGATTTTGGCGGTGTAGCCGGCGCGGTCTTTGAGGCCGTAGGGCCAGGTGTTGAAGGTTGTACAGTTGCGGGCGTCAGAGAAGTTACCGAACTTCGCGTTGTCGGTGGGGGAGGGGCGGTCGGCGTCGAGGTAGGCGTAGCTGGAGGGGTTCGCTACCAAGTAGGAGACGGGGACTCCGAGGGTTTCGTGGAGGGTGTTAGCCATCGAGTAGCGGTTCACGTATTGGCCTCCGGCGGAGTGTCCGGCGACGACGATTTGGGCGAGGTTGGGGAAGGCGTCCTTTTTGGCGAGGCGGCGGAGGAGTTCGTCGGTGAGGTCGAAGGAGTTGACGGTGGGGTTTGAGGGGGAGGCTCCGCCGGAGCGCCAGCTGTTGCCGTTGCAGGGCCAGGAGATTTCGTTGTCGGCGAGCTTGTCTTTGCAGGCTCCCTGGGCGGAGGCGACGCGGGGGACAATGAGGACGGTGTTGTCGAGGGCTCCGGCGAGGAAGGCGGAGGCGAGGGTGGAGCGGAAGTAGTTGTCGGCGTCGCGACCGGCTCCGTGGATGATGATGAGGGCGCGGGTGACGGCGGGGTTGGGGGTGCTGAGGGGGTAGGAGCGGTAGACGAGGGTGCGGCCGGGGCCTCCGGCGAGCGGGAGCCATTCGGTGCAGTCGGCGACGGTGTTGCAGGGCGCGGCGGCGCTGGCTGCAGCGGGAATCAGAAGGAGAAAGGCAAGAGCTAAGCGCATTGGGCTTAGTATGCCATCCGTTTATTTGTGCTGCAGTTCCCAGTCGTAGTTTAGTTCGGGCTGGTTGTGGGGGATGCGGCCTTCGTCGGCGGGGTTGTAGAACTTGTCGGTCATGTAGATCAGCATCGACGGCTGGGTGCCGATGACTTTGTAGCCGTGGGCGATGCCGGGGGGAATGAGGATCTGCCAGGGGCGGAGGTTGCCGACGTAGAGGGTGTTGCGGCGACCGAAGGTAGGGGAGTCGGTGCGGAGGTCGGCAAGGACGACCTGGAACATGTTGGAGGCGGGGGTCCAGCAGTCCGTCTGGTGCTGGTGGAAGTGGAAGGCCTTGATGATGCCGGGGTAGTTGAGGGCGGCGGAGACCTGCGAGGTTTCTTTGGGGAAGTGGGCGGCCAGCCCCAGGCCCATGCGCTGGACTTCGAGGAAGTAGCCGCGGTCGTCGGGCCAGAGGTCGAGGCGCTGGCACTTGACGCCTTCGATGAGGTTGGGGGAGTCGGGTTTGAGGATGACGTCACCGATGCCGCGGGGGCAGGTGGGGAGGGAGAGGCCGGCAGGCAGGACGAGGGTGCTGGTCGGGTTGGACATTGCTGTGGTTAGATCAGGTGGCGTAAGTTCCAGGGTAGCGCATCTGGTTTTGCTAAGATGCGGTCGGCAGATGGCGGACGTTCACACACCTGAGCAGCGGAGCTTCAATATGTCGCGGATTGCGGGGCGCGATACGAAGCCGGAGATGGTGGTCCGGAAGTTGCTGCATGCGGCGGGGTTTCGGTACCGGCTGCATGTGAAAGAGCTGCCGGGGAAGCCGGATCTGGTGTTTCCGAAGGCACGGCTGGTGTTGTTTGTGCATGGGTGTTTCTGGCATATGCACGCGTGTAAATACGGGAAACCGGCACCGGCGAATAATCGGGATTTCTGGGCGGTGAAGCGCGCGGGGAATGTTGAGCGGGACGTGCGGCATCGCGCGGCTTTGGAGGCCGCGGGGTGGCGCGTGGCGGAGATCTGGGAATGCGAGACGAAGGACGCGGGGCTGCTGGAGGCGGCGGTCGTTCGTGTGGCTGGGCTACTGCGGAGTCAGCTTCAGGAGCTTTGAGGTAAGAGGGCTGGTTGGCTGGATGCCGGAGGTTCCGCTGTCGGTTAAGACGTAGAGGGCTCCGTCGGGGCCGACTTTCACGTCTCGGATGCGCTCATGGAGATCGTCGAGGAGGGCTTCTTCTTCGACGACTTTGTCGTTCACAATTTTGAGGCGGTTGAGGGTTTTGGAGCGGAGGCCGCCGACGAAGAGAGAGCCTTTCCATTGCGGGAAGAGGTTGCCTTTGTAAAAAGCCAGGCCGGAGGGGGCGATGACGGGA
>CANIHR010000333.1 GCA_947467185.1 Bryobacterales bacterium
AATAATATTGCGGGTATTATTCAGCGTCAGGTAGTTCGCGGCGGAGTTCGCAGAAGTGCTGGTAACCCCGGTCGGTTGGGAACTGTAAGCTACCGCGGGATTGGACCAGTAGTTAATGCGGGGATCACAATTGCCGGTCGTGCACTTATAAGCCATGATCGTGCGAAATGGGTTCGCCCCGGTCTGTTTGTAACCGTAGGAGTACGAGTACGCACCGGCACCGGTGTTGTCCTCCCGGGCGTGGGTTGCACCCATGTTATGGCCCATCTCGTGGCCGAAGCTGTAATACCCTGTTGCACACCCGTAGTCCACCACACTGAAGGCCCGATCGGGCTGCGGCACGGAAGGATTCGTGAAGAGCCACGCAAGGCCACATGCCTCGCCATTCATATCGCCCCACAAACTCACCAGATCCGCGTTATAGGTGTCGCGGAGGCGCTGTGCGGCATCCAGATAGCCATCGCCCGGGGTAGTCAGGTGGTTCAGATCGTCGGCCATACTGCCGCTTTCGGTGTACGGCGTTTCGCCGGAATACACCAGGCGTACACGCTGCGTGACGCCGCTGTTCTGGTAACCGGTGTTTGTTTCCGCGATAGCCAGTTGCACCAGTTGCTGTGCCGCGGCAGCGCCACCGCTTCTCAAAGTCACGGTAGGCGTGTAGAGCACCATCACATCAATCGTGCTGCCATCGTCAGCGAGCGCACCTGCCGCAAGGCCAGGCACGTCGGCCACCATCTCGGGACTTCCCTGGAGTTCCGCTGGCGAGGGTGTTGGACCTTCGTTCGGAAACTGTCGCTGGTCAATCTCCCGGACCCAGCGCCCACCGTCATCCGTGCTGCGAATCTGATACATACGCCCGTCGCCGGTCGAGATGTTGGCAGAAATCAAAGTGTCGGAGAACACCAGCACAGCCTGGCTGTAGTTCTTGCCTTCCACGTCTCCACTCCAGACCAAACTGGCTCCGTCACTGGTCGGCTGTACGGTAGTCCAGCGGATGCGAAACTGTGCGTTGTCAAAGAACGCCATGTCCGTTAGCGGGTAGTCGCCGCGCTGAAAATCCGCAGCCAGCCGCTTGAAGCTTTGTTGGCTGAAAAGGCTCGCATCCAGGGTGACACCCCGCGCACGGGTCACCGTGCGACCAAGGAGATGTTCCGGAACGGGCTCGAAACGGGTCGCAGCCGAGAAGGCCTGTGGGACCCCGCGGGCGGGGCGCTGCGCCGGCAACTGTGCTGAAACCAGTGTGGCAAGAAGAAGGAACCCGAAACCAAGCTTTCTGAACATGGCGCAGTCAACGCCTCCTGGATTGCAATGGCGAAATCGGGCGATTCATTACAAAATTAGTCGCGAAATCTTTTTTGCTCGATCTCGCGAACCCAAATTGCCGTTCCGGAAGCAGCTGTCCGGTAGCTGCGCAGCTGAAAAACGCGGCCGCCGGGCCCGTCAACGTTGCCCTGCACGCCACCCAAACCCATCACGAGCAAGGCCTGTCGGCCGCCCGAGCCTTCCACCGTTCCGTGCCAGACGGTGCTGCCCTCCTGGTTGGTTTCCGCGTTAGTCCAGCGCACCCGCAGAGTCACATCCGGAAAAAGACTCATCCCCAGCAGGACGGCCACGCGTGGCTTTTCATTTATCCGAACAGGACGCACACGAACCACGCTACGATCCCGCAAGCCAGCCGGCTCGGGGGGCGCGGGGACTACCTCCAGGAATATCTCGGGGAGAGCAGCATCCGCGAACAGTACCAGGCCCAGCGAAAGGAGACCGAGCAACCGAGCGGCCTTTCGAGTCCGGCTCATTGAGGTCCTTCGGGCTCGGCCCAGTGGTTCACCGGACCGGAGCCGGACCCCAGTCCGGGCGCTGTCCGAATCGCTTCTGTGATGAAGACCTTCGCCGCCGAAACAGCTTCCACCAGTCCGTAGCCGCGGGCCATTAAAGCCGTGATTGAGGCCGAGTAGGTGCACCCGGTACCATGCGTGTGCTGGGTCGGGAAACGCTCGGAACGGAACTCGGTGAAGACACCGTTGGCCAGCAGAACGTCGATGGCGTCGCCTTCCAGATGCCCGCCTTTGACGAGGACGGCCTTTGCGCCCATGTCCAGAATGCGGCGCGCCGCTTCCTTCATGGAGGCGACCGAATCGACCGTCATCCCGGTGATTGCCTCGGCTTCATGCAGGTTGGGAGTGACAAGCGTGGCGCGGGGCAGCAGGAGGGTCTTGAGAGCTTCACGGGCGGCTTCCGCCATCAGCGGAGCACCGTGTTTACTGATCATGACCGGGTCGATAATCAGCGGGCACTGAAAGCGGGCCACTGCGATCACTTCGATAGCAGGGATGCCGCCCAGCGCCCCGGTTTTGATGGCGTTTGGCGGGATGTCGGCCAGCACAGCATCAATCTGCTGCGCAATCAGGTCGGGTGGCAGCAACTCCACTCGCGAAACGCCCACAGTATTCTGCGCAGTGATGAGCGTAATGGCGGACGCGCCGTAGACACGGTGCTGGTGGAAGGTCTTCAGGTCAGCCTGAATGCCAGCGCCGCCGCTGGGATCAGACCCGGCAATGGTGAGGGCTACTGCGGTTTTATTCACGGGGGCATCTCCAGATTAACGCGGGGAGATATGGATTCTGCCTCACCCCCCGCCGATGTTATAGCCATGGAAAGGCACCTTCGGAGGTGCGTGCTGCTGATCGCGTGTGCGTGCTGGGGCCAGGATATACATTTCAAGACCCGCACGCTAACTCATCAGGCAGCCGCAGTGGATGGGGTGAACAACGCTCTGGAGGATACCTCAGCGGTTCACAAGATTTTGATGTACGACCATGCGCCGGGACCGGAGGAGGTCACGGCGCTGCTGCGGGACGGTGTGGCGGTGGTTGCTGCCCTGCCCGATAACGGCCTGGTTGTCTCCGCACCTGGCGGCAAGGTGCGTGTTCGCGAAGGCATTGCGTGGGCTGGGCCTATGGACCCGGAGGATAAGCTCAGTCCGGCGCTGGTGGGCGATGGAGCGATCACGGCCCTCATTGAATTTCATTCGGATGTCACGCCAGGTCAGCAGGAAACCGTCGCAGGTGCCGAGATGGTGGAACTGCGCCGAACCCCGTATTTGCAACCCCGGCACGGTATCGTAACCGCCGATTCGGCGACGCTGCGAAAGCTTGCGGCATACGACGAGGTGGCCTACATCTTTCCTGCCGATCCCGACGCCGGTGCCGAGTCCATGCTGACCTGCGCCGGCATGCTGACCACCAACGGCATGGCCGGGCAGTACGCGACCATTGTCCACGGCTGGGATCTCGATGCGGATCGCTACGTCCACCTGACTTACTTGTTCGGTTCGGTGACGCCGAAAGTCCCGGCGCTCACAGTGCAGTCAGAGGTTTTGCGAGCGCTGAACGAGTGGGCGAAAGTGACGAATCTGATTTTCCAGCAGGGGCCGAATCCGGCTGGCGCGCGGAACCTGCTGATCAAGTTTGTGAGCGGTGCGCATGGCGACGCGTACCCGTTCGATGGGCCGACAGGATCGCTCGCGCATACGTTCTATCCGGTGCCGGTCAACGCCGAAACGATCGCCGGCGACATGCACCTGGACGCCGATGAAAACTGGCATGCGGGAGGCGATACGGACATTTACAGCGTGGCGCTGCATGAAGCAGGACATGCCATAGGACTCGGCCATTCCGATAAGCCCGGCGACGTGATGTACCCGTATTACCGCAGCCGGGCCGCGCTTTCGGCAAGCGATATCTCTGCGGCGCAGAGCCTGTACGGCGTGCCGCTGACCGCTGCACCCGCACCGGTCACACAACCGGTGGAACCGACCACCGCCCCCCTGCGACTGACCATCGATTCCGCGCCATCCGCTACGACAGCCGCTTCGACAACACTGTCCGGCACCGCCAGCGGCGGCAGGGACCCCGTCACTGTGCAGTGGCAGACCGCGGGCGGGTCCACGGGTAAAGCGACACTGCGGACAACCGCATGGACGACCGGCGGTATCCCGCTCTCGGTCGGTGACAACACCATCTCGATCAGCGCTTATGACGGGGCGCAGCAAAGCGCTTCCGCCACCGTGAATATCACCCGGCAGGCAGCGACAACGCAGACTTCGAACGTGCCGCTGTCCATCTCGATTCGGACGCCGGCACCGACGGTGGTTACCGTTTCGACGGCAACGATGACGATCGGCGGACTGGCGTCTTCAGGGATATCGCGAGTGACTTGGCAGACATCGGCGGGTGCGGCGGGCGTCGCGAGTGGCACCAATAACTGGGTGGCCAGCGGCGTACCTCTCTACACCGGCACCAACACGGTCGTCGTGAAGGCGTGGGATGCCAAAGGGGCCAGCGCGTGGGCGTCCCTGGTGGTGATCCGGCGCTAGCGTGTCACAATTGGGTGGCCCCGTATGAAGAAGAAGCTCGTCCCCGCCATCGGCGCGTATGCCGTCCTCATGATCGTCACGGTATACGTCCTGACCGGCAAGGTGATGGCGATTGTGCTGATTCTGCTGGCCGCGATGCTGGCTAAGACGCTGATTGCGGTCCAGCGGGAGAAGCTGGAGCAAGCAGACTCTTCGCCAGATCCAGAGCCTCCGCAGGAGTCGTAATCCGACCCTCCAGTTGTGCGTCTTCCACCTCGTGAAGCACAGGGCCGAAACCGGGCCCGGGGGCGAATCCGGCGTTGATCAGGTCCTGCCCGCTGAGGAGCCTGGCAGGTCGCAGATGCTCTGCGGAAGCCGTGTCGTACCGAGCCTTCGCCAGGTCGTACATGTCGAGATGGCCGTTGCTCGACAGGCAATCGAGGCGATGCAGTTCCAGATGTTCGTCAAACTTCGGCAGCCGCAGGAAGCGCTTCAGAGTGCTCTCTTTCATGACTCCGACCGACATGAATTTCATGTGATTGTCGATGAGCAGGACGACCGCATCCGTGACGGCCTGCGGAAACCGGAGCCGGTTCAGCAACTGCTTTCCAATTTCGACACCCTTCGCGACGTGACCGTCAAAGCGGATGCGGTCGGCGATGCGGAATGTGGCGGGCTTGCCGACATCGTGCAGCAGGACGCCGAGTGCGAGTTCCAGCGACGGGTTCCGCAGGCCGTCGAGCATCATCATCGTGTGGTTCCAGACGTCGCCCTCGGGGTGGAATTTCGCTGGCTGTTCCACGCCCTTCAGGGCGTCGATTTCGGGGAGGACTTCGCGCAATAAACCGGTATCGGACAGCAGTTCGAAGCCGCGCTTCGGGTTGCCCTGGGTCAGGATTCGCGAGACTTCGTCCCGCACCCGTTCCATCGAAATACGCTGGATCGACGGGGCCATGCGCTGGATGGCGGCGAAGGTTTCGGGTTCGATTTCGAACTCCAGCGCGGAGGCGAAACGAACAGCCCGCAGCATCCGGAGGTGGTCCTCGGTGAAGCGCTGCTCCGGCTCTCCGATGGTGCGGATGAGGCCGGCGTTGAGGTCGGCGCGGCCATTGACGAAGTCGAGGACTTCGCTGGTTTCCGGGTCGAGCAGCAGGCCGTTGATCGTGAAGTCGCGGCGCAGGGCGTCTTCGCGCGGGTCGGTTTCAAAGCGGACCGATTCGGGCCGGCGGCCATCGGAATAGGCACCGTCACTGCGGAACGTGGCGACTTCTACAGGCCCCACCAGAATAACGCCGAAGTGCGCGCCCACCTCTTTGGCACCCG
>CANIHR010000334.1 GCA_947467185.1 Bryobacterales bacterium
CGACCGGCCCTTCGTTTCTTCGGTTCCCGCATTCAGCAACATGATGACGAAGATGAAGAGCACCATAATGGCGCCCGCGTACACAATCATCTGGGCCATCGCAATAAATTCAGCTCCCTGCAGCAGGTAGAGGACGGCAAGGGATGCCATCACAGCCACCAGCGAGAGCGCGCTTGAAATCGGGTGCTTTTGCAGCACGACGTTCACGCCGCAAGCAACGGCGATGAACGCGAAGAGTAGGAAGAACAGTGGGTCCATTAGGAAACCAGTGCCACCAGGAAGCCGGTGACCAGCAGATTTAACAAAGCGACAGGGAACAGGAACTTCCACGCAAAGCCCATCAGTTGGTCATAACGGAAACGGGGGAGCGTGGCGCGGATCCAGACGAAGAGGAACAACAGGAACAGCAACTTCGCTGTGAACCAGAAAATAGGCATCAGGATCGGGATGGTCGGCGGGAAGGCAAGCAAACCGGCGATGCCGAAGAAGACTACCGCGAAGACCGGCAGCGTGTAGCGGTCGAACGGGCGAGCCGGATTCAAACCGTGGTAGAGGCAAATCGCGCCCGAGCCAGCCATCAGCAGTGGAGCGACCAGATTCGAACCGTATTCGGCGGGGAAGAGCGGGTGCCAGCCACCGAGGAACAGGAGTGTTGCCACCGAGCAGACGGTGACCATGTTCGCGTATTCGGCCATGAAGAAGGCCGCGAACGACATGGAACTGTATTCCACGTGGAAGCCGGCGACCAGTTCGTTTTCCGCTTCCGGAAGATCGAACGGGATGCGGTTCGTTTCGGCGAACGCGGCAATCATGAAAATGATGAACGAGAAGATCTGTGGGGCAGGAGCCTGGAAGATCGCCCAGTGCGGAATGAAGCCGAAGTAGAAGCCACTCTGCGTTTCAGCGATGCTGCGGAGGCTCAGCGTTCCGGCCGTAAGCAGCGGAGCCGCGATCGCCAGTGACATCGGCAATTCGTAGCTGATCATCTGCGCCGAACTGCGAAGGCCGCCGAGCAGCGCGTACTTGTTGTTTGAAGACCAGCCGGCGAGCGCGATACCGTAAACACCCAGTGAACTGACTGCCAGAATCAGCAGCACGCCTACGTTGATGTCGGCCAGTTCCATCATCGTGTGGAAGGGGCCAATCGTCTTACCGCCGAAGCTCATTGCGGGAATCGTCAGGTCAGTCCCGAACGGGATGATCGAGATCGAAATCAGCGCCATGAAGACGGCGAAGAACGGGGCAGCCAGGTAGTAGAACTTGTTGACGTGCGGTGGCAGAACACCTTCTTTGGTGATCAGCTTCACCACGTCCGCGAGCGGCTGCAGAAGACCGTGGGGACCGACGCGCGAGGGGCCCATCCGGACCTGAACGTGCGCGATGACCTTGCGTTCCACCCACTGCAGGTAGGCGAGCGCGGTCATAAAGATAAACAGAATCAGCGCGAGCTTCACGCCGGTAATGACGAGGAATTCCATCAGCGGCTCTGCCTTCCCTCAATTACGGAATTGAGAACTGTTGAGTATCGGCCAAGCGTACCCGAAGTAAAGAGTTTGTCGTGCGAAGAGCGGATCAGATCGGGGCGGGAATCAACACCCACCCGGCCATTCACCGGTGCGGTCTGCTGTGCGCCGATAGTGACGAGCGGTAGCGGGATATCGTACCCCTTCACCGTCTTGCGAATCTCGGCGTAGACCGTTTCGGGGAGCCACGGACCCATAAGAGGAGCCAGACCCATTTCCTTCGCGATCAACCCGATGATTTCCAGATCCGTCTTGGCGCCCATCGTCGCCGATGCGCGCTTCAGACGTTGCACTTCGCCGCAACCGTTGGTCACGGTGCCATTCTTTTCGTAAGCCGAAGCCGTCGGCAGCACCACATCGGCGCGCTGTGCGGTTTCGGTGAGGAACAGGTCCTGCACCACCACGAACGCTCTTGAGGCTGCCAGTTTGGCGTTCTGCAGCGGGTTCGAACCGACCACCCAGAGGGCCGCCAGATCGTTTGCCGCCAGCATTTCGTCAACGCTCGCGCCCGCAGTACCCGTGGCATGGAAGCCGGGGTTGAGTTCTGCAACCAGACCCATGTCAATTGCGCCGCGCGAGTTCGAGTAATCCACCAGAGCGCAGTAGCTGACCGGGATGCCGAGAGATTCACCGAACGCCACCAGCGAGCGAACCTTGTCGCCCTTGATGGAATCGTCAAACACCACCACCAGTTCGGTTTCAGCCGCCAGAGCGTCCCGCAGGCCTTCAACGCCCGCGAGCTCTTCGCCCTTCGCTACACGAACCGAGCGTGTCGCCATGTTGTCTTCGCGAACCGCTTCCGCAGTCACTGCGTAAACATGAGCCTCGTGATGCCGGTAGTTGGCGCGAGTCTGGAACGCAAGGAACGGATGCTCGGCCGAAAGGTCAGCGCCGATTACCAGCACCGCTTTCCGCTCGTAGAAATCTTCCGTCTTCGCCAGGCGCCCGGTGGTGCCGGAAAGCGCGTCCACCAGAGTCACCACATCGCCCGTACGCTGGTGATCGATGTTGTTGGTGCCCAGACCCTGCCGTGCAAACTTCTGCAGGTAGTAATTTTCTTCGTTCGTCGTGTGGTTTGAACCGATCACGCCGAACTTGCCGCCCTTCGCCTTCACTTCGGCGAACTTCTTGCCGATCGTTTCCAGCGCCTTCGACCAGGAGACTTCTTCCAGCTTGCCGTTCACCCGAATCATGGGCGACTGCAGGCGTTCCGCGCTCTCACTGAAGTCAAACGCGTAGCGGCCCTTAATGCAGAGGAATTCGCCATTCACGCCCGAGCGATCCCGATTGTTGCCGCGAACAATCTCGTCGTTGCGAACGCCGAGGGTCGTCTTGCAGCCATCCGAACAATGCGTGCAGATGGTGCCGACGTGTTCCATTTCCCACGGCCGCGTCTGGTAGCGGTAGGCGCCGCTGGTCAGCGCGCCCACAGGGCAGATATCAATGCACTGGCCGCACTCGTCGCATTCCAGATGATCGCCCATATTCGGCGAAATCAAAGACTGCGCGCCGCGGTTGATCACACCCAGAGCGCTGACGCCCATGCCTTCATCGCAGGCGCGAACGCAGCGGAAGCAAAGGATACAGCGGGGTGCGTCGTAGAAAACCACCGGTGACCACTGCTGCTCGTTGACGTGAATCTTCGTTTCGGTATAGCGGCTTTCGCCGGCACCGTAACGGAAGACCATGTCCTGCAGTTCGCACTCGCCGCCCTTGTCGCAAACCGGGCAGTCCAGCGGGTGGTTCGTCAGCAGGAATTCGAGAGTCGATTTCCGTGCCAGCTTCACCTGGTCGGTTTCGGTACGGATCACCATGCCGGCCGACACGGGCAGCGTACACGCCACCTGCATCTTCGGCATCTTTTCCACTTCCACCAGACACATGCGGCAGGCTGCCTGCAACGAGTAGCCCTCGTAGTAGCAGAACGACGGAATTTCAATCCCGTTCTGCTTTGCCGCCTCAATGACCAGCATTCCGGCAGGAGCTTCCAGCTCTTGCCCGTTGATCGTAAATTTGACCAGATCAGCCATTTATGCCGCCAACCTCGAACCTTTTTCGTGCGGGCAGGGTTTGCCGTCAAGATGGGCTTCGAATTCTTCGCGGAATTTCTCCACGATTGCAATCGTCGGCATCGCGGCCGCATCGCCCAGCGGACAGAACGTCCGCCCCAACATATTCCGGGAAAGATCGCCAATCATGACGATGTCGCTGCGCTGTCCCTGACCCTCATGGAACCGGGTCAGCAGCTTTTTCAGCCAGGTCGTACCCTCACGGCACGGGATGCACCAGCCGCAGCTTTCATGCGCGTAGAAGCGCATGATGCGGAGGGCGAACTTCACCATGCAGGTGTCCTCATCGAGAACCACCACACCGCCCGAACCCAGCATCGACTTCGCCGCCGCGACGGTATCGTAATCCATCGCCAGATCGCACTCGTCGGCCTTCAGAATCGGGCAGGAAGACCCGCCCGGCACCACAGCCTTCAGTTTCTTGCCACCCCGAATGCCGCCGCCAACTTCGTTGATCATGCGCATCAGGTTGAAGCCCATCGGCAGTTCGTACACGCCGGGCTTATTCACATGGCCTGAAAGGCAGAACATACGCGTGCCGCCATTTTTCGGGGTTCCCAGACCAGCGAACCACAGACCACCGTTGAGGATGATCGAGGGCACGGCGCAGAACGTTTCCACGTTGTTCAGAATCGTCGGACTCTGATAGCAACCGGCCACAGCGGGGAACGGAGGCCGAATACGCGGATTACCGCGCTTGCCTTCCAGCGATTCCAGCAGGGCCGATTCTTCACCACACTCGTAAGCGCCGGCGCCGGAATGCGTCGCCAGGTGGAACTTAATCCCCTTGCCCTGGATGTTGTCGCCGAGATAACCCTTGGCATAGGCCTCGTCAATGGCCTTATCCATCACGCCAATGAGGTAACGGAACTCGCCGCGGATATAAATGTAACCCTGCTGTGCACCAACCGCCAAAGCCGCGATCAACACACCTTCAATCAACTGGTGCGGATCGAACTCAATCAGCAGCCGATCCTTGCAGGTACCCGGCTCGGACTCGTCAGCGTTGACAACAATGTACTTCGGCTTCGGGGAAGTGCGGGGCACGAAGCTCCACTTCATACCCGTCGGAAAACCTGCGCCGCCACGGCCGCGCAGGATAGAGGTTTTTACTTCGCCGATGATTTCGTCCTGCGTCATGCCGGTGGCTTTTTCAAAAGCCTTATAACCGTCATTCGCGAGGTACGTATCAATCGACTGAGAATTCGGCAACCGGAACCGGCGCGACAGTACCGGCGTTTCCAGCGGACTCGGTGGGTTGTAACGCATCAGCAGCTCACCTTCTTCACGTCAGCAATTTCTTCGGGCTTCTTACCGGCGGCCAAACCGTCCAGCAGCTTATCCAGCTGACCCGGCGTCACGAAGTGGTAGAAATCGTAGTTCACCTGCACGGCCGGAGCCCACGAACAGGCCCCCATGCATTCCACTTCTTCCAGCGACACGCGGCCATCGGCCGACGTCTGCTTGTGGCCAATGCCCAGTTTGTGGCAAGCCTGATTCCAGAGCTCTTCGCCACCCACCAGCAGGCACGAAATATTGGTGCAAACCTGCACGTGGTACTTACCCTGCGGCTTCTTGTGAAGCATCGAGTAGAACCCGACCACTTCATCCACCTGCAGCGGCGTCACACCACAACGCTTTGCTACTTCCTCGATCAGTTCCTGCGTGATCGCTTCGGTCTCATCCTGTGCGTAAACCAGCATGGGAATCACAGCCGACCGCTTCCTGTCTGCGGGGTATTTGGCCAGGAATTTCTCGAACCGTGCTTCGAGTTCGGGGGAAAAAGTCATCGTCGTTACCGGTCCGTATCTCCCAGAACAAAGTCCATGCTGCCCAGAGCCGCAATCACGTCAGCGATCAGAGTTCCCTCGATCAGCTTGCCGGTGCATTGCAGGTTTCCGAAGCTTGGGCCGCGCCAGTGAACGCGGAATGGCTTCTGGGTACCGTCGCTCACCATGTAGCAACCCACTTCACCGCGGGGCGATTCCACAGCCTGATAAACCTCGCCTTCCGGAACCCGGAAGCCTTCGGTCACAATTTTGAA
>CANIHR010000335.1 GCA_947467185.1 Bryobacterales bacterium
CCTGCCACAACTCCGTCGCCCGCTGAAAACCCCTCGGCAGGGAAATCTTCGCCTCCCGTAACGACCGCGTCGGGTTCACAATCCAGACGTACGTCCCGCCCGCACCCTCATGAAGTCTCGCCCGCACTTCCATGCTGCCCGACTGCACCTGTGGCCGCACACCCGCCCACGTCACCAGCCCCTGGAAAAACTCCCGCGGGCACCAGGACCAACTCGCGATCGTCTTCACCCACTTCGAGGACGTCGAGGCACCGGACTTGAACCTGGCGGGCAGAAAAGCGAAAGTCCTCGAAGGACTCGGCAACGCCATCAAGGCGATCGCATCACTGCCCAAAGCACAGCGGGTCCAGCTAGAGCTCACTGCGAAATCAAAGACGTACTTCCTCACGCGCATGAACCGGCCCGAGGTCAAACACGCCCAGACCCAGGCAGAACTCAACCGCCTGGGAGAGCACATCGACCGCAGCGCCGGCCAACCCGATCCGCCGCAATACCGGCCGCAGTTCAACGAGTACGCGATCGCAAACATCCTGCAAAAAGAGATCGAAACATACCGACGGGACTGGAGCGAAACGGAGCCATGCCGGAAGGCCCGGGTTGGGAAATATGCGAAAAAGTTCTGGCACGCCGGGATGTAGTCCAACAACTTTCGACAGCCTGGTAACCTCTGTCCGCACGCAACGGTTCAGATTCCCGAGGGATGCACGACTGCAAGGTGTGAATACCTAATGAAGTCCGCCGTGTTGAATGTCAAAATGCTGGAAATGTTGTTCGCCAGCGCCACCGCGGCCAGTCGCGCGTCATGCACACGGACCCCGGTCACCCCGTATTTCAACACCAGATCCTTCCATTCCCGATAGATCGCCGGAGAGTCGGGCACCAATGTCAGCAGCCCTTCCATATTGGCCAGTTCCGCCCGCACCAGATCCGGCGGCAACCCGAGTCCGTTGTTGGCTGCTGGCCTCGTGGCCACGTTCCAGAACTCGATCACGTTCTGAGCGGTGTAGTAAACCGGAGTACGCCGCGCCAGCAACGAGCCAACACTTTGGACTGCAACTGTATGCGCGGGATGCGACGGCTGTGCCCAGCGCACCAGCACATTCGTATCGATCAGAATACTCACTTAGCCACGGTCGCCGTAAATACTCTCTCGGCTGATCGCTTCGTCCGAAAGAGGGGGAGTGTAAGGGAAATGCGTGGCCGACTCGATCCAGGCAGCCGAACGTTGGGCAGGCGTCAACCCGGAACTCCGCGGCACCGCGCTCTCTACCAGGCTCCGTACGTACTCTTCAGCCGTTACCCCGCCTGCATTTGCCAGTTCCAGCAGGCCCGCCTGCGTTTCGGGGCCTATGTCGATCGTCACCCTCATCGCGTCCTCACCCTCTCAGAATACTAACTTTGGTCCTCCGTCGGAGGCTGCGGCTACGCCAACCCGCGACTCCTCGTCTGCGACGCCGTTTTCAACCCGCTAAAATCCTCGGCCTCACTCCAATCGAATAACTGCGGCAGAGCGAGCCCCAACCGTAGTACTCACCGAATTGCCACTCAACACCGGCGCAGCCATCCCCTCCTGCCACAACTCCGTCGCCCGCTGAAAACCCCTCGGCAGCGAAATCTTCGCCTCCCGTGACGAACGCGTCGGGTTCACAATCCAGACGTACGTCCCGCCTGCACCCTCATGAAGTCTCGCCCGCACTTCCATGCTGCCCGACTGCACCTGTGGCCGCACACCCGCCCACGTCAACAGCCCCCGGAAAAACTCCCGCGTCGCCGCCGAGTGATTCCGATAGTAATTCCCGGCCGGAAACGTCCCAATCAGCAGAGTCTTGCCCCCGCCCGTCGTATTCTCCACCGCGGCAATATGTCCATTCGCATAACTCCCCGCCGCCTGCCCACCAGCCAGCCGGTACTCCTGCAGAAAGTACCCGCCGCCAATCTGCTTACCCTGAACCGTCAGAGCCACGTTGCCAAGCAGGTCGGGCGTGAACTGAACATACGCCTCGCGAGCCCCGAACAACTGATCCAGCCCCAGATTTGGTTCCACCGTTCCCACCGCACCGCCATCTCCGAAGTAACCCGGCGTCCCCTCGCTCACCAGCTTGCCACCCCGCGCCACATAGTCGCGAAGCTTGTCCGCCGTGGATTTCTTCAGCATTTCCGGAAAAACGAGATACACCACCGGATACTTGCCAATATCCTCCAGACTCACATAGTCCGCCTGAATATTCGAATCAAAGAACGCCTGATACGCCCCCTCCAGCGACTGCCGGTAAGCCCCCGCAATGCTTCCCCCCGCAGCAGCGCCTCCGCGACCTCCCGCCGCCGGACCACCCTGCACCACATTGAAGTCCGCCGCCTCAGGAACATACACAATCCCCACCTCGCCCCGCACCGGCCGTGACTTCCAGATCTCCGGATGCGCATTCGTCCACCGCGACAGCTTGCTCACCATCTCCGCACGTGGCGTCACCGACCCATCCATCCCCATCGGCCCAAACGCTCCGAACAACGGCCCATTCAAAAGTGGACGCCACCGTGGGAACAGAATGCCTGTGGCCCCGCCAGCCATGTCGATAAAGCTCATCAGCCGGATGTCATTCTCGTCCGAACTCCGGCCATCCTCCAGCGGACGGTTCACAACCTGAGGCTGTAGCCAGAGGTTCCCGCCTTCCGCCTCTGCATGCCAGAACTTCTTGCCGCGCGACGCGCCCCGCGCCAGATCCACCGCGCTGAACTGTTCCCACGGTTCCGCAGAATGCCGTGACGATACCCACGTGTACCCGAAACTATCCACTTCCGCCGCCATCCGCCACTCGATATCGGACAGCGAGCCCGTCCCGTGGGCTGTCACCGTATTCTTCTTATCCAGCCCCCGAATCAGCCCGGTCCGCCATTGCAGCAGACGAATGGCGTTGTCTCTCCGGAACTCCAGCCAGTCCAGCGAATCGGCATAACCCGTCGCACCGTGCGGTGGATGCACCGTGGACCAGTCGCCCAGACTGTAGCGATGCCACGCTTTTTCCAGCGCCTCCAGCGTGCCGTATTTGGCCTTGAGCCACTCCCGGAACTTTGCCTGCGTCGCAGGGCACCAGCACTCCGGTACCTGCGCTTCGTTCCAGACGTCATACCCCATCACAGCGGGGTTGCCGCGATACCGCTCCACCAGCGCAGTCAAAAACTTCCCGGCCGAAGCCTTCACTTCCTCGTTGTCGAGGCACATCGGAGCCCGACCAGTAGCGCTGCTGCCATCAACGGTTGGAAAGAGGTTGTTGCCCGAAGCGTCCACCTGACGCCCACTCGGCAACCGATCCCACATCCATTCCGGAGCAAAGCCATCAATGCGCTCGGCAATAATCACCCGGATGTGATTCTGCCCTTCCAGTTCCACCATCCGGTCGTAATCCCGCCAGTCGTACTTGCCCGGCGAGGTTTCAATCGAGCCCCACATGAACCAGTGCCGGAACACATTCACTCCCAGCTGAGGAGCAGTCTTGTGGTCGCGCTCCCAATCCTGTTCCGGCGGATTGGACTTGCGGAAATAGACGGCGCCGAAGGGAAACACGGGCTCGGACACCCGTTCCTGAGCCTCCATCCCCAGCGTCCAAAGCAACAACACGGCCCCGAGCCCACCGAACAAGCCCCGAATACTCTTTCTTCCTGTCATCGCCGAAACACCGCCATTCGCGCATAATTATTTCACGCCGGTGCGCGAAACCCGTCGCAGGATGCACGACCGCGAAATGCCATTCCCCCCACCCGCCTCCCGGTCATGGCTTTTCATAGCGCCACGTCCGTTCTGGCATTCAGCGCGAGATCGAGCCTCCGACCTTCCGCGCGTCTCCAGACCATATTGCACGCCTCGGCTCCCCAGGCCGGGGCATCGTGTTGAATCGCGACACTCGAGGCTAGTCACCGCTGCCACTCCGTCCTGCTTCAGTACTGCAATGCGCCCCGGTCCGGAATCCGAACCCGGTAAACCGAAGTCCGCGCCGTCACGTAGAGCGTCTTCAGATCCTCTCCGCCAAACGCACAGTTCGCCGGAGCTTCGGGAAAGTCAATGGTCCGCAGGTGCTTCCCGGCCGCCGAGTAAACCGCAATCCCCTTCGCCGCGATATACAGGTTGCCGTTCTCCGCCACGCGAAGCCCGTCGGGCGACCCGTCCATCCCGGAAATAAAAACCCGTTCTCTCGTCGCATTACCCTGCGCGTCCAGATCATAGGCCAGAATCAGGCGCGCTTCAGAATCTGCCACGTACAAAGTCCGCCCGTCCGCCGTCAGCGCGATCCCGTTCGGCCGGGCCATCTTTTGATCGATCAGCGACAATCTGCCGTCCGGCGTAATGTGATATACACCGTTGAACCCCAGTTCCTGCGGCTCCAGCACCGCTTTCGATGCCGGGTCCGTAAAATACACATGGCCGTCCCGCCGAACCACCACATCGTTCGGAGAGTTCAGTCTCTTCCCCCGCCATTCCGACGCCAGAACCGAAATGCTCCCGTCCGCTTCCAGCCGCGAAATTCGCCGCCCGTCTCGTTCCGCCGTATACAACCGCCCCTGAACATCCATGGAGTTGCCGTTCGCCGCATTCGTATAGTTGCGGTAGATCTCCGGTCGCCCCGCGTCGGCAAGCTTCATGATTCGCGAGTTGTAGATGTCGCTGAAAATGAGAAAGCCCTTCTTCGACCACACCGGCCCCTCAACGAAAGCGAAATCGCCGCCCACCTTTTCCACGCCTGCCACAGGAGCCGGCGGTTGAGTCGAATCCACCTGCAATTCCAGGCGCCACTTCCAGTCGCTGCCGCGCTTCAGTTTCACCACGCCCTGTCCGGAATTCAACGAGTTCTGCACTCCGAAGAAAGGCTCCGGGCAAAAATACCCCACCTTCGGCCCACCATACAGATTGAACCGTACCAATGGTTCGCCCAGGCCGCCCTCACCCAGGCCCGAACTCGTTGTCTGCGTCAGCCGCAACGAGATTCCTGCCGGGTCCACCAGGCGCGCGTATGGCTGGCTCCGGTATCCCGCCATCGGAAGGGCCGTCGTCGCGTCAAACTGGTCAAGCGCTTCCGGCGTCTGGAACGAGCGAGCCCTCTGTTCCCCATTCAGAACCCCCTTGTCGTTGCGGAGAAGCTGCGCGGTCGATGGCGTCTCCAGCGTCATCTTCCCGGGGTCGCTGCCCTGCGCGAACGGAATCCGGAACGCAATGTGGTTCCCGATCGAAAACGGCATATCGACCGTATTGCTGCTTCCTGAAGTAATCGTGTATTCGATGGTCAGGTGCCCCCCGGACACCTCATACGCAGCCGCTACACGAAATTCAAACGGGTAAGAGGGCCGGGTCTGGTCCGAATCCCGCAGTTCCAGCACCACCCTGGCCCCCGCCGCACTGGCCGACCTCGAAACTTCTTTCCACGGAAGGTTCTTCGCAAACCCATGACACGGCATCGTGAAGATCTTTCCTTCTGAAGGCCATGTTCCGGGGCCACAACTGGTTGCCGGAACAGTCCCCACCGGGTACTGCGCGCCCACCGCGGGCCAAAGCAATGGGCCCTTGCCTGCAAAACCCGTGCTCGTGTAATCCCGCGCCCGATACAGGAACTCCGTCCACTCGCCTTTCACCTTTACCCGGTAA
>CANIHR010000336.1 GCA_947467185.1 Bryobacterales bacterium
AACAACCGGTACGTAATATCCGACAACTGCTGGATCTCGCACAGCGTCACCCCCGTGCCAATCGCATGAATCGTCCCGGCAGGTACAAAAAAAGATTGACCTGCCGAAACCGGAATCCAGTTCAGCAGGTCAACGATACTTCCATCCATCGCAGCGGCCCGCAACTCCTCCGCTGTCACCGCGCGCCGTAACCCCAATGCCAGCTTCGCCCCAGGCGCCGCGCGCAGAATATGCCACATCTCGGTCTTCCCCCGCGACTTGCCCGCAGCCCGGGCCTGCTCGTCATTGGGATGGACCTGGACCGACAAATTGTCGGTCGTAAACAGAAACTTGATCAACAACTCGCCCGACGGAAACCACACCTCCGCCGTTCGCAAGCCCTCGGGGTTCGGATACCAGGGCTCCGTGTCACCGGAGCCCCAGATCAGATCATGTCGTTCCGGTGCAAGTTTGGTTATCAACTTTCACCTTAACGGAAAGCTACAGCGAGCGGATGAACTTGTCGATGCGGTCCAGACCGCGCGTCAGTTCTTCCATCGACGTGGCATACGAAATCCGAACATGGTCGTTCGTTCCGAACGCTTCACCCGGAACCACCGCCACACTGGCTTCCTTCAGCAAACGGTCCGCAAATTCCAGCGGAGTCGACATCCCGCCCTTTTCAAACGCAGCACGCACGTTCGGATACGCATAAAACGCACCAGCGGGCATCGAACAGGTCACGCCCGGGATCTCCCGCAGACGGGGCACGACAAAATCACGACGCTTGCGATATTCCGCCAGCATCTGCGGCACCGAATCCTGCGGTCCACGCAGAGCTTCCACGGCCGCCTTCTGCGCAATCGACGTCGGATTCGAAGTCGAGTGGCTCTGCAGCTTCATCATCGCGCCAATAATCGCTTCCGGAGCCAGGCCATACCCAATCCGCCAGCCCGTCATCGCATACGTTTTCGAAACCGTACCGGCCACCAGCACCGTCGACTTCGCATCCGGCAGCGACGCCACCGACCACGGCTTGCTGTCATACAGGAAGTGCGAATAGCACTCGTCCGTGATGATGTAGATCCCGTGCGCCTTCGCAATGTGGAACAGCTTTTCGAATTCCGCCTGCTCCATCACCGCGCCGGCCGGGTTGCTGGGCGAGTTGATGATGATGATCTTCGTCTTCGCCGTGATCGCTTTTTCGATCATCGCGGCCTTCAGTTCAAAGCCCTTCGCCTCATCCGTGTCCACGAACACGCACTTGCCCCCGGCGTAGTTGACGATGTCTTTGTACGTCACCCAATACGGAACGGGGATGATGACTTCGTCGCCCGGGTTCACCAGCGCCTGCGTCAGATTGAACAGAACATGCTTGCCGCCCACCGTGATGATGCACTCGGAGGCCTTGTAATCGGTACCGAATTCGGCCTTGTGGCGCTCCACAACCGCCTGCTTCGTCTCCACAGTTCCGCCCGCGGGAGTGTACTTCGTGAAATTGGCTGCCAAAGCCGCAATCGCGGCGTTCTTGATGTTGTCGGGGGTGGGGAAGTCCGGCTCGCCGGCGGAGAAGTCGACCACGTCGACGCCTTCGCGCCGGAGCTTATCGGCATCGGCCATGACCTTCATGGTGGAAGAAACGCTGATCAGCGAGATGCGTTCCGCGGTGGTGGGTTTTGTGGGTGTCATATGTCGTCTTATTGGTTCTGAATGCGCCTGCGAAGGCGCTGCTCAACCAGGGGAGGAACCAGCCCCGAAATATTGCCGCCAAGGGAAATCACTTCCTTGACCAGGCGCGAACTAATAAAGGAGAACGTTTCCCCGGCCAGGAGAAATACCGTTTCCAGACCAGGCTGCAGCCGCCGGTTCATCAGCGCCATCTGCAGTTCATTTTCGTAATCGGAAATGGCGCGAATACCCCGCAGGATTGCCCCCGCCTCGCGCTTTACTGCGTACTCAGCCAGCAGCCCGTCGAACGAATCCACTTCCACATTGGCGTAGGGACTGACCGTCTCCCGCAGCATGTCGATGCGTTCCTGGACGGTAAACAGCGGGGCTTTGGCTTCATTCCGGAGGACGGAAACGATGAGACGGTCAAAGAGTCGCGAGCCGCGCTCAATGACGTCAAGGTGGCCGTTGGTGATCGGGTCGAACGAACCTGGGTAGATCGCGACCACCCCTGTGTGCTGCTGGGCCATGATGTGGTAAACCTAAGTTTAATTCTAGCCTGAGAAGCCCACCGTGCCCCGAATGTGGTCGCCACACCACAAATACCGTCTTTTGTAGAAGATGAGAATTGCGCCTGTATTCAATAACTTAAGCGCTGTTTTTGCATTTCCAAAAAGACAAAACTGGCTAAATTGTGTAATACTTCTAAGGCAGAAGGGCCAGGCCGCTCAAAGAAGATGACGCAGTTAGACGAGGCAATCCACAGGTATCATCGGATCCTCGAATCCGAACCTTACCGCGACTTGCGGTGGGTCAAAAATCTGCAGGAACAGATGGAAGCACGCCAGTTGTCGAGTGGCGGTCGGCTTCTCTGTCCCTTTCTCCGCCCCAACTTTGTAACCCAGAAACAATACGATAACCTGGCCAAAACCGGCGAGGCCCTTGTCTCTGCGGTGGACCGGATGTTGAACCAGGCGCTCGCCTCCCCCGCCATCCTCTCCCGCATGCAGCTCCTGCCGGCCGAAAAGATGCTCGCGGCGGTTGACCCCGGCTACAACCTGGCCGAAGTCTCCTCCCAGTTCGACCTCCAGATCAACAACGGGACGCTCCACGTCTCCCAGTACTCCGCCGACGGCCTGCTGGGCACCGCCTACGCCGACGGCCTGTCCGAAATCTTCTTCGACTGCGCCCCCGTCAAGGAATTCAAGCGCCGCTACAACCTCACCCGTCTCGGTGGCAAGAAGCCCTTCCTCCAGGCTCTGCTCAAGGCTTACAAGTCCTTCGGCGGCACCAAAAAGAAGCCCAACATCGGCATCCTCGAATTCCGCAGCGCCACTGGCCGCAGCGAATCCGAAATCTTCAGCGAATACTTCGAGGCCGAAGGCTATCAGACCGAACAGGTCTCGCCCGAACAGCTCGAATACAAGAACGGTGTTCTCCGCGCCGGTGCCTTCGATGTCGACCTCATCTATCGCCGCCTCAGCGTCCAGGAATTCCTGCTCCGGTTCAACCTGAACCACCCGCTCGTGCAGGCGTATAAAGACCAGAAGGTCTGCATCGTCAATAGCTTCCGCTCCGAAATCTCGCACAAGCGAGCCATGTTCGCTCTCCTGACCGACGAAGCTCTCACCGCCAAGTTCCCGGCCAATGAGCGTAAAGCGATCAAGGAACATCTCCCCCTCACCCGCATGGTGAAGGCCGGAAAAGTCACCTGGGGCGAAGAAGTCGTAGACCTCCTCGACTACATCCACAAGAACCGCGAAAACCTTCTCCTCCGTCCGAACGACGATTACAGCGATCTCCAGAGCTTCATCGGTTCCGAACACGACGAAACCTCGTGGGCCCGTGCGGTCCGGGAAGCCCAGCGCGCTCCCTACGTCGTCCAGGAACGCTCAGCGCCCGCCAAATCCGTCTTCCCGCTCATGAACTACGGCACCCTCGAGTTCCGCGAAATGCAGGTGGACGTCCTGCCCCAGACCCTCATGGGTAAGGTCGCCGGCTGCCCCAGCTTTGTCTCCCCGTCCGGTTCCGGCACCTATTCGCCCTCGTCGGGCATCGCCCCGACGTTCATCATCGACCCCAAAAGCTAGAGAACAACCATGGCCGTCCGCCGCGCGATCTGGGTTTCCTTAATCGTTTCCGGTTCGGCCCTCGGGCAAGTCGATTTCAGCCGCGACATCCGGCCCATCCTCTCCGACCGCTGCTTTATGTGCCACGGTCCCGACGCCACCCATCGCCAGGCCGGACTCCGCTTCGACATCGCCGAAGGTGGTCTCGCCAAACCGGAAGTACAAAAGGAAGTCCTTCGCCGCATCGCCGAAACGGGCGACGACCGGATGCCCCCTGCCACCTCCGGGAAAGCCCCCCTCACCGCGCGCGAAATCAATTTGGTCAAAGCCTGGGTCGCCGACGGAGCCAAATACCGGCCCTTTTGGTCGTTCGTCCCCCCCGTCCGCCCCACCCAAATCAACTCAAGCGGTGCCAATTCCATCGACGCCGTTGTCCGTGCCCGCCTCGCGAAAGAAGGCCTGAAGCCTTCCCCCGAAGCCCCCCGCAGCCTCCTCATCCGCCGCGTCACGCTTGACCTCACCGGCATCCCCCCCACGCCTGCCGAAGTCGACGCCTTCGAAAAAGACACCGCCCCCAACGCGTACGAAAAGGTCGTTGACCGCCTCCTTGCCTCCCCCCGCTACGGCGAACGCCTCGCCTTCCGCTGGATGGAAGCCGCCCGCTACGGCGACTCCAACGGCTACCAGACCGACGGTCCCCGCGAAATGTGGCGCTGGCGCGACTGGGTCATCGACGCCTTCAACAAGAACAAGCCGTACGACCAGTTCACCCTCGAACAAATTGCGGGCGACCTCCTTCCCAACGCCACGCTCGACCAGAAAATCGCCTCTGGCTTCAACCGCAACCACCGCACCACCGGCGAAGGCGGCATCATCGACGAGGAATACCGCGTCGAATACGTAGCCGATCGCACCCAAACCGCCGCCACCGTCTGGATGGGCCTCACCCTCGGTTGCGCTCGCTGCCACGACCACAAATACGACCCCCTCACCCAGCGCGACTTCTACCGCCTCTACGCCTACTTCAACCAGATCCCCAAAGAAAAGGGCTTCACCTGGAACTACGGTCCCGAAGAGCCCTTCGTCAAGGCCCCCACTCCCGATCAGGCAAAGAAACTGGCCGACCTCGACGCCAAACTCGCCACCGCCCGCCAGGCCCTCGCCGCCCTCGACACCAAACGCGCCGCCGGCCTCCAGAAATGGGAACAGAAACCCGCGCTGAAAGACTGGACCGTCACCGACGGCCTCGTCTTCCGCTCCTCCTGGGTGAAAGCCACCCAACCCGAAGTCGCCGGACCCTTCGGCAAAGCCTGGCAATTCGACGGGAAAGACGGAGCGCAGGCCAACGGCGACGCCGCCGATTTCGGCTACCTCCAGCCCTTCACCTACTCCGCCTGGATCAAGCCCGAAGCCGAAGACGGAGCCATCCTCACTCGCCTCGACGACTACATCGAAAGCCAGGGCCACGGCCTCTACCTCATCAAAGGAAAAGTCCGGATCCACGTCACCCAGCGCTTCACAGACCTCGGACTACGCATCGAAACTGCCGACCCCGTCCGCCTCAACCAGTGGCAGCACGTCACCGTCACCTACGACGGAAAACGCTGGGCGTCCGGCGTCAAAATCTATCTCGACGGCAAGCCACAGGCCACCAAAATTCTGTTCGACCAAAACACCGAGCCTTTCCGCAAGAAGGACACCCCTATCCGCATCGGCTGGGGCGGAGGTCTCCGCTTCCACGGAGCCATCGGAGACGCCCGCATCTACAAACGCGCCGTCAATCCCGAAGAAGCCGCCGCGCTCGCCGAACCGGTAGCCGCCCAACGCGCCAAAACCAGCCTCGCGTACCTGGAAAAAGGCGCGCCCAAGGACCTCAAACTCGCCCTCGCCAACCTCAAGACCGCCGAAAC
>CANIHR010000337.1 GCA_947467185.1 Bryobacterales bacterium
GCAGACAAGGAAGGTACCGCGGGCATTGACGTCCATTGCGGCATCCCAGCCATCAAGAGTGCATTCGTGCAGCGGGCCATCGCCGCAGGCGCGTGCCGAAATTCCCGCGACGTTGAAGAGCGCATCGATGGTGCCGTAGCGGCTCTCACACCTTGCCACGGCGGCGCAGACATCGGCCTCGTTGCGAACATCCGCCACGGCGTACGAGGCCATCGGCAACTCTTCGCAAAGGCCCTCGCAACTCGCCTCATCATTCCCGAGGATAAATACGGGACCATCCGTCCACAGCCTTGCGGTCGCGGCGGCGATACCCGTTGATCCGGTGATGAGGAGCGTCTGCGGCATGGGCTATTCGAAGAGGTGGCGCAGGCTCTTGCGGTAATCCTCGTAGAACAGTTCAAGTTGCGCAGCCGCCGAAGTATTGCCCACGAACTGATGGCTGGGCAGTAAGGTCGGTTTCATGCCGCGCGCCAGCAGACCTTCAGCGGTGGCGCAGCGGAGCATGTTGATGATCATCGCGCCGGTAACGGTCGAGACAGGGCCGGTGCGCCATTCAAGGCCTTCCAGTTCGAGGACACAGTCGCCGGGAGGGCACTGGTTGTCGATGATGATGTCAGCGCAGTCGATCAGCTTCTTACCTGTGGAGTGCGCGGCCTTCGCGACTTCGCAGTGGGCCTTCGCGACGATGCCGATCACGGGGAGTCCGCGTTTCTGCGCACCCATCGCCATCTCGACGATTACGGGACGAATGCCACTGGTGGAGATGACGATCATGACATCATTCGGGCCGAATTTATAGCTTTTCAGGATCTGCTCCGAATAGCCTTCGTACCCTTCCAGATACAGCGGTGCACGGAGCCCATTGGATCCGATGATGTTGGCGTGATTGGAGAGTGCCAGTTCCACCAGCGCGACAAAGCCCGGGAAGCAGCCCTGTCGAGGCGTCATCTCCTCACACATCATGCGGGAATGGCCGTTGCCAAAAAGAAAGACCAGGCCTCCTTTCGAGATGCGGTCGGCGCAAAGGTCGGCGGCCTGCTGGATGATGTCGGTCTGGGTCTTACCCAGTTCGCTCAGACGTCGCAGGGCCTCGGTGTAGTAGGTGACGGCTGCTGTTTTTTCAGACACGGATGATTCGGACTCCCTTCGCCTCATAGGGCGCGAGCTTCCGGCTTGAGATACCGGAGTCGGTAATGATGATGTCGGTTTTTTCTAAAGGCCAGACACGGCTGTTTCCCGCGTGGCCAAATTTCGTGTGGTCGGCTACGACGATCCTCTGCCGAGCCTGCGTCATCATGATGCGGGTGATGGCGGCCTCGTCCCGGTGATCGTCTGTAAGCCCCTGCGCCGGATCAATGCCAGTGACGCCGATGATGGCTTTGTCCGGAATGGTATCGCGCATCGCGTCTGCTGCAGCCTGCCCAACCAGGGAAAACCAGCCCGGGCGCAGATCACCGCCGGTCAGGTAAACGCGCGCTTGTGGCAGGCGGTATAGCTCCATTGCGATGTTGACGGCATTGGTGATGACTCGAATGGGGAGTTCCGGAGCGATGCTGCACGCCGTAGCTGTGGTCGTGGTGCCGGGGCCGAAGGCGACAACTTCACCTTCCTGCAGGAGGGCGGCTGCGGCCAGACCAATGCGCCGCTTTTCGGCAGACATATGGAGGGCCTGTTCCTGAAAGCTGGAGTCGCGCAGGGCTTCGTAGAGAACCGGTCCGGGTGTTTGCGCACGCCCTCTGGTTCGGATAACCAGCCCCTGTTCTTCAAGTTCCGTGAGTGCCCGGCGGATTGTGACTTCCGAGGCACCAGTGCGCAACGCCAGCTCGGGTACAGCAATATCGCCGGCTCGACGAACTTCTGACAGAACGGACTCGCTGCGAGTGCTCATGGCCTGTAAGAACACAGGATGACACACTCAGATAGCTGAATGAAACTGAATCGTGATCGTTTCGGGTGATTTCGATCAGGCTAGTTGAGGCCAGCACCGATAGTCCGCTCACTCTTGTCCGGCTTCTCGACGCTCTTTGCGACTTCGAAGTGGCTGAGGGATTGGGCGTACTGCGAGAGACCGCGATACAGTGCTTCGGCGATCTTTTGTCGGTATTCGGGCTTGCTTAGATTGGCCTCGTCCCTGGCATTGGTGAGGAAGCCGATCTCGGCGAGGATGGAGGGCATCTGTGCACCGATCAACACAACGAACGGAGCGCGCTTAACCCCGCGGTTGTGTGCGGTCGGATTACCCTTTGCCGCCTGAGCGAAAAGCGCTGTCTGAACAGTTTGTGCAAAGGTCTGTGACTCGGTGATCTTGTCGTTGAGTGTGATTTCCTTGACCAGATCGCGGAGTTCCGCCACGGCTTTGTCGGAACCGGCGTTCTCGCGGGCTGCGACATCCAGGGCGCCCGCTGAATTGGTGAAGTTCAGGAAGAATGTTTCGATACCACCGACGGTGGGGGCTGGTGAGGAATTCGCGTGGATGGAGAGAAAGAGATCGGCCCGTCTCTGGTTCGCAATCGCGGTACGTTCCGTGAGTGGAATGAAAGTGTCGTCGGACCGCGTCAGCACCACCTCAACACCCATCCGTGTTTGAGCCAGTTTGGCGAGACGCAGCGCAACATCCAGTACCACTTCTTTTTCGAGAGTGCCGTTGGGTCCGCTGGTCCCTTCGTCATGGCCGCCGTGTCCTGCGTCGATGACGATACGGTTCACTTTCAGGCCAAGAGCCCGCGTCATGGACGACGTTGCGTCAAGAGAAGCTTTGGCCGCACCGGGCGTTCCGTACTGTTTCGGTGGCGTGAGGACCTTGGTGCTTGCTGCAATTTGCGCCGGAGTGGTCGGGGGCGGGGAACTCCGCCGGGTGACGACGGGCTTTGCGGCAGGCTCGGTGAAGAGCGTGAAGGCCTTGAGGGGCGTAATCTGCGGCAGCGGGGGGGGCTCTGATGCCAGTACGATGTACCTCATCGGGACGTGAGCGAGAATTGGCGGTACGAACGCCTTGCGCCGCTTCGAGGTAATTGGAGCGGGTCCCCGGCGTTTCTTCGGGTGGATTTCAATTACCATCCGGTCCGGGGCGCTGAGTCTGGAAACCGCGTATGTTGCCGGTCCGGTCAGATTAAAGACGATACGCGTCTTACCCGGAGCAGGTTCGGCGACTCGGACCTTTGTCACCAGCGCATCATTGACGGCGCGGTTCGCGTAACGCTTCTTCGCTATCCAGGTACGAGCACCAGCTATGTCGAAGTAAAGCCGGTCAGGGTTCGTGGCGGAATCAGCCTTGAATTCGAAAGGTCCAGTAAGCTGCAGGACAACTCTGGTAGATCCGGGATGGGACCACGCACGTAAGTCTGTAACTTGAATTAAGTCTGATTTTTCGGCGGCGAACGAGGGCAGGATGCAAAGGATCGCAACTGCCAGGGGCCGCTTCACCGTCATTCCGTCCTGTAATAAACCTTGCCGTCTGTACCAACAGATGCGCGAATCACCTGATGTGTTTCGGTTTCCGCTGGCCGGTTCGTGGCTTCCGGTTCCGGAGTTGCCTTCCGGCGGGTCCGCGCAACCTTCAGATTGCTCGCCACGCGGTACACGTAATTCTGAGTTTCCGCATAGGGCGGAATCCCCTTGTACTTATCCACTGCGCCCTCGCCGGCGTTGTACGCAGCGATGGCTTTCGCGTAATTATCTTTGTAGTAATCGAGCAGGAAACGCAGGTAGCGAACGCCACCCTCCACGTTCTCGCGGACATCGAAGGGATTGTTCACGCCAAAACGACGCGCGGTCGAAGGGATCAACTGCATCATGCCCATAGCGCCTTTGGGACTCACGGCGCGGGCGTTGTAGTTACTCTCGGCGCGAATCACGGAATGCACCAGCGAATCTTCCACACCATTTGCCACCGCGATGCTGTCGATGAGGGCGATTAATTCACCAGACGCCATGTCCGGCTCCGATGCCTGAACACGCATGGTCCGCACCAGTCGTCCCGCGGTATCCGCACGGACGATGGTCATGACTTTCGGTGGCGCGGACGAAGGTCCGGCCGCTGCCAATAGGGCGGGCATACCTACCGTAAGTATAAAACAATACCGCAAGCGAATGTTCCCGAGTCGGGGCGTATCTGTCCAGTTCGATGTTAGCATTCAATTTGCCCGGGGGCTAAGGGGTTCAGGGACATGAAGATAGAGCGAGCAGCGTGGGTTCTGGTGGGGGGGCGCAGCAGCCGGATGGGTTCCGACAAGGCCTTTCTGGAGACTGGCGAGGGTCCGTTGGCCTCCAAAGTTGGCGCGGTTGCGGGCAAGGTCTGTTCCCAGGTCGCGCTGGTTGGTGATCCCCAAAAATACGCATCGCTCGGTTTTCCGGTGGTCCCGGACAATTTTCCCGGCCTGGGCCCGCTCAGTGGCATCGAAGCGGCGCTGAAGGCGTCCACGTCGGACTGGAACCTGATCGTTGCCTGCGACATGCCCGCGCTCGACTCTGGCATTTTCGAGTTGCTGTTTGCCGAAGCCGCCGATTCCGACTGTGCTGTCCCACGCCACGCCGATGGCCGCATGGAGCCGCTCTGTGCCGTGTACCACCGGCGCTGCCAGCCAGCCATCGAGGCGGCACTCACATCGGGAATACGGAAAGTCACAGAAGCCCTGCGCGTCCTCACGGTAAGATACGTCCAGACGGACAGGGAAGAGGCGTTTGCCAACTGGAACACGCCGCAGGACCTGATTGCGCATCGCCATGGCTGAAGAGTTTCCCCATTACATCGAGTTCCGTCACGTCTATAAGACGTTCGATAAGCCCGTTTTAGTCGATTCCAATTTTTACGTTGATTCCGGGCAGACGGTGGCGGTCATCGGTCGCTCGGGCGTCGGCAAGTCCGTCAGCCTGGCGCACATCATGGGTTTTCTCAAACCGGACAAAGGGCGGGTCATCGTTGCTCACGAAGACATTACGGATTTCAGCGAGGCGGAACTCAACCGGATCCGCCGCAAGGTGACGATGGTTTTCCAGAACGGTGCCCTGTTCGATTCGCTCACCGTGGCCGAGAACATCCTCTTCTCGCTCGAACTCCGTGAGGACTACAACGCGCAGAACCGCGATGACGTCGTCAACGGTTTACTGAATCTGGTGGGAATTGCTGACGCCCGTGACGAGTACCCGGCCGACCTCGCCACAGGCTATCGACGCGCTGTTGCCATCGCTCGAGCCCTCGCCGCCGAACCCCAGTGCATCCTCTACGACGAGCCGACCACAATGGTCGACCCGATCATGAGTGACCATCTGACGCTCCTGATGCTGCGGTTGAAGAAACAACTGAAGCTCACTTCTGTTGTCGTCACGCATGATCTGGACCTTCTGCACCGGGTAGCCGACAGTGTCGTTTTTCTCAACAAAGGGATGATTGCGTACTTCGGGCCGCCGGCAGGCCTCTATGCATCGACGGATCCCGATATTCAGGAGTTTCTGGAACTGGATAAGGTGATTCGGGGTGCCCCAGGTGACCACAGCCCGTTCCGCTCCGGTCTGGGCGGCCTGTCCAAAGACGTTTAGAGGACGTCGGCGAAGCCACGCTTCAGGTGGCGGAAGAAAAGTCCGCCCACCACAAAGGCTCCGATGGCGAATGCTGCCGTA
>CANIHR010000338.1 GCA_947467185.1 Bryobacterales bacterium
AGTTTAGCTTCTCTGGCAATCTGTTCGCCGTCCCGGAAGGCACGGTCCTCTATGAGGGCCAGCCCGTCCTCAATATTCAGGCCCCGCTCATCGAAGGCCAGATTCCCGAGACGTACCTCCTCTCGGCTATCACCTTTGAGACGCTGGTGGCCTCCAAAGCCGCCCGGATCTCGCATGCCGCGGCCGGCCGTAATGTCGTCGAATTCGGTACCCGCCGGGCCCACACGCCCGAGGCTGGCGTTTTGGGGGCCCGCGCCGCTTATATCGGCGGTTGTGCCGGGACCAGTAACACCCTCGCCGGCTTCCGCTACGGGGTCCCGGTCATGGGGACCGCCGCCCACTCCTGGGTGATGTCCTTCGCGTCCGAAACCGAAGCCTTCAGCCAGCTCCAGAAGCTGCTGGGTGACCGCACCGTCCATCTTCTGGACACCTACGACGCTATCGAGGGGGCCAACAAGGCTGCCGCCCTCGGTGCTCCGCTCTGGGGCGTCCGCATCGATTCCGGCAACTTCCTGGAACTGTCGAAGGACGTCCGCCGTATCCTGGACGCCGCCGGTCTCACCGAGGCTAAAATCATGGCCAGCGGCGACCTCGACGAATACAAGATCGCCCAACTGGTGGCCGATGGCGCGCCCATCGATGCCTTCGGCGTCGGCACCGAATTGGCCGTCTCCGGTGATGCCCCTTCCATGGGTGCCATCTACAAGCTGGTCGAAATCGAGAGCAACGGCGAAATCCGCCGTACCGCCAAACACAGCCCCGAAAAGAAGACTCTCAGTGGTGCCAAACAGCTCTTCCGTCACCCAGACCACGACGTTCTGACGCTGCATGACGAGTGCGTCTCCGGGGCCGAGGCGATGCTCAAGCCGTACATCATCGGGGGGCGCCTGATCCAGAACCTGCCGACCGTGGATCGCATCCGCGCCCGTGCGACGGCTGAGATGACACCCTGGCCAACACCCGGCCGCCGGACCGAACTGTCGCCGCGTCTGGAAGCCGTCAATCGCAATCCGAACCAGGAAACTGCGCCCGATGCCGACTGCCTCTAACCACTGCTTCTTCGACATTGATACCCAGATCGACTTCCTCTTCCCGGCGGGTGCCCTTTACGCCAAAGGGGCCGAACGCCTGATCCCGACTCTGGCTGCCCTAAACCGCTACGCTGCCGCACAGGGATATCAACTGATCTCGACCACCTGCGCCCATCCTGAAGTCGCCGACGAATTCAACGTCTGGCCTCCGCACTGCATCGTCGGCACCATTGGCCAAACCAAACCGGCATCAACCCTCCTCGAGTCGCGCATCACGATCCCGTACACGCCCATCGAACTCCCCGAGATCACGACGCAACAGATCATCCTCGAAAAAAACGAGCTGGACCTCTTCACCAACCCCAACCTGGTCCCGCTCCTGGACGGACTGGGCATCACCGAATGTACGGTTTACGGGGTCCTGACCGAATACTGCGTGAAGCACGCCGCCCTCGGCCTCCTCGCAACAGGCCGAAAGGTCCGCCTGGTCACGGATGCCATCCACCACCTGAGCGCCCAGGCTTCGGAAGAAATGCTCGCCGAATTCAACGCCCGTGGCGGGGAATGTCTGGTTTCCTCTGATATTCTCGCCTAAATAATTGGCGTGATTTACTTTCTATTTCCGCCAGGGTAGTATCGAACCTATTCGTGAGAGGTCTGGCGTAAATGGAAACCAATAGTGCGGGCAGGGCAGTACTCCAGCGTTGCGGGGCCGGGTGGTCGGAGATCTTCACCGACCTCGCCAGGCTGTCGGAGTCGGAACGGCTGCGGATCCTTCGCCCTCACGCCGAACTCGGCTTCTTTTCCACCACGAATGGCGACGATATGGTGCTGCGGTCTCGGTTGGATGCGGGGCTGGAGAACCTGGCGCTGCTGGAACTTGCATCGGGCACCGGATGCCTCAATCCTGACGACCTGGCAGCCGTCGCCGCCGTTTCACCCTTTGAAGAGTTGTTCCCCACTTCGTCGTTCCGGCGATTTGCCGATTTCTACCTGTATTTCGGCGTTCGATTTCTTGCCGGGCGGCTGGGGAAACCTGGGGAAGTCGGTTGCGAAGTGGACCTGGAATGCAATACTGTTCCCCTGGCCCTAAAAACTGCCCCGGCGCCGCGTGGTTCCGGCTCCGAATTCGCCGAGTCCGCCCTGTTGCGATATATGCAGTTGAAAGACGCGGAGGCGGTCGAAGGTCCGGTTCGGACTGCCCTTGCCTTCCTTGATGACTTCGTTGTTTCGGCCAGCGAAAAGGCGGATTTTGAGCTCTGGCTGCGGGGGCTGTGGCATGGCACCTCCGATCGCTTTACGGTTCTGCAGCAGGGCTTTCTCACGTGGATTCGCAGCCGCGCCGAATTCTACCGTAGCCTCGAAAACACCCGACATACGCTCCGTCCAGGGTGGATGGCGCGCAACCCGCTCACCCCGCGTTTCGGCCTGAACGATCTCTACTGGCTGGCCCGACTTCTGCGCGCCGAGGTCTCCAGCACTGGGCTGGTTCGCTACAGCCACAAGTCCTGGCTGGACCTGATCGCCGCCCATGCGGACTTCCATGCCGACAAGCCGACCGCCGATTTCGTTCGTGACACGGAACGCCTCCTGCGCGGGGTTCTCGACTACGCCTGCGACCTGATCCAGAATGCCTCCGAGGTCACCGAGGCGAAGCCCCGCAAGAATGGAAATGACGATTCCCGCCACACTGCCGGCTGGCGGGAAACGTTCGACGAAGAACTGGCCGAGATCGGACGCCAGCGGGAGGAACGCAACTTCGCGACTGAGCACGTCGAATTCGGCTCCGGGTTACGGGATGAGAATGGCCAGTGGTGGAGCCGCCGCATCGTCACCGGCGACTACGCCCACGATGATGTGATCGGTCTGGCTTTCTCGGGTGGTGGTATCCGCAGCGCGACGCTGGGACTCGGCGTTCTGGAGGGCCTTCAGGAACTTGACCTGCTGCGCTATGTCGACTACCTGTCCACTGTCTCGGGCGGCGGCTATATTGGCTCCTGGTTGCTGGGGAACGTTCTCCGAACCTCTCACTGGCTGGGGCAGCAGACAAGTTGGGACGCTTCCATCGGCCATCTGCGGCGCTACGGCAAGTACCTGGCACCGCATTCCGGTCTTCTCAGCGCCGATCTCTGGACCATGTGGGGGATCTGGCTCCGTAACGCGGTGCTGGTGCAACTCACCGCCGTCATCTGGCTTGTGTTTGGCCTTGCTACATGTCTGTTGGGGATGCCGCTACTCAACTGGGTGGGGAAAGACCACCATCTGCCCATCCTCGGGTATACGGGCGAGGAAACGGCACTGGGCATCACCATTGCCGTCGTCATCTATATCGCCATCGCGCTCGGTAAAAATCTCCGACACACGCAGATTCAGGCGGACCAGAACTGCTTCAACGAAAAGAAGGTGCAGGGCCTGCTCGTAGTCCCGGCCTGGATCTCGGCGTTCTTCGGGAGTGCGCTGCTCTGGGCGCAGGCTACCGGCAGGTCGGTCCACTCGCCCCTGTTTGCGGATGTAACGACTTACTCGGCCATCCTGGCGCGTGCCATTGGCCCGATGACCCCGGTGCTGATCGCGATGTCGATCGGCTACATTGGCCTGGCGGTCACAACCATGAAAAGGGAACGAGGGCTGGCATTGTTGTTTGGTCCTTTCTCGGCCGGTGTCTTCTACCTGCAGGTCTGCGCGGTTGAGTGGCTGTTCCGGGGCTGGGCCAGCAATGCGGACCGCTTCGCCTGGTACGCGATGGTACTGGGGCCCTGGATGATGCTGCTCTCGGCCACCATCTCCGTCGTGGTCTTCATCGGCCTCTGCGGCCGTTCCAGTTCGGAAAACTCCCGCGAGTGGTGGACTCGGATGGGCTCATGGATGGCGATGTACGGCGTCGGTTACCTGATCCTTTCCGTTGCTGCCGTCATCGGCCCGTGGTGGATTCTGCGTCTGATGGACGTCCACTGGGGCGCGCGCCTGAGCGCCGCCGGTGGACTCCTCGGCACCATTATCAGCGGCCTCCTTGCGGGTAAGAGTGACAAGAGTTCGGGCTCAGAAGGTGACTCGAAGCTGAACATTCTGGCGCACGTGGGCGCGATCCTGTTTATCGTAAGCGGCCTGCTGAGCGTCTCCACGCTGCTGCACCTGTTCCTGGTCAACGCGGGGACCGATCTGACGCCTTCCGCGACGTTCTACTGGATGAACATGGCACAGGTGGACGTCGCCTGGACCTTCTGGACGGCTGTCGTGGCGCTCCTGTTGGGCCTGCTCTTCTCCTGGCGGGTGGAACTGAATATCTTCAGCCTGAACCACTTTTACCGAAACCGCCTGGTGCGCTGCTATCTGGGCGCCACGCGCTGGCGGCCGGGCATGCGGAAGCCGAACCCGTTTACCGGGTTCGATGATCGCGACGATATCCCGCTCAACGATCTCCGTATCGGCGGCCACCAGCCTTGCCAGCGTCCCTTCCGGGGGCCATTCCCGCTGGTCAACTGCACGCTCAACCTGGGTGGCAGTGACGACCTGAATATCGCGACCCGTCAGTCTGCCTCGTTTACACTGACACCGATCCGTTGTGGTTCTGATAGGGAGCGAGTCGGCTATGCGCCCACCTCCGAGTACGCCGGAGGCGTGAAACTGGGGCAAGCTGTTTCCATCTCCGGTGCGGCCGCCAGCCCGAATATGGGCTACAGCACCTCGCCCCTCGTATCCTTCCTGCTGACGATGTTCAACGTCCGACTGGGCTGGTGGTTCCCGAACCCTTCGGGGCGATGGGTCTGGCGTCGGAATCGTCTGCCCGCGGGCGGCGTGTACTTCCTGATTAAGGAACTGTTTGGCCTCGCCGACGAGAAAAGCTGGTTTCTCAACGTCTCCGATGGCGGGCATTTCGAAAACCTCGGAATCTACGAACTGGTCCGCCGCCGCGTCCGCGTGATTATCGCGTCCGATGGAGAGTGCGACGAAAACCTTCAGTTTGGCAGCCTGGGGAACCTGGTCCGTATCTGCGAAACCGATTTCGGAGCGAAAATCGACATTGACGTGTCGTCTATCCGCAAACAGGCCGATGGCACCAGCCGTGCGCACTGCGCGGTGGGCCGTATCCTGTACAGCAATGGCAGCCGCGGCTGGCTGATCTACCTGAAGTCGTCCGTCACGGGCAACGAGGACATCGGAGTGGCTCAGTACAAGGCCACACACCCGACGTTCCCGCACGAATCGACGGCCGATCAGTTCTTCTCGGAAGACCAGTTCGAAAGCTATCGCCGGCTGGGGAAACACATCGTCCACGACGCATTCCACGGTACGCAGGTGGGTGAGTTACTCACGGTTGCCGGAGAGCGGCTGTACGACATGTGGACTCCCGCAAGCTTCAGTCCCGATGCCTTCCTGAAGCACACGAAAACGCTGGATGAGATATGGGAACGCTTCCGGGCATCGGAAGAACTGGACCAGATGCTGCGAGAGATCACGTCCAACTCTTCGATTGGTGAACCTGAGGCTGTGACCGTGTCGGAGGCCGAACTGTGCGCCTGCCTGGAGCTAACGCAACTAATGGAGAACGTCTTCATCGATCTCCGCCTGGACGACTTCTGGACG
>CANIHR010000339.1 GCA_947467185.1 Bryobacterales bacterium
GAAACTCCGACAGGCGAATCAGGACTAACGAGTCGGGCGCTGTCCACCGCCACCAAAGCCCGGACCACCACGACCCTGCTTCACCGTATAACCAGCCGGAACTACGAAAAGCGAACCATTCGGCTCTGCCTGTACGATGTTCGTCAGTTCCATTGAAGTCACGCCGAACCGGGGGTCGGAACTCCGAATCTGCACCGGAACCTGCAGTTCATTCGAAACCCACGTCTGCCGCGTAATCTGGATCGGCTTGTCATTGCCAATCTGCCCGGCGGGAATCGTCTCCACGTGCTGCGTGCCACTCGCCAAAACTCCATTCACCACCTGGGGAGCCAGCGTCGTCCGCGCGATGTTCGGCGCATTCTCGCCACCCGAACGAGCCACGCGCGGAACCATGCCGCCCTGCCGCAAGGCCGAAGCGCGATTCGCCGGAGGAGTTCGCAGCGGCGACTGATACGCCGTCATCGTCGCTGAATCCAGCACATACCGGGTTTGCGCCACATAATCCAATATCGTCACTACCGTGTGAGTTGCCGTATTCGAACCGGGGCGGCCCGGCACGGTCTCTTCGGTCCGAACACGCCCCTGACCATCCCGCGCAATACTCGTCTGGTACTTCCGGGTAATCGTGTTGCCATCCATCAGCGCTTCCTGGGACTGCACCACCTGTACCGCCGAAAACGGTACACCGGTCACATAGGAACTGCCACCGCCCATCATGCCCAGGCCGCGGCCACCAAACGCCCCCCTGGCGAAGCCCACACCCGCGGGGGGAGGACCCTGCGCCAGCATCATGGCGGCCGAAAGGACGAACCCAACCGCAAGAATCTTCCGCATTATTGTCACCTCAGACATTAGTAGCCCCCATCACTCAAAGCTTCTTCCGAAATCCGCACCGCGCGCGGGAACCCATCGGCCCCCACCAGCAGATCCGCCGGCATATCCGCCGAAAGCGTCGGATCCACATTCACACCCAGACTCGCCAGTTCTGCCGGCTGCAGCTGCGTGTGGACCACGTGCACCAGTTCGCCCGGAGCCAGCGGCGGCACATACGGCACCGCGATAAACCCGGCTTCCTGAGCCTCCGTCTGAGCATCGAAACTGTCTTCGGACAGCGTCACTGCCACCGGAGCATGTTGAGCCCGGTACATCGCAACCATTCCACCACCTACAGCCAGCAGGACCGCGGCAGCAGCAGCCACACCCCACCACGGACGCGCCGTCCGCCGTGGAGTCTGCGCGTCAAACTTCTCCAGCAAAGCCGACCGCATAGCAGCACGCTGCCCAAAAGAGGGCTGAGCGGACCGCACCGCTTTTCCAAACTCGGCCAGCCCGGCAGACAGGGCGACCTCCGCCTCCCAACGACCCGAGCACTCCGCACATACCAGAACGTGCGACCGCAGGGCAGCCGGCAACGCACGGCCCTCCCTCGCGTAATCCGCTAATTCCGCGCCGATGATCCTGCACTCAAATCGCGTCATGTCCGCCTCCGGCCGCAACGGGCCGATACCTCTTCAGTTTGCCTGCCAGTAATCCTCTGGCCCGATGCAGCCGAGAACGTATGGTCCCTACCGGACACCCAATCAGCTCCGCCGCCTCGTCATAATTCCGTTCTTCCAGATCGCAGAGAACCACAACTTCCCGATAGTTCGCCGGCAGTTCATTCACCGCCACGCGAAGAGCGACCAGGCTTTCATCGGAAATCAGCCCCCCGACGATGTCATCCACAATCGCCCGGTCTACCGGCTCTTCCACCCCGCCCCGGCGGCGAAACACCCGCACCAGGTTCCGGGCCACACCATAAAGCCAGGCCTCCAATGGCCCCCGAGTCTCGTCATAGCGAGTCCCCGCGCCCATCAACTGCACAAAAACCTCCTGTGCAATCTCCTCCGCGGCCTGCACGTTGTTCGTCATGTGCAGGGCATAGCGATAAAGTGAAGCCCCTCGCCGATCATAGAGCTCGGCAAAAGCCTCCCGGTCACCATCCCTCATCCGCCGGTAGAGCACTTCGTCAGTGGACCGCATGCTCAGTTTCATTGTGTATTGCGGCGTACCCCTCGAAAGTTCCCGCCGCCTCTCTTAAAGTTGCGGACGAGGCAGCTTCACCGGCTGCCAGGGCAGAGTTCCGGTCCGCCGCATCTTCCGCGCCCAGACCTTGTCGCCCGTCGTCACGTAGAGAGTATGTAACCCTTCGCCGCCGAACACAACCGCCGCGACCGGACCGGCCGAGGGCTTCCGCACCACACCCACCACACGTCCGGGCTGGTCCACCACCTGAATCCCCAGCGCCGTCGCTACAAACAGATGCCCTGTGCTGTCGATCGCAATCCCGGCCGCCTGCGTCACCTGCGTATCGTCGAGAGTCTCCAGATGGTGATACGGCATGCCATACTGCAGCCCGCCATCCGCCGCCACCTGCATCGACCAGACCCAGCGAGAATCCCGGTCCGTCACATTCATCAAATGCTCATCGGGCGACATCTGCAGCCCGGCCGGGTACCCAATGTTGTTTTCCGTGGTGCTCTGGAAAACCACACGCTTCTTCTTATCGGTATCCAGCAGCCACACCCGCCGCGCCGCCGGGTCCGTAAAGTAAATCCGCCCCTTACTGGTCACCGCCAGATCATGCGCGTCCACGCCCTGCGCCACAATTTGCTCCGCACCATCCGCTCCCCACGAAACAATCCGCTTCTTCCCCGGCTGAGCCGCATACAGCCGCCCATCCGGGCCAAACATCAGCCCTGTCGAGGCCGCATTCTCTTTGAACACTACAGGACGCCCATCCGCCCCCAGCCGGTACACCCGGCCGCTCTTCGAATCGGCAAAATGCAGCACTCCGTCCTTGTCCACCGCCGCAGCTTCCGCCGCACCATACCCCTGCCCCACCACTTCCCAATCCGCTGCCGGATCCAGGAAATCCGTTACGTAGTGCCGAGTCCCCGGACCACCCTTCGACGCCGTAATGGGCTTCGGATACTCCCGCCAGACCCAACGCAGCGCCTCGGGCAGAATAGACCCGCCATGCCGTCCACTGTGCCCTTCAGTCCCGATCACAAACTTCGCGTCATACCCCGAATACTCCAGCGACGCATAAATCTCCTGGTTCGCAAGGAACCACGAGCCGGAATAGATGCTCTGGTCGTTGCTGCCATCCTGCATGAAGATCCGCAGCGGTTTGGGTTCGAATTTTCGAATCCACGCCGCCAGCGTGTCGCCGCCCCGCAGGTTCGTGAAGCTGCCGATGTAGCTGATCACGCGGTGGAACGAATCCGGCCTCTCCCACGCTGCATTGAACGCCGCAATCCCGCCCGAACTCCCGCCGATTACACCCCGATCGTCCGGATTCGTCGAGATCTTCACGTTGGCCCGCTTTTCGGCCTCCGGAATCAGATCTTCAATCACGAACTTCGCGTACGTCGGCCCCAGACCGTCATACTCCAGACTCCGGTGGTACCGCGCCATCTGATCGGCCGTGACACCCGGCGTCACGCCTGGGTCGGTGAAAATCCCGATCGTCACCGGCATCGAACCGTCGGCAATCAGGTTATCCATCACGATCGTGGCGCGGCTCCCACCCGTTTCCGACACATACCCGGCGCCATCCTGGTAAACCATCACGCACGCCGGCTTTGACCCGTCATACTGCGCCGGAACATATACGGAAACCGCCCGCGAGGTCCCCGGATACACCCGGCTGGTGTCATAGGTGAACTTGATGACCTTCCCCTTCGGTATTCCAGCCTTCACTTGTGCGTCCGGCCCCGGCACATAAGCCGGATTTTGCGGCACTCCCTGCGCGAAAGCGGCGGCCGCGGCCAGCAGCAACGAAAGAAAACGTGCGAATCGGATCATTCACGGAGAGTGTACCGCAGCGCGATCACGCCAGCCGGATAGAATGGGACGAATGCCGGATACCCCACAACCTGCTCTTTCGGGCACTGCGCAGCCTACTTTTGAAGCGTCCCTCGAAGACCTCGAAAAGGTGGTCCGTGAACTCGAATCGGGCGACCTTTCGCTCGAACGTTCGCTCGACCTCTTCTCCCGTGGCATGTCGCTCTCCGACGCCTGCCGCAAGCAACTGGAAGAGGCCGAAACCCGCGTCGAAATGCTGATTCGCAAGGATGGCGGCATGCAGACCGAACCCTTCCGGCCCGAGAAATGATCCCCCTCAACGAACATCTCAAACTGCGCCAGGCCGAGGTGGATGCCGCCCTTGACCGCCTGACCCCTCCCGAATCGACCCTTCCCGAGACCATCCACAAGGCCATGCGCTACAGCTTGTTTGCCGGCGGCAAGCGCATTCGCCCCGTGCTCTGTCTCGATGCAGCCGCAGCCATCTCCGACCAGAACCCCGGCGTCTTTGAAGCCGCCTGTTCCCTCGAGATGATCCACACCTACTCGCTCATCCACGACGACCTCCCCGCCCTCGATAACGACGATTACCGTCGCGGCAAGCCAACCAACCACAAGGTCTTCGGCGAAGCCATGGCGATTCTGGCGGGCGATTCTTTACTCACCCTCGCCTTCCAGACCCTCACCCGCGCCAGCGGTCTCGACGCCACCCGCAAGGTTGCCCTTATCGAAGAACTCTCCTTCGCCTCCGGGACCGATGAAGGCATGATCGGCGGCCAGGTGATCGATATCCAGAGCGAACGCCTGCCCCCAACCGCGGACCTTCTCGCCCGCATTCACCGCGCCAAGACCGGAGCCTTGCTCCGCGCCAGCGTCCGCATGGGCGCCGTCTGTGGTGGCGCCGACGCCACGCAGATGGACGCCATCTCCCGCTACGGCGAACACATTGGCCTCGCTTTCCAGATCGTTGATGACATCCTCGACGTGGAGGAGTCTTCCGAAGCCCTCGGCAAGACCGCAGGCAAGGACGCCGCCCAGGGCAAAATCACCTTCCCCGCCGTCTACGGCCTCGAAACCTCCCGCACCATGGCGGCCGACGAGTGTGCGAAGGCCCATGCCGCGCTGGAACCCTTCGGCGACCGCGCCGTGCGCCTGCACCAGATCGCCGACCTCATCGTCCACCGGAAATCGTAAACAGCTCATGGCCCGGGAACGCCTGCCCAAGCAAAGACTAGACCGCTGGATGGTGGACCACTCGCTGGCCGAGACCACCGCGAAAGCCCAGGCGCTCATTATGGCCGGAGCCGTCTTCGTCAACGGCCAGAAAGCCCTGAAGGCCGGGCAAATCCTCCCCGACAACCCGCGCGTCGAAACCACCGAACGGCTTCGTTTTGTCAGCCGCGGCGGTCTGAAGCTCGAAGGCGCGCTCAGCCACTGGAACATCTCACCGCAAAACCTGATCTGCGGCGATTTCGGCAGTTCCACCGGAGGCTTCACCGACTGCCTCCTGCAGTCAGGCGCTACCCGCGTGTACGCCATCGACGCAGGTACCAACCAGCTCGACTACCGACTCCGCACTGACCCGCGCGTCATTGTCCGCGAAGGCGTGAACGCCCGCCATCTCACGCCCGAAGACTTCGGCGAACCCCTCGACCTGGCCGTTTGCGATGTCAGCTTCATCTCGGCCACCCGCATCGTACCAGTCATGGCGGTTACCCTCAAACCCGGTGCTGGTGCCATGGTTGTCCTGGTAAAGCCCCA
>CANIHR010000340.1 GCA_947467185.1 Bryobacterales bacterium
CTGGTCTGAGTCCAGCCCGCGAGCGCGGCTTCGCTCACGTTGTAACTGCCACCCGCGGCGAGGCCGCTGAAGGTCTGTGTTGCCGTGTTCCCGCTGGTGGCGAGAGACGCGAGGCCAAAGTTGCTGGTGAACGTGAATGTGCCGTTCCCGCCGACGGAGTTCTTGATGACCTGAATGGAACCCGTGGCCGGAATGATGGTGTTGACGAAGGTGCAGATGGTCGTCGCGCCGCTGGTCACCGTAACGGCGGCAGGCGTGCCGCTGGTACAACCGGCGCTGGTCTGAGTCCAGCCGGCGAGCGCGGCTTCGCTCACGTTATAGCTGCCGCCTGCAGCCAGGCCGCTGAAGGTCTGGGTGGCGGTGTTCCCGCTCGTTGCGAGAGACGTGAGGCCAAAGTTGCTGGTGAACGTGAAGGTGCCATTGCCGCCGACCGTGTTCTTGATCACCTGGATCGAACCCGGGATTGTGATCGTATTCGAGTCCAGGGTGACTGCCCCATTCAGCGCCAGGATATGACCGTTCACTGTTGCGCCGGTGGTTAAGGTGACGGACGTCAGTGCCAGAATATTTCCCTGAAATACTGAGTAGGTTCCGAGCGTTGCGGAACTGCCGACCTGCCAGAATACGTTGCCGGGTCGGGCGCCGCCGATGAGTTTAACCTCGCTGGCCGGACTTCCGGGTGCGCCCGCCGAAGTTGTGAGTGACGAGGCTGTCTGGAAGATAAAAACGGCATTGGGATTGTTCTGGCCGTCGAGTGTGAGTACGCCACCGATGGTAAATGTGCCCGCGGTGGAGTTGTAGATACCAGCGGTGAGAGTTTGGCCGCCCAGTTCGGTCGCGACAGTGGTAGCCGGTGTTCGTCCGGCGGCATTGTTATACGCAGTGAGCAGGTCGGCCTGGGCTGGGGCTGCTGCCGCTGCCGTCCGTATCGTCCCGATCACTGTGCCGGGAGGGAACCCGGTCACCGCAGTTCCTGGACTCACGCCAACATCTCCGGAAATGACGCTGCTGCCGGTATTAGTGACGGTAGAGCCAGCCAGAACCCCATAGGTCGAGGCCGTCCCCAGAGGGACGGGCAATTGGCCCGCCGCCTTCGACACAAAAACAAGGAGCAAGAAACCCGTCGTACAGAATAGTCCAGATGTTTTCAGACTCATAGATCCACCATCCAATTCCCGGCAAGGAGCTGCCAACCTCTGCTCCGGGCACGCCGGGGGCCTATGTCTCGCGCGGCCATCCTGCGAGCAAAACTTCTCGCCCTGCCAGGCTTCATGCGTCAGCCTGTGTGATTGCGATACAGTGAGCGCGGCAATGCCATGACAATCAGGCCCGGCAGTTCATAGCGGGATAAAACACCGGATTCTGGCCCGTCGTCGCATGGGACACTGACTCGCCATGGTCATCTGGCACTCGGCCGTCACATACCTGGTTTGTCACAGGATCGGGTAACTTTCGGCAAGAGGATCTGCAACTGGCAGGTGTTTCGCGGTGCAAGTGGCAGGGAAACGACTGCCGGCGTGCGAGGCAACCTTGCATAGAACAACCGCAGTCCGGGTCTCGTCACCCAACAATCTTGGCTTTCCAGGCAGAGATCGGGCCCGGCGTGCCAACGTCTGAATTCTGTTATGACCCTCTGCCAATGCCTGGGTGTCGGCGATCGTTCTCAGCAGAGCAGTTATTCTCTGCCAAAATCGTGATGGTCGCAGAAAAGCAAAGTCCGCTCAACTTCGAGCGGACCAGGTTAACTACTTTAGAATGTATTTGGTGCGGATGAGAGGACTTGAACCTCCACTGAGTTGCCCCAACTAGAACCTGAATCTAGCGCGTCTGCCAGTTCCGCCACATCCGCACGAGGAGGGGCAAACCCCTAGTATCCCTCGCCGCTCCCCGAAAGTCAAATGATCCGGGCAGTAACCTGTCGGATTTTCAATCTTTCGGTAATTTATCCAGGATTGCCGCCGCTTCCTCGGTTTTGTCCTCACGGAACAGGACGCTGGCGAGGCCCTTGATGGCCTCCACATTGTTTGGTTCGGTTCGCAGCACCGTGCGGTACACGTCTTCGGCCACGGCGTAGTCTTTGTGGTCCATGGCTTCCTGCGCGGCCTGAATCTTCGTTTTGGTGTCGACCGCGCCGGCCGGGAGCGATACCTTGTTCCCTTTGCTTTTGCCGTCGGTTTGCGCGGCAAGCGGATCTGCTGCCGGTGCCTCGCTCGCGGAATCAGGCGGTTCCACCACCAGCTTCACAATGCCCCAGCCAATCAGCGCAAACAGCAACAGCCCCACAACTCCCGCGCCAATCATTTTGGGGAGGGGCATGCCGTTGCCCGAGGACCGCCGGCGGATCCTGCGGGGCGCGGGCTTCAGGCCGTCTTCCAGAGCTGCGGGTGATCCGGTCTCTTCACTTTGGGCCCGGTCCGACTGAGCCGTCTGATTCGAGGCCGCCAGTCGCCGGGGCAGGTCCTGGGCCAGCTTGTCCACACCGTCGATCAGACGGCCGAGGTTCGCTTCGGTCCGCATGGAGTTTTCGGTGATCTGCCGCATGGCGTCGGCCTGGCGGGACATGTCATGTTCGAGGGCCGTCACCCTCTGTACCAGCTTGACCTGAATGTTCTTAACGAACGACTCCAGCGTCTTGACGTGGGTCTCTTCAATCTCTTGCTGCAGCTTGCCGGCCATCTGACTGAAACGCTTCGTCACTGCGTCTTCAATGAGTTGCGGCAGCCGGGCTTCCAGGTCGTCGACGCCCCTGTAAGTCATTCCCATGCGGTCGGCGCGGGGATCCACCGTTTGTACGAGTTGGGTATTGAGCCACGTGCGCGGGTCGCCCGGTACCTCTACGTCGCCCGACTCCATCATGGCGACGCGGGTGTCGATCTCTTCCAGGCGGTCGAGGATGGGGCGGATGCCATCCGCCATCATCGACATAATTTCGTAATCGCGGTCCTTCAGGTTGGAAGCGCTGGCATCCTCACGCAGACGCTGGCGGAAGTTGGCGGATTCGGGGCGGCGAGCCGGGCGCGTTCGGGGCCTGTACTCCTCTTCGGACTCCGGGTCCTCTTCGTCGTGGCGGCTGACAGGTTCGGGGCGCGGTGCTTCCCGGGCGGGAGGGGGCGGTACGCGGGCGGGTTCTTCCAGCAGACGACGGTCAAGGCCATCGCGTTTCAGTTGCGGGGAGAAGTACTGCCCGCCATCTCGAACGTATAAGATCGCGTCGATGAGATGCCTCGAGGGCCCGTTCTTCAGAAGATACCCGTCAGCTCCGGCTCGAACGACCTCGCGGACGATGTCGTCGTTATCGGTGCTGGCGAAGATGATGACTTTGGTGGGTAGCGACTCCGCTCGGAGTCGGCGGACCAGTTCGATACCGTGGACACGCGGGAGATTCAGGTCGACGACGGCGACATCCGGGCGAAGTTCCCGGATACTGGCCAAGGCGCTATCCCCGTCCGGCACGCCGGCAACGATGGAGAAACCGCTGTTGCCGGACAAAACAGCCGACAGCCCATCACGGCGGAGGGCGTCCTCATCGGCGAGAAGTATCGAAAGTTTTGCCTGGGCTCCCAACATGAAGCGTGATCTTAATTCTACATCTGCCTTGCAGGCTAATTGTTGTGATTCCGCAACAGTACCGACAGCGGCTGCAATATCAGATCCGGAACGTGGGGTTCACGCGGTCGTCAGATTCCCTCTTACGCCAGTCCCGAAACTGGTAGCGGCAGTAGATACAGTGGTAGAGAGGGGCTCCCACAAGGGCCAGCATCCAGCGGATGGGATTGCGGGTCATCTTGTCCACCCGGTCACGGGAGAAGATGCGCGAAAGAGTCCTGGTGCCACATCTCGGGCACTCGCAGTACCGTTGAAAGATACTTAAGTAAGGTCGCCGAATGCAGATGGTGCGCCTGCAGGAAGTACATCGGTAGTCCGCCCGGCTCACCAGCTTGCGAAAAAAGCTGCGGGGGTCGCGCACAGTGGTCGATCCGCAGTATGGGCACTCAGGCATGGATGTAACCGTTTAAGACTTGTCTCTTCGACTCTGTAAAGGTTATCAAAGTAACAAAAATGTTGCAGGAAATTCGAGTATCGGGTGCGCGACAGCACAATCTTCGGAACGTCAGCGTCCGAATTCCGCGCAATAGTCTCACGGTGATCACCGGGCTGAGCGGCTCTGGGAAGTCCTCGCTCGCCTTCGATACGATTTACGCCGAGGGTCAACGTCGCTACGTTGAAACCCTGTCGACATACGCGCGTCAGTTTCTCGACCAGATGGAGCGGCCTGATGTCGATTCGGTCGAAGGGCTAAGCCCTGCAATTTCGATTGATCAAAAGACAACAGGGCGCAGTCCCAGAAGTACTGTGGGGACTATAACTGAGATTTACGATTATTTGCGTCTGCTTTTTTCTTCAATCGGGACTCCCCACTGTCCCGTTTGCGGAAATGAGATCTCCAGGCAGACGACGGAACAGATCCTGAAACATGTTGTAGCGCTGCAGCCTGGTGCGCGGATCTTTGTGATGGCGCCCGTGGTCCGGGGCCGTAAGGGCGAGTTCCGCAAGGATCTGGAGAAGCTCTCCCGGCAGGGTTTCCCGAAGGCACGCATCGACGGGGTGATCCGGCCGCTCGATGAGCCGGTGGAACTCGATAAACGTAAGAATCACTCGATTGAAGTGATTGTGGATCAGTTAGTCGTGAAGCCGGGTATCGAGAAGAGGTTGGAGGCCTCCATCGAGACTGCCACCAAACTGGCTGATGGTCTGGTTCTGATTTCAGTGGTGGATGGCGAGGAACGCCTGTACTCGCAAAAGTTGGCTTGCGTGGAGTGCGGTGCCAGTGTGCCGGATCTGGAGCCACGGTCGTTCTCGTTCAATAGCCCGTATGGCGCTTGCGAGACGTGTTCGGGGCTGGGGAGCACGTGGGCTTTCGATCCGGATAAGGTCATTACCGAGCCGGGTAAACCGTTGCTGGAAGGTGGACTGGGACCGGGGGGTGGCTCCACCAGCATCCATCTGCGCATGGAAGCGGCGGCGAAAGCATTAAAAATAAAGCTCAAGATGCCCTGGGAGCAGTTGCCCCGGTCTGCGCAGGAAAAACTGCTGAATGGCGAGGGGAACGTCGAGGGACTGCTGGCGATTCTGCAGGAAAGCTACGATGCCGCCTCCAGTGACTATCGCGAGTGGCTCACCGACTACATGTCGCCGGTGCGATGCTCCGCTTGCGGCGGGAAACGGTTGCGCCCGGCGAGTCTGGCGGTACGGGTTCGGAATGTCTCGATCGCTGAATTCACGTCGATGGCGCTTTCCCGTGCACTACTGACCGTGAAGTCCTGGGAGTTCAATGACCGCGAACTGCAGATTGCGGGGCGGGTGGTGGACGAAATTCGCCGCCGGCTGGAGTTTTTGTTGTCCGTCGGCCTGCACTATTTGAGTCTGGAGCGGTCGGCTGCCACTCTCTCGGGAGGGGAAGCGCAGCGCATCCGGCTGGCGACCCAGATCGGGTCGAAGCTGCGGGGCGTGCTCTATGTGCTGGATGAGCCATCGATTGGGTTGCATCCCCGGGATAACGACCGCCTGCTGGACACCCTGATCGAGTTGCGGGATCTGGGGAATAC
>CANIHR010000341.1 GCA_947467185.1 Bryobacterales bacterium
CTACAGCAGGTCCACAGCAATAGCTTCGTGCAGTTCAAAGGGCGGGACATCGACTTCGATGCTCCCGCCCGCTTCTTTGTAGCGGGGCTTCGTTCCGGAAACCAGCAATTGCACGGACTTTGCGTGTTTGCCCTTTGGCAACGTGATACGGATATGCTGCGGTGGCGAGGGCAGCAGCTCGCGTACCGGACCCTTCATCATCATCGGGTTATTCAGGTTCACCAGATGGGCCGTTACCGAACCTTTCTGGCTCCACAGCGAGACGTCCAGCATGCCCTTACCCGTCACGGCGAGGGGCTGCGGCGCACGGTGCGCCCACTCCACGGCATTGCGTAGAACGGTCCCGTGGTCGGCGGCCAGAACTTCCCAGAAGGTACGGTCCAGATCAAACGGGAAATACACGACGCGGCCTTTGCCGACGTCGCGCGCGAACACACCCGGCGTATCGGTGCGGGGCGTCCGCATGTAGACCTCTTCCATGGGGAGGTCGGGATACGACGGCACCAGCGTTAACGGATTTGCGGCCAGCGGCGCGTTCGCTTTCACATGAATCCAGTTCACGCCATTGATGATCCGGCTGGCGTTTTCCAGGCCCTTCGTGATCGGGTGGGGCTTCTCGATATTCAGGTACGAATTGTGCAGCTGTGTGTCAATCTTGCCGTCATACGACGCCCCAAACAGCGACGCCAAACCGAAGTCCTTCCGCCGCACGCCGAACTCGTCATACAACGAAGTTTCGTATGTGGCGACGAGGCTCCCGCCGCGTTCGACGAAGGCCGTTAGCTGACGGCACTGGCGGTCAGAAAGTGCGGCGATGTTGGGCAGGATCATCGTGCTGTATCGCGCCAGGTGGTCCTCGTCGAGCAACAGGTCATGCACCATATCGAACGGGATTCGCGCTTCCACCATGGCCTGATAGAAGCCCAGGGCGTGGTCCTCCACTTTGGCCTGCGCCCGCTCGCCGCCATAGAAATGCGCTGTCTGCTGCGAGAACACCATCGCCACCTTCGCCAGCGACTCCTCGTTCCGCAGATACTTCTCGTTCTTAAAGTGCCAGTTGTAGAAAGTCTCGACCACCGGCAGCCAGCGCTTGTCGATGGGTTTCGCGTTGAACTTCGTGATCCACGGACGCAGATTGTGTGCGACGCCGTCGGCCATCCAGAGCTGAATTTCCGGTGCTGTCTGCACCGAATCTTTCCAGCGATATGCCTCTTCCACACCCACGCTGATGATGCCGCCGATGGCCTTGTTACCCATGGTCGCGCCGTACTCTTTGCCGTTTTTGCCGTTGGCCCAGGGCGCCATCAGACCGTGCCGCGCCTGGCGATCGGCGAACAGCGTCGGGGCCAGGTCGCCGATGGTCTTCATATCGAGTTCGCTGAGGGCGCCACCACCCGCGTTCGCCAGATACGCTGCGTTCGGATTCACCTTGCGAATCTCGGTATCCCACAAGCGCCACAGGTCGAACAATCGGCCCTCCTTCCAGAGGATGTACTGGCGACGTGCCGGATCCAGCGGATTGTTGGTTCGTGGCAGATCCTTGCCGCAATATTCATGGAACAGGTACTTGCAGCTCTCGCAGTAACACATGCCGGACCCGGCCCAGCGGTTGCTGAACACGCCATCCACCTTGTACTGCTTCACGATTTCAATCGTGACGTCGGTCATGAAGCCGAAGTTGTACGGCCCCAGAGCGCAGGTGACCCAAAGCTCGGGATCGGCCCAGTGGCGGCGTTTCTTGCCGTCGGCCTCCACCGCGATCCACTCAGGGTGCGCGTCGTAAACATCCTGATGGACTGCGTGCGGATCGGTGCGGGCGATGACGTTCATGCCCAGCTTGCGGCACCCTTCCACCATTTCGCCAAAGGGGTCGGACGCGCCCAGAAACTTGCTCTTGTAGTGCAGCGGGACTTTCGTTGGGTAGAACGCAGTACAGCCGCCGGCCGATAGACAGACCGCATCGGCATGGATTCGCTTGAAGTAGTCGAGCCAGAACTTCGGATCGTACTTCCCCGGGTCGTCTTCCACGAACGCCAGCTGGAACCAGCGCATGGGGCGGGAATACCAGTCGCCACCGGGCGCCTGTGCCCATACATTCTGATCGAAAGCCTGAGGGACAGCGGCAATCGCCGCCAGTGCGGCAGACTGCTGCAGGAAATCACGTCGCGAAGCCATGTGGATACAACTTTATCGCGACCACCGGCTTTAGAACTGGAAGTAGACGAAGGGAATTGCCAGGTCGGTTGCGGTGAAGAGTTCCAGTGCCAGCAGGACCACAACAGCGGCGACGGTTCTGGCCCACGTGGGACCATTCGCCAGACGAGTCAGTGCCTGTTCGAACTCTTCGCCGAGCGCGATCACAAGCGCGGCCAGAGCGAGCCACAGATTCGCGCCCGTCAGCAGATTCGTGCCAGCCTCTCCGGTGAACATCTGTTTGATGACGAACAGCGCAGCAGGCAGGCCCTTGGCACGGAAGAAGACCCAGCCCACGTTGACAACCAGGAACGTGATGACCGCGAGTGGTACACGCACTACGCCGCGACGTTCGCCGCGCCCATAGATGACGCGCTCCACAGCCAGTGCTGCACCGTGGAAACCACCCCAGATGACGAAGTTCCAGCTGGCCCCGTGCCACAGCCCACCCAGCAGCATGGTGGCCATCAAATTCGCCCAGGTCCGAAGGCTGCCGCGGCGGTTGCCGCCGAGTGAAATGTAGATGTAATCCCGCAGCCAGCTCGACAGCGTCATGTGCCAGCGGCGCCAGAATTCCGTTACCGAAGCCGATAAATACGGACGCCGGAAGTTCTCCGGAAAGTGATATCCAAATAGCAGCGCCACGCCAATCGCGATGTCGGTGTAGCCCGAGAAATCGAAGAAGATCTGCAGCCCGAAAGCGATCGTGCCCGACCACGCCTGCAGCAGCCCCGGCATAGCCTGTGGATTCGCAAAATACGCATCCGCCACCAGAGAAAAACGATCCGCGAAGATCAGCTTCTTCACAAAGCCGGTGAGGATGAAATAGATGCCACGCTGCCATTCTTCGGCCGTCGGTGGCGCCCAGTTGAAGTAGTCGTGGAAGAACTCCTTTGCACGCACAATCGGCCCCGCCACCAGTTGCGGGAAGAAGGCCACGAAGAGCGAGTAATCGACATAGCTCTCGATCACTTCCTGCTTGCCGCGATACACATCGATGACGTAGGAAATACTTTGGAACGTGTGGAAGCTGATACCCAGTGGCAGGATGATATCCATCGGGACCACGGGCGTGCCGGGATGCAGCAGATTCAACCAGGTTTCGCGGAAGAAATTCGCGTACTTGAACCAACCCAGCAGCCCGATATTGGCTGCCAGGCTAGATAGTAAGGCCACCTTTCGCGCGGCTCCCTCCCGGCTGACAATCCACTTCGCCGCGAAGAAATCGATGGTGATCAGGAAGAGGATCAGCACCACAAATTTCGCGTTCCAGGCCATGTAGAAATACAGGCTCGACGCGAGCAGCAGCCAGCGTCGCATCGGGCGGGGCAGTGCGTAATGCAGCGCCAGTACTACCGCGAGGAAGACCGCAAACTGGAAGGTGGTGAACAGCATCTAGTGCAGTCCCTCCACTTCCATCAGCTTCTGCGCCAGGTGTTCAGAAAAAAGCGGCCGGCCGGTATGGTTCAGGTGCAATCCATCGGCGAAAAGTTCGGGCCGTTCCAGATCATGAAATGTATCGATGGGCAGCACGCTTACGCCCTTGCGGGTGCGCACGCGGTCTATGAAATGTGCCGGTTCCTTCGGGTCTGGTGGGGGCAGGGGACCGCGCGGCATTTCCAGAAACACCACACGGGTTTTTGTCCCCACGTAGTAGTCGATGATCCGGCCCAGCCATCGTTCGCGGTACTTCCGCAGATTGCCCGTCTGCGGACTCTCGCCGGGCAGGAGCGTTCCCCGCGCGGTGTCCTTCTGCCAGTCCTTCGCTCCCGCCGGAAAGTTGATGGTCTTCGTCGCGAAATCAACTGTCAGGCCAGCCAGGTCTTCTGATTTGCCACCGTAACCATCCAGATAACCGTGGCCATTGTTACGCCAGTCCTTCGCCAGCTTGAAGCGGTCGGAAGGCTTTTCCAGCAGGGCGTGGATGTCATCCCGCAGGGGCAGTCCGCGCAGGAAACAGCCTGACAAAACCCGCGACTGCAACTCGGGCGTCGAATACGAATTCGCAAAATCGAAGCAATCGGTGAGGCGCAACCGCCCAACTACATAATTCAGATCGCCGATCCGGAGGCTCTGGTCTTCACCATCCTGGTCAGAGTAGCGGTCCAGCGCAAATACAACAGTGGAGAAGCGTGTCTTGTTGGGGTCGGCGTCGCGCAGCAGGTAATACCAGACACGTGCTGTGGACCCGGCCACGCCCATGTTCCGGAAGTTCATACGGTTCTGCGATGCCGTGGTGGCCGTACGCGCCGAGAATCCTTCCCCTATGCGCGAGTCCCCGAATACCGCAGTCTGTTTCACCTCCGGCTCATGCCGCAACCAGAAGATGGACAATTCCACCTGTCCTGCCGAAGAGTTCGGCTCCAGGTATTTCATGTACCAGCCGGAATGGAAGGCGAGACAATCCACCGCAAAGAAACCCAGCACAGCTGCCACGGACCACATCACTGCGGTGCGCAGCGTTTCGGGAGTCCTTGCGCTGGCGACGGGGGACACCACAGGCTCCGGCGCTCTCACCGCGCCAAGTGCGCGCCGTCGTGCCGAAATCAGGTCCTGTAGTTCATCCAGTTCAGCGGCTTGCATCGCCTCCACGGCGCGCTGCAACTCGCCCCTTTGGGTGAGGGGATCCCCTGCCATCCGCGTTAGATCTCCAGGATCACGGGCATGATGAGGGGGCGCCGCTGCGTCTCACGGTTGATAAACCGTTTGAGGTCGGTACGGATCTTTTCCTTGATCATGCCGGGGTCTGTCTTTTCTTCGGAACTGGAGTTTTCCAGCGTCCTCGAGACGCACTCGCGAGCTGCCGCCATGAAGTCCGGATCGTCTTCCAGCGCAAAGCCGCGGCTCACGATGGAGGGCGCGGATTCGATCTTGCCCGTGTGTTTGTTGATGGCCAGAATCGGCAGCACGATGCCGTCTTCGGCAATCACACGGCGATCCTTGATGACCATGTCGCCGACGATTTCGCCAACAGCACCGGAATCGATGCAGATACGGCCCACGGTCACGCGGCCAGCGCGGCGCGCACCCTTTGAATCGAACTCGAGGACCTCGCCCGTCTCCATGACGAAGCTTTCTTCGAGGCCAATCCCCTGCAGGTGCGATGCGAGGCGAACGTGTTTCGCCAGTTGGCGATATTCACCGTGAACCGGCACGAAGTAACGCGGCCGGACCAGGTTCAGCACCAGGCGCAACTCTTCCTGCGAGCCGTGACCGGAAACGTGCAGCGGTGGATTCATGCTGCCGTACATCACGTCCGCGCCACGCTTCGAAAGGTGGTCAATCATGCGGAAGATCGTCTTCTCGTTACCGGGAATGATGCGCGAGCTGAGCACGACGGTGTCGCCGCGCCCGATCGTCACATGCTTGTGGCTGTCAACCGCCGCGCGGGAAAGCGCGGACATCGGC
>CANIHR010000342.1 GCA_947467185.1 Bryobacterales bacterium
GCGGTTTCTTTGGGTGACGGGTGGCGACCGGTGGCTAAGCGGAAGCCGAGGTCGAGACGGGTGGCCTGGGTCTTGCCGCCGTCGAGAACCATACGCGTGGCGAGCCAGCGGGCGGCTTCGACGTAAGTGGTGTCGTTGAGGAGGACCAGCGCCTGGAGGGGCGTGTTGGTGAGGGTCCGACGGGCGGCGCATTTTTCACGGTCGGGCGCGTCGAAGGTGGTCATCTCGGGTGGGGGGGCGGTGCGCTTCCAGAAGGTGTAGAGCGACCGGCGGCGGAGGTCGTCGCCCTTGCCCTGTGTGTAGGCCTGAGAGGTGAAGCCATCGCCGTAGGCGATTTCTTCCCAGACGCCGAAGGGCTGGTACGGGTTGACCGGGGCGCCGCCCTGCTGTTCTTTTAGGAGGCCGGAGAGGTAGAGTTCGCCGTCGCGGAGCATTTCGGCGGGGAGGCGGAAGCGGGGGCCTCGGGAGGCGAGGTGGTTCTCAGGGTCCTTTTCGAGGAGTTCGGGCGTGACCTTTGAGGCCTGGCGGTAGGCGGCGGAGGTGACGAGGAGCTTTTGCATGCCCTTGACGTCCCAGCCGGTGCGGATGAATTCGGTGGCGAGCCAGTCGAGGAGTTCCTGGTTAACTGGGGGCTCGCCCTGGGAGCCGAAGTTCTCGGCGGTCTTGACCAAGCCGGTGCCGAAGTAGTTCTGCCAGAAGCGGTTGACGGCGACGCGGGAGGTGAGGGGGTGGTTGGGATCGACGAACCACTGGGCGAGGCCGAGGCGGTTGGCGGGGAGGTCCTTCGCCATCGGCGGCAGGACGGTGGGGGTTCCGGCGGTGACCTTTTCGGTCTGGTTGCGGTAGTCGCCGCGGGCGAGGATGAAGGACTCGCGGGGTTTGTCGGTGAGTTCCGACATGATCATGGTGGTGGGGATGGCGGCGGTGAGTTTTTTGTCATCGTCTCGGAGGGTTTTGAGTTCGGCCCAGGCTTTGCGGTCGGCGTCGGGGGCGGCGTTGACGAGGAAGTAGTCACGGAGCCAGGTCTTCTGGTCGGCGGAGCGCTTGGCGGCGGGGATGTTGAGGATGGCGCGAAGAGATTCCTGGCTGTTGAGGTGGGTGATCTCGGCGGCCGAGAGTTCGCGGGTGTAGATGCGGAGGTCATCCACTTTGCCTTTGAAGGCGACGAATTCGAGGGGGGCGCTGGCCGTGGTGGTGGGCGCGGTGAGGGTATCGCGCAGGGTTTCGGTCTTGACGGGCGAGCCGTTGATGATGACGTGGAGGCCAGCGGCTTTTCCGGAACCGTCATAGCTGAGGACGACGTGGTTCATGTTGGCGGGCCAGGGGAGGCGGTCGGCGGTGCGGAGTTCGAGGGCGTTGTTTTCGGCGGCCGCGAGCTTCAGATAGAGGCGGGGGACGCGCTGCTGGACTCCGGAGAGTTCGAAATCGTCGAGCCAGACGCTGATGCCTTTGGTGCCTTCGAGTTGCTGGAAGACGGGGACCTTTTGCTTGGAGTTGACCTTGAGCCAGAGGGCGGTGGAGAAGGGCTTGTCGCGTTCGAAGGCGGCGGCGTGGCCCAGGACGGCGTGGGCTTCCCCGTCGAAATCGGCTCCGCGGTCGACGGCTCCGTTGGAAAAAGTGAGGTCGCCGAGGACGGTGCGGCCGTACTGGTAGTTGCCTGAGGAGTCGGCCAGGGTGCCGTCGAATTCATAGTGGGCGACGAGGCCGTTGCGCGCGATGGACTTCATGAGAGCGGCCTGGGTCTGCTCCCATTTGTCCTGTTTTGCGGCGATTTCGGCTTCGGGGAGGGCGGCTTCGTGCGCCTTGATTTTGGCTTTCAACTCATCCTGGCGGGCTTTTTGTTCCGGAGAGGGGAGCTGTAAGAAGGGTTCGGCGTTGCCGTTGCGTCCGTCGAGGCCCTTTTCGTTGACGTTATTGAAGAAGGCGAAGAAGCGGTAGAAGTCGCGCTGGGGAATGGGGTCGTATTTGTGATCGTGGCAGCGGGCGCAGCCCATGGAGAGGCCGAGCCAGGTCATGGAGGTGGCTTCGAGGCGGTCGATGACGTATTCGGTCTGGTACTCCTCGGGGATGGCGCCGCCCTCGAAGTTGATCATGTGATTGCGGTTGAAGCCGCTGGCGAGTTTCTGTTCGGTGGTGGCGTTAGGGAGGAGATCGCCGGCGAGTTGCCAGACGGTGAACTTGTCGTAGGAGAGGTTGCTGTTGAAGGCGGAGATGACCCAGTCGCGCCAGTGCCAGGCTTCGCGGTGGGAGTCGATGTGATAGCCGTGCGTGTCAGCGTAGCGGGCGAGGTCGAGCCACTGGGCGGCCATGCGTTCGCCGTAGCGGGGGGAGGCGAGGAGGGCATCGACGCGCTTTTCGTAGGCGTTTGGGGATTTGTCGGCGAGGAAGGAGTCGATTTCGGTGGGGGTGGGGGGGAGGCCGGTCAGGTCGTAGGTGACGCGGCGGAGGAGAGTGGCTCGGTCAGCTTCGGCGGACGGCTTGAGGTTTTCCTTTTGAAGCCGGGCGAGGATGAAGTTGTCGACTGGGTTCTTCGGCCAGGTGGAGGTGAGGGCGGGAGGATCGCGGCGGATGGGGGCGGTGAAGGCCCAGTGGGATTGCCACTTCGCGCCTTCGTCGATCCATTTGGTGAGGGTTTCGATTTGCTTCGGGGTCAGCGTTTTGTTGGTGCTGGCGGGGGGCATCCGGTTGGCGGACGCGGAGACGCGCTGGAGGATGCGGCTTTGGGCGGAGTTACCGGGGGTGATGATGCCTTTGGTGAGGGCACCGCCGTCGGGGATGTCGAGGCGGAGGTTGGCCATGCGTTTGGTGGAGTCGGGACCGTGGCAGGTGAAGCAGTTATCGGAGAGAATGGGCCGGATTTCGCGATCGAAATCGACGGCGGCGAAGGTGGGGAGGGTTAGGGCAAAACCCGCGCAGAGAACGATTAAGTTGGGCCGCATACGTCAGGTTCATTGTATGACCTGGGCGGGGTGAGTGGGAAGGGATTTGAGGGAGCCAGAACGGCACGTATGCAAATCGGGAATTTTGGTCCATAATTGCATACATGCAGTCCCGGCGTATTCAGAACCAGTTGAATTTTCTTTTGGGGCACTCCCCGGCGGTGGTGCTGTTGGGTCCGCGCCAGGCTGGTAAAACGACACTCGCACTTCAGGTCAGTGCCGGACGGCCTTCGGTTTATCTGGACCTGGAAAATCCAGAGGACCGGGCGAAACTGGCCAATCCGGCGCTGTACTTTGCGGACCATGAGGATGAACTGGTGATCCTGGACGAGGTTCAGCGAGCGCCGGAGTTGTTCCAGAGATTGCGGGGCGTGATCGATCAGGGGCGCCGGGACGGGAAGGCGAATGGCCGATTCCTTTTGGTGGGGTCGGCGGCTATGGATTTGTTGCAACAGACGGGTGAGAGCCTGGCAGGACGGATCTCGTATCTGGAACTGGGGCCTTTCGACGCGCTGGAAGTGGACGAGAAAGATCTGGAATCGCTTTGGGTTCGAGGCGGCTTTCCACGGAGTTTTCTGGCGGAGTCGGATGGGCTGAGCCTCGGGTGGCGGCGGGATTTCATTAAGACGTATCTGGAGCGGGATGTTCCACAACTTGGTCCGAGGATTGCGGCGGAGACGCTGCGGCGATTTTGGACGATGCTGGCTCACAATCAGGCTCAGGTGCATAACGGCGCGAATCTGGCACGGGGGCTGGGCGTAGACGGGAAGACAGTAGCGGGGTATCTGGATCTGATGGCGGATTTACTGCTGGTGCGGCGGCTTCCGGCGTGGCATGGGAATCAGGGAAAGCGGCTGGTGAAGGCTCCGAAGGTATACGTCCGGGACAGCGGGATTGCTCACGCGTTGCTGGGGATTCGGGATAAAGAAGAGCTGCTGGGACATCCGATTGTGGGGCATACGTGGGAGAGCTTCGTGATGGAGACGCTGATTTTTTCGGCTCCCGACGGGACCGAACCTTACTACTACCGGACATCGAATGGGACTGAGGTAGACCTGGTGCTGGAGCTGCCTGGAGGAAAACGCTGGGTGGCGGAGGTGAAGCGAAGTTCGGCACCGCGGCTGGAGAAGAGTTTTCATTCGGCGTGCACGGATCTGGAGCCGGAGCGGCGGTTCATGGTGTACCCGGGTGAGGAGAGGTACCGGCTGGATGAGTTCACTGAGGCGGTCAGTGTGCGGCAGCTGGCGCGGGAACTCCAGGGGTTCACATCGTATTGACACGTTGGACTACTATGCTCGAAGTGATGCGTCGTCTTTTATTGGTTGCTTTGTGTTGCCTGCCGGGCTTTGCTCAGGACGGGTTGCGGATGAATCAGATTCAGTTTGTGGGGACCCACAACAGCTACCATGCGGGGCTGGCGGCGGGGGAGATGGCGATTCTTCGGCGGGAGAATCCGAAGGCTGCGGAGGATTTGAATTACCGGCATCAGCCGATTGCCGCTCAGCTGGATGCGGGGGCCCGGCAGATCGAGATCGATATCTATGGGGACGCGGCGGGCGGTTTGTTTGCGGATCCTTTGTTTCTGCGCATGACCGCTAAGGAGGGGACTTCCGTGCCGATGCCTGCCGGTTGGGCTGAGGCGATGAAGAAGCCTGGTTTCAAGGTGCTGCATGTGAGCGATGTGGATGTCCGGAGCCATTGCTGGACGCTGGTTTCGTGCCTGGAGGGGGTGAAGGCGTGGTCGAAGGCGCATCCGGGGCACTTGCCGATTTATATCCAGATAGAGAACAAGGACGGCAAGGTGAAGTCGGCGGACTTTGTGCAGCCGGAGACGATTACGAAGGCCACGATGGATGCGATGGATGCAGAGATTCGGTCGGTTTTCAGTGTTGGCGAAGTGGTGACGCCAGATGAGGTTCGGAGGAAGCACGCGACCCTGGAAGAGGCCGTTTTGCAAGATGGCTGGCCGACTCTGGAGAATGCGCGGGGGAAAGTGGTTTTCGTACTGGATCAGGAGCGCGTGACTCCGCTGTACACCGAGGGGCATGAGTCGCTGCGGGGGCGGATGGCGTTTACGGCGGGGAAGCCGGGGACTCCGGATGCGGCGTTTGTGAAGCGGAATGATCCGTTCGCGAAGGATGTGGAGGAACTCGTTCGGAAGGGGTATTTGATTCGGACGATGACGGATGGGGGCGCGAAGGCGGTCCGGGCGGGCGAGACGACGCGGCGGGAACGGGCGATCGCCAGCGGGGCTCAGATTCTGAGCACGGATTATCCGTATGACTGGAAGGCGGAAGGGTCCGGATACAGCGTGACGATTCCGGGAATCGTCCGCTGTAATCCGGTGAATGCTCCGAAAAGCTGTGCGGTCAAGAAGCCTTATTAGGGTACCGAAACGGCGTTACGATTAGAGACGATATGGCACTTTTCCAGATGGAGTATTGGAAGGACGGTCCCTGGTTTGTGGGCCGGCTGCCGCAAATTCCGGGCGTTTTCAGCCAGGGGGCCACGATCCAGGAGCTTGAGGAGAACCTCGGGGATGCTTATCGGATCATGTTGGAAGAACAAGGTTCGGCACCTGCCGACACCGCGACTGAGACGAAAGAGATCGAAGTTCTGGTGTGAA
>CANIHR010000343.1 GCA_947467185.1 Bryobacterales bacterium
CTCTTCCACCATCTCTTCGCCGTCCACTTCCACGTTGTAAGCCTTACCCGGCTGCAGTCCCACGATGAACACATCGTCGAACGCCTCTTCCGTCTTCCGTTTCGGCACGCGGAACTTCTTCGCGTCCCGCCCGAAGAACACCGTCGCCTCTTCCAGATCCATCGGTTCGTGCGCCAGCTTCGGGTCAATTTTGCTCACCCCGCCGTCTGCAAACAACTGCAGCTGACCATCAAAGAATCCCAGCCACTGCGCATCGTCTTCCCACGACGACCGCACATACAACTGGCCCCCGATCGGGTCATGCATTGCCAGGGGAATGTGGTAGTAACTCAACCCAGGCTGATAGGGATTCGCCCACATAAACTCATACGGAATCCCCGCCGTCCCCCGCATCAGGAATCGGTCGTTTGTCAGGAACCCCTGCAGCAGTTGCGTCGAAGGTGAGTTGGCGTCGAACGCCACCATCGCCAGTTCCGCCGACCGCGAGAACATCGCCCGGTCCATCATCGGTCCGGTCTTCTGGATCTCCGGATCCGCCGGAATCCGGTACTCATTCTCAGCCGCCGGAAACGGGGCCGGGTAGTGCGCCATCACATGCGCCACCGGATACTCCTTAAACCACCCTGGCAGCGTGTCCCGCAGGTCAAAGCTCATATTGTCCCGGAATGCGTGCAGAATCTCCATCAGCGGATACGCCTCGGCATTCGTCACCCGGACCCGCTTATCCCGAACGCCCGGAATGAATACCTTCATCCAGTAGTTCTCGAAAACATCGCGCAGCGCTGCCTCAGACTTCTCCGGCTGTGCCTCGGAAATCACAATCGCTGCCAGCGTCTTGTTTCGCGCTGCGTCCAGCGTCTTTGGTGTCGTCCCTTCCGCTGCCCGCTGCAGTTTGGCCAGGATCCGAGTCTTGTTCGTCCCTGCCAGCACGGTCTCGCACCAGTCGGCCACCAGTGCAACCTGTCGAATGTCGGTCGCCGCCGCGCTCGCCGCCCACTCCACCGCCTTGCGTCCGGCGTCCGGGTCCTGCGCCACCTGATACATCAGCGCCGCCACCCAGCCTGGCTCCGGGAACGGTGCGCCACCGTTCCACAGATTCTGAAACTGTTCCCAGCGCAGCGACTGCCGCTCCCGCTCCCGCCGCAGCAACTTGATCCGGGCAGGCCGCAGAAACAGCCTCGGGGCGTCGATGTAAACCTTATACCCTTCCGGCACCGCTGCAGTCTTCGGCTCCTGGCCGAACAAACGGCTGTCGCTCAGTCCGAATCCAACCCCAAATCCAACTAAAGAAAGGCTCGCTGTGCGCCGCGTCATCAACCCTGATTCTGTCATAAACCGTGCCGCTTTATTCCACTACCGTGAATCCCCGGCCCGGGTCCTCGCTGCCCCCGCTACCCCAACTATAAGGATCCAGAAGCTTTTCCCCAATGGTCAGCCGCGTGCTCATTGCTATCATGAAGGGATTAGTCTGCCTTCTGTGCGCCCTCGGCGCCCATCGCGCAGGCGGGTCATGGAATTCAGGTTTGATGAATAGTCTCAGGAAAATAATCTCTCTGTCGTTCGCGACCCTCACGGTCGCCACCCTGGCCAACGCCCAGCAATATACCGTCACCACCGTCGCCGGCCAGGGCCGCGTCGCCGGTTTCTTCGGTGACGGCGAACCTGCCACGGGGGCCCAGCTCTATCTGCCCGTTCGTGTTGCGGTCGACAGCAAGGGCAACTTCTATTTCTCCGACTATTACGTCAACCGCGTCCGCAAGGTGACCGCCGCAGACGGCAAAGTCTCCACCATCGCCGGCAACGGCACGAAAACCTATTCCGGTGACGATGCCGCCGCAACCGACGCCGGTATCAGCGACGTCCACGGCATCGCCGCCGACGGCAACGGCAACGTCTACATCGCTGATACCTCCAACAGCCGCGTCCGCAAGATCGACAGCAAAGGCGTTATCACCACCTTCGCCGGCGACGGCACCCCCGGTTTCTCCGGTGACGGTGCAGCCGCTTCCAAAGCGAAAGTCTGGTTCCCCGCGGGTCTCGCCCTGGACAGTGCCGGCAATCTCTACGTCGCCGACTACGGCAACTCCACTGTTCGCAAGATCGCCGCTTCGGGCGGCACCATCAGCACCATCGCCGGCACCGGTTCCTGGGGTTTCTCAGGTGACGGCGGCGCTGCCAACAAGGCCACCCTCGGCGCTCCCGGCTCCGTAGCGGTCGACGCCGCAGGCAACGTCTACATCGGCGATTCCGCCAACAACAACATCCGTAAGGTCTCGACCGACGGCAATATCCGCACCATCCTTTCGGGCTACTCCGTCCAGAGCCTGTCCGTTGATGCTGCCGGGAACCTCTACTTCGTCGATGGCGCCACGCCCGTTATCTGGAAACTCCTCCCCACTGGTTCGCTCGTGATCATTGGTGGTACCGGTCGCACAGGTTGGGGTGGTGACGGTGGCGCAGCTACCAGCGCTTCGTTTGATCACCCGGCGGGCGTCTCTTCCGATTCCACCGGTAACGTCTACGTCGCCGACACCTCCAATTCCGTCATTCGCCGTCTGACCCCGGTCTCTTTCTCGGTCGGCGCCGTCACCAATGCCGCCTCCGCTGTGCAGGGCCCCATCGCCCCCGGCGAAATCGTCACCGTCTTCGGCGATAAGATTGGACCCGCCGCGCTCACCCAGTTCACTGTGGCCGATGGCGCCATCGGAACCCAGATCGCTAACGCTCAGATCTTCTTCAACGGGATCCCCGCCCCGCTCCTGTACGTCTCTGCGGGCGTCGGTGCCGCCATCGTGCCTTATGGCATCACCGGAACCTCGGTGGACGTGATTGTGAAGTACCAGGGCAACAACTCCGCCACTACCACTTTCCCGCTCGCCTCCGTCGCACCCGGTATCTTCACGGCTGATGCAACGGGAGCCGGTCAGGCCGCCGCAGTCAATGGCGATGGCACGCTGAATAAGGCCGCCACCCCCGTTAAAATCGGTGGGTTCATTTCGCTCTATCTCTCCGGAGCCGGTGCCACCACTCCTTCCGCAGCTGACGGTCGTCTGGTCACCACCACGCCGCTGCCGCAGGTCATTGCCCCCGTAAAGGTAACCATCGACGGGAAATCCGCTGTCGTCAGCTACGCCGGTGCCACTCCAACCGCTGTCGCGGGCCTCACGCAGGTCAACGTTCAGGTTCCGGTTGGCGTCACCGTCGGTGCCGCCGTCCCGGTTCAGGTCACTGTTAACGGAGTTGCCGCTCAGTCCGGTGTCACCATCGCGGTCGCTCAGTAGCTACCCGCGCCGATACGTATAATTCGAGCCATCCAGGCGGAGTCCAGGCACCACCAAGGACTCTTCCAGCGCCACCTCAGCTGCCGCAAGGCGCCTCTCTGCCTCTTCGTTCGAAACAAGTTGTCCCCGTTCAGCAATTGCCTGGGTTGTCGCCTCCTGGGCACGACGAATCGAGATAATCGCCTTCCGCGCGCTCGTCCGGACGAACGGATTGTCGTCTTTCATCAGAAGTGTCAGGTCTGGCACGAATTCCGGATACGCCATCCGTCCCATGATCCACGCCGCTGTCGACCGGAACTCCCACTTCGGTGCCCGCATGATCTCCGAAATAATGTCAAACACTACCGGTTGATTCAGGATGTGCAGCCCCATCAGGCCATTCCCCACCACCCGGTTGTTCTTGTCCTTCGTTGAGTTCTCCAGCACCGAGATAGCCTTGTCGTGCACCAGGCCCCACAGCGACTCCACAGCATTGGCCCGAATCCGTGGGTCCGGCTGCTGCAGTTGATTCGCAGCCCACTGGGCACTCTGTACCCGCCGTCCCACAAACAAAGTCGCTTTAGCCGACAAATGTTTGTCGTCGCTTTGCACCAAATGCGAAAGCACAGGAAGCAATCGCCGCCCTACCGAAACCTCATCCAGAATGTCCAGAATCCGCGTTGCCCGCCGCCCGTGCAGCGCCACGTGGTGGTTCATTCCGCCCCGGTCCGGCAGTCGCCCTGCCACACGCACATCAAAGGAGGGGTCGAATGCCATCATCCTCCGCATCACCCGGATGGCCTTATCCCGGGTCCCGGGTACCGGATCAGACAGAAACTGGAACAAGCCCTGTTGCCGCATCATCAGGATGCTCAACAACCGGCACGCATCCGGATTCGAGGGCCCCTCCAGATGCCGCAGCGCACTCTGGCAGAACAGATCCGGCATCTCGTCCGAGAACCGGCGCAGCAGTTTCGTGGCGAGGGGATTCTTCTTGAACTCCTCCACCGCACGATCCACGTACTGATCGACGATCTGTTGGTTAACAGCCATTGCCTGTACCTCTCCATCGGCAAAATCTCCCGCCGGCATTAGCCGCCACTTGTAGGCGGTACGCTGAAGATGGCTCTCATTTCTTGAAAAAACACATCCTGCTCGATTCCACCCGCACCCCAGACGGTCGCGAACTCCTCTTCACCGAACACGACGGCGACTATTCCATCGCCATCGGCGGCGCGGAACTCATGTCCACTCGCAAGCACAATTCCGAGGATCGTCTCGCTGAACTCGCCTGCGCCGGACTTCGCACCAAACCGAAAGCCCGTGTCCTGATCGGTGGTCTCGGTCTCGCCTTCACCCTGAAAGCCGCCCTCGCCTCGCTCGGCCCCGACGCCCAGATCGTCCAGGCCGAAATCCTGCCCGCCGTCATTGCGTGGAATCGCAACCCCGCCTACCCTCTCGGAGCCAAAGCTCTCGAAGACCGTCGCGTCGTCATCGCCCAGAAGGACGTCGCCAAGGTCATCCGCGAATCACCCGGCGGCTTCGACGCCATCATGCTCGATGTTGATAACGGCCCCGCCGCCCTCACCGCCGACGGCAATAAAGGCCTCTACGTTCTCTCCGGCCTCCACGCCGCCCGCACCGCGCTCCGTCCCGGCGGTCGCATCGTCTACTGGGCCGCCGCCGCTGACCAGCCTTTCGAGCGCCTCATGGGCAAAGCCGGCTTCATCGTCACCGTGCATCGCTGCCGAGCCCACGTGAATAACGGCAGCTGGCACACCCTCTATGAAGGCATCGTCAACGAGGCAATGGTCAGGACTTTCCCAGCAGCCAGGCCTGTGATTTCTGGTGCAAAGGCGAAGTCACCGCGCCCCGCAGGATTGGGTCCTGCGTCCGCTGCATCTGCTCGGCCAGCGAAGTCCGCAACTCCCGCAAAGTCCCCGCGTAAGCCGGGTCGTTAGCCACGTCCTTCTGCTCCCACGGGTCCTTCTCCAAATCGTAAAGCTCAAACGGCGGGTGATATGCCATCGCGTGGTTCGCCGGAACCACCGTGTCCGCCCGTGGCCGCCACGATTGCGAGGGATCCATAAACGCCGGAGCGCTCGAGAAGTTCACAATCAGCTTATGTCGCGCGGTCCGCACGCTCCGTCGCGGATCGTAGTAATCGTGATACGTGATCTCCGCAAAGATCCGGTCACGCTCCCGAAACGTCCGACCCTCCATCAGCGGGGCCAGTGACTGCCCCTGGACACCCGGTGGCACCGCCACCC
>CANIHR010000344.1 GCA_947467185.1 Bryobacterales bacterium
GATGGCGGGCGAAATATGGATTGCACCGGATTTTGATACGCTGCCGAACGATATCGCGGAGATGATGGGGGCGACCGAGTAGGCAGATGCAGTTCCTGCTCGACACGCACATCCTGCTGTGGTGGTTGCTCAAAGACCCCTCGCTACCTGGAAGAGCGCAACAGTTGGTGGCCGATCCGGCGAACACGATATTTGTCAGCGCCGTGAGCATTTGGGAGCTGCGGCTCAAGCAAAGCCTCGGAAAGTTAAAACTGCCGTCTGACTTCGAGCAACGCCTCGAACAGGAGTTTTTCGAGTCCCTTGCGGTAACTTCCAAGCATGGGCATCGGGTGGGTACACTGCCTTGGCACCACCGGGATCCTTTTGATCGAATGCTGGTGGCACAGGCACAGATCGAGAAAATGGTACTGCTCACAGCGGATGAAACCCTTGCAGCTTATGGAAGCAGTGTCTTGCTCTGTTCCGGACAGACCATCTAAATCAGTTTGCGTCGCGTGAAGGGCTTGGCAAAGGCGGCGGGCGGGTTGTGGCCGTTGACTTGTGAGGCCTTGCGGTAGAAGTCTTTCGCCTTCGCGGGGTCGCCCTGTTTTTCCCAGGCCATGCCGAGGAGGCACTGGATGAAGGCGTCGTTCTGGTTGGCCTTTTCGAGGTCGGCAATGGCGGTCCTGGTGTCGCCGAGATAGAGCGCGACGTAACCGGTCAGGTAGGGGAGGAAGGGGGCCTGCTGCTTGCGGAGGTCGGTCATGGCTTCCAGGGCGGCTTTGGCTGCGGCGATCTGCTTTTCGGCTTCGGCGCGATTGCCGCGGCGGGCGGCGAGGCGGCCTTCGGCGTTGGCGAGACGGAAGGCCCAGAGCGCCTTGCGGTCAGCAGAAATTCCGGGTTCCTTCAGGCCGAGTTCGGTGCCTTTGCGGTACCACTTTTGGGCGGTGTCCAGGTCGCCGGAGTCGATGCAGACGCGGGCGGCTTCGTTGGCCATTTCGCCCTGCTGGTAGAAAGCATTGGCGGGTTCTTCCTTTTCACGGGTAACCCAGTAGGCCATGACGAGTTGCTCGTATTCGACAGCTTTGGCGCAGTTGGAGTCGAAGGCCCAGGACATGGCCATTGTGCGTTGCGCATTGGCCTTTGCGGCGGGCGTGGGGGCGGTGTCGATCTCCTTCTGCAGGAGGACGCGGGCTTCGGCGGTTTTGCCGTCGAGGTCAAACTGGATGGCCTGGCGCATGCCTTCGGAGGCACCGCGGCCGAACTGCGCGACGGCGGGCAGCGCCAGGAGCGCGAGGGCGAGAGCGAGTCTGAGCTTCACGTTTCTATTTTGCAACAGGTTGCGACAGGCGTTTGAGGGCGTCGATATCGGCCTGGGCGGCTTCGTCGTCTTCCATCGGGGTTTCGAGAATGAAGGGCTTGTCGCGGAGCTGGGGGTGGGTGAGGATGCGATGGAAGGCGGCTTCTCCCAGCGCCCCTTTGCCGATGTTTTCGTGGCGGTCGAGGTGGGAGCCGAGGGCACCTTTCGAGTCGTTGGCGTGGATAACTTTGACGTCGGCGAGGCCGAGGATTTTGTCGGCGGAAGCGAGGGTGGATTCGAGGCCTTCGGCGGTTGCGATGTCGAAGCCGGCGGCGAAGAGGTGGCAGGTGTCGAAGCAGTAGCCGAGAGGGAGGGTAGTTTCGCGGGCGGCGAGGTCGCGGATCATGCGGAGTTCTTCGAAGCGGGAGCCGATCTGGTTGCCGGAGCCGACGGTGTTTTCGAGGAGCACAGTGACACCTTTGGGATCGAAGCCGTCGGCCGATTCAGCGAGGCCGAGGACGAAGGCGGCGATACCCTGTTCGAGGGGCTGGCCTTTGTAGTTGCCGGGGTGGAGGACGAGGTATTCGGCCCCGATGGCGGCGGCGCGGTCGAGTTCGCCGCGGAATGACTTGATGGATTTGGCGCGAATGTCGGGGTCGAGGCTGGCCAGGTTGGTGAGGTAGTTGTTGTGGATGACCAAGGGGCCGATGTCGAGGCGTTCGCGGGCGGCGCGGAGGCGGCGGACGTCATTGGGGTCAGGGCCGGAGGCGCGCCACATGCGGGGACTGGCGGAGAATATCTGGAAGGTGTTGGCCCCGAGCGAGTGCGCTTTGAGGGCGGCGTTTTCGAGGGATTTCGAGGTGGAGGTGTGGAGTCCGAGTCGCAAGTTCGGATGGTAGCAGGGTTTGGGGTGGATTGGATGGTGGTTGCAAAACCAGCTTAAGCTGGCTTAAGCTGGAATCTGGAGATACCTGTGCTGGAAATTGGAGCTTTCGAGGCGAAGAACACGTTAGGGGCATTGCTTGACCGTGTGGAACAGGGCGAAGAAGTTTTGATCACCCGGCACGGCAAGCCTGTAGCCAGACTGGTGGCGAGCAATGGTGGGATCGACCGGGTTCGGGCACAGGCTGCCGCAGATCGCATTCGTTCTCGGGCGAAGGCGCTGGCGGGGGGGCCTTTTGACTGGGCGGCGATGAAAGCCGAGCGAGATGAGGGACGACCTTGAGCATCGTGCTGGACAGTTCGGTCACTCTGGCGTGGATTTATGGAACGGAGACGACTGACGCCGTCTCCTCGGTCTTTGCTCGAGTCATCGACAGGGGTGGCGACGTGCCAGGTCTGTGGCATCTGGAGGTAGCCAACGTACTGGAGATGGGGGTTCGGCGGGGACGAACCGACCCTGCTTTCCGGGATGCTGCCCTCGAAGATCTGTCCGCATTGTCGATCACGGTGGATCGGGAGACGGATCGTCAGGCTTGGGGAGCGACGGTGCGACTGGCGGCGAAGCACAAACTCACCCTGTATGACGCGGCCTATCTGGAACTGGCGCATCGGCGAGGTTTACCACTGGCCACGCTGGACAAAGAGTTGCGGGACGCTGCGACGGCGGAAGGCGTCCTGTTACTCGGGCTTTGATTTGCGGCGCTGCCACCACCAACCGGCGGTGGCTATTACGATCAGGGCTACCAGACCGATGACGGCTCCCTGTTCGAACTGGTGGCGGAGGTGCTCCCACTGGTCCCCGAGGAAGTATCCGACGAGGATGAAGGACACGACCCAGAGGAGGCCTCCGGGGTACGCGTATATGGCGAAGGTCTTGAGGTCTACCTTTGCCATGCCGGCGGTGAGGGCGGTGAAGTGGCGGATTCCGGCGATGAAGTAGCCGAAGAAGAGGGTCCATTTGCCGTAGCGGTCAAACCAGCGTTCCACGGTTGGCATATGCTTTCCGACCATCCGCTGGCCGAGTGGCCATTTTTCGATGAGCCGGACGCCTCCGGCACGGCCCAGCGCGTAGCTTAGACTGATGCCGCAGAGGCTGCCGGCGTAGGCGACCGCGATGGTCAGCGTGAGGTCGAGTTTTCCTGCGTGGGCGGCCAGGCCGGAGAGGACGAGGATCGTGTCATCCGGGATGAGCGGACCGACGATTCCCAGCATCAGCAGGGCGAAGATGGCGAAGTAGCCGTAGCTGGCGAGGAAAGCGTCGATATGTTCCAAAGTTGGTGAGCTCAGGCGATTTCGGCGCGGATCTGGGCGATGGCGGCGACGGGATCGGCCGCGCGGGTGACCTGGCGGCCGATGACGAGGTAGTTGGCACCGTCACGGAGGGCTTCGGCGGGAGTGGCGACGCGCTTCTGGTCGCCTTTGGCGGCTCCGGCGGAGCGGACACCGGGGGTGACAAGGATGGCGTCGGGTCCGGCGATCTGGCGGATGGCGGCCGCTTCGAGGGGCGAGGCGACCAGGCCGTCGATCCCGGCGGCGCGAGCCTGCACGACGCGGGAGGCGACGAGGTCACTGACTGTGCCCGTGTGGCCCATTTCGACGAGATCTTTCTGATCAAGGCTGGTGAGGACGGTGACGGCGAGGAGCTTCATGGGGGAATCGCCGCGACCTTCGACGGCGGCGCGCATGACCTGGCCGACGGCGTGGACGGTGAGGAACGTGGCCCCGGATTTGGCAGCGACGGCGACAGCGCGGCGGACGGTTTCGCCGATGTCGTAGTACTTCATGTCGAGAAAGACCTGCTTGCCACGGTCGATGAGGCTGCGGACGTAGTCCATGCCGGAGGCGGCGTAGAGTTCCATGCCGACTTTGTAGAAGGTGGCGTTGTCACCGAGCGCGCTGACGAGGGCGTCGGCTTCAGCTTTGGAGTCAACGTCGAGGGCGATGATGAGCGGGTCGTGCTGATCGGTAGAGGTCATAGGAGGCGGATGGATTTGTCTGCTCGTGGCAGGACACGGCCGATGCGGACGGCGGCAGGGAAGGTACGGACGAGTTCGGCAGCGTCGGCGGGCGGCAGGGAAATGAGGAGGCCACCGGCTGTTTGGGGGTCGTAGAGAAGACCTTCGACGCGGGGATCCACTCCCTCCAGTGTCTCAACAACGCACCCAGCGAAGTCGATGTTGTTCCGGAGACCGCCGGGGATAGCGCCGGCGTCCCAGGCTTCGAGGGCTCCGGGGAGGAGGGGGACACGAGCGGTTTCGATTTCGAGAGTGACATTGCTGGCGAGGGCCATTTCGCGGGCGTGGCCGATGAGGCCGAAGCCGGTGACATCGGTACAGCCGTGGACGTCGAATTGGAGCATGGCTTCGCAGGCGGCCTTGTTGAGGGTCAGCATGGAGGCGGTGGCGGCGGCGACGGCGGCTTCGGACGCGAGACCGCGCTTGAGGGCGGTGCCGATGACGCCGGTGCCTAGGGCTTTGGTGAAGACGAGGTCGTCGCCGGGGCGGGCGTCGCGATTGCCTTTGATTTTCTTTGGGTGGATCAGGCCGGTGACGGCGTAACCGAATTTGATTTCGGGGTCGTTGACGGAGTGGCCACCGACGATGGTGCAGCCGGCTTCGAGCATCTTTGCCATGCCGCCCTGGAGGATTTCACCGAGGACGGAGATGTCGCCGCTGCCGGGGAAGGCGACGACGGAGAGGGCGGAGATCGGGCGTCCGCCCATAGCCCAGACGTCGGACAGGGCGTTGACGGCGGCGATGGCACCGAAGGTCCAGGGGTCGTCAACGATGGGGGTGAAAAAGTCGACGGTTTGGACGAGGGCGAGGTCGTCGCTGATTAGATACACTCCGGCGTCGTCGGCTGTGTCGAAGCCAACTAAGACGTTCGGGTCGGAGATTTTGGGTAAGCTACCCAGGACCTGGTCCAATAACTTTGGACTTAGCTTGGACGCTCAACCAGCGGCTTTCACATGGGCGGTTAGCTTACGTGAAAACGCAATTGGCTCTGTCACTTTCGTCTACAATCATAAGACGATGGGCGATTCCGCAGGCGGATACGGGAAGTGAAGACTCTGCCGTCACCCGTGGAGGGCATCCTAATCCATGGGCCCGATACCGACGCTTTTGAAGAGGGCCTGGTGACCGTACTGGGGCGTGCTCCGCGGGAGTTGCTGCGGGCGGCTTTGCCTTATTCGGTGATTGTGGAGAATGCGGCTCCGAAAA
>CANIHR010000345.1 GCA_947467185.1 Bryobacterales bacterium
CCCTGGGCCATGACGGCTTCGCCCTTGTAGTCCTTCAGGACGGCAGCGACGTCCGTCTTTTCGGGGATGAGGGCGCGATCGGGCTTGGCATCGGGGATGAATTCACCGATGGTGCGGTTGGAATCTTTCAGATAAGCGGCGGCGACGCGCTGGACATCGGCGGGCGTTACTTTGCGGAGGTTGTCGCGTTCGCGGAACAGGAGACGCCAGTCGCCCTTGCCGATGTAATCACTGAGGGTGAGGCCGAGACCTTCAGAGTTGCGAAGGACCTGCTCCATTTCACGGGTGAGCTTCGCCTGGGCGCGCTCCACTTCTTCCTTTGAAGGCGGTTCTTTCACGACTCCGGCGATGGTGTCGAGGAGGATCTTGCGAGCATCGTCGATGGAGTCGTTCTTGCCGAGGATGGCGGCGAAGAGCATGACGCCGGGCTCGGCGAGTTCGAGGGTCTGGCCGAAGACCATGCTCGCCTTCTTGTTATCGACAAGGGCCTTGTAGAGGCGGCCCGAGGGGTTCTCGCCGAGGACGGAGGAGAGGACGTCGATGGCTTCGATATCGCCATGCGCGCCGTCCGGCATGTGATACATGGCCATCAGGATCTGCTGGTCGTTGACACGGCGGACGACGGTTGTGCGTTCACCGTCCTGGACGGGCTCCACGGTGTAAGTGGGAATGAGCTTGCGGGTGGGCTTCGGGATGGCGGCGAAGTAGCTGTTGACGAGTTCCAGGAGCTTCGGTTCATCGACCTTGCCGGCGATGGTGAGGACGGCGTTATCAGGCTGGTAGAACTTGTGGTAGAAATCCTGGAGCTTTTCGATGGGCACGCGTTCGACGTCGCTCTTGTTGCCGATGACGGGCTTGCCGTAGTTGTGGGCCGTGTAAGCTGCGGCCATGGTGCGCTGCAGAGTGACACGCATGGCGGAGTTTTCGCCGCTCTCAAATTCGTTGCGGACGACGGTGAATTCCTTGTCGAGATCTTCCTTGCGGATGAAGGAATTGACCATGCGGTCGGATTCGAGATCGAGGGCCCATTTCAGGTTCTCGTCAGTGGCCTGAAAGGTTTCGAAGTAGTTGGTGCGGTCCCAGGAGGTGGTGCCGTTGGGGCGCGCGCCGTGTTCGGTGAGTTCCTGCGGAATGTTGGTGTGCTTCGGGCTGCCCTTGAACACCATGTGTTCCAGGAGGTGGGCCATGCCGCCTTCGCCGGTGCCTTCGTGGCGGGAGCCGACGATGTAGGTCATGTTGACGGTGATGGTCGGCTTGGAGTTATCGGGGAATACGAGGACGCGGAGGCCGTTTTCGAGGCGGTATTCCGTGATGCCTTCGACCGACGTCACCTTCGTCATGCCCTTCGGCAGTGCCTGCGCCGCGGCGGGTAACGTTGCCAGCAAGCCGGCCGCCAGGAGGGCGACACTTCCCACAATTCGATTCATCCGATAAAAGGCCATAAGCAAAAATTATAGCGACTTCCATGGCTGTTACATATTGGCCCCTGAAGTGCCGATACAGTGGATTATGAAGATTTTTCTGATTGCCGCACTTTGTGTGGTGCCCGTAGTGGCTGCCGAGGATCTTCCGTGGACACCGGCTCCGGAAAAATCGTATTTCCAGCAGGCGTTTGGGTTGGGGGCGTTTGAGCGTGCGGCAGGATCCGCGGTGTTTGCCGAGATCGTGAATACTCCGAGGGAGTGGGGGCGCACGTGGGAAGGTGCGGGCAAACGGGTGGGGTCGGCCTACGGCAAGCATCTGGTGAGCACCAGCGTACGGTACAGCGTTGCCACACTGCGGCATGAAGATCTGCGTTACTTTCCCTCGGCCTCAAAGTCGACCGGGGCCCGCTTACGTCATGCGCTGATCAGCGTGGTGGTGGCGAAAAATACAGAGACCGGGGTACCGATGATGGCGATGGGGCGCGTATCGGGCGCGTTTGCCGGGGGCTTTGTGTCGCGGACCTGGATGCCGGACCGGTACCACACGTTCCAGAGCGGGCTGACATCCGGCGGGCTTTCCCTGGGCATCGAAGCAGGCGTGAATCTGTTCCGGGAGTTCTTCCACCGCAAGCGCTAACGAGGATCGGGGGCACCGGGGCGGCGGAAGGAGCCGGAATCCACGGTCACACCGGTGCGAGAGACGGCCTGGAAGTAGAGATCATCACCGGCAATTTCAACGGCCAGAAAGGAGCGGTCCTTGTCGAAACCAGCATCCGTGAGGCCCTTCTGGCGGAGATTACCGGCACGCAGTTCCCCGGCTGCGCCTTCGATGAAATAGTAGACGCCTTTCTGGGGCTTCACTCGTTCATAGACGTGTTCATGCCCGGAGAAAACGACCTGCACGCCGTATTTTACGAAGAGAGGTTCCAGCACCTTGCGCAGTTCGGTCGAAGAGCCATGATAAGCGGCTGAAGAATAGAGCGGGTGATGGAAGTAGCAGATTTTCCAGGGCTGCGTGGTGGCAGCGAGTTCCTGTTCGAACCAGGCGAGTTGCTTTGGATCCAGGTAGTCGGTGTCGAGCGCGAAGAAGCGGACATTACCTTTGGAAAACGCGTAAAACTGCTTGCCGTTCATGTTGAAGAACTTGTAGAAGCGCTCGTTGGTGTCGTCGTGGTTTCCCAGCGAGGCATAGAATAGAACGCCTGCGTCGAGAAGTGGCTTGTAGGGAATCTCGAACTTTTTCCGCAGGTCCGCAGGACTCTTCCCGCCATAGATGTTGTCGCCCAGCGTCAGGACAAAGGGAAAGGGTAGCTTGAGGCGGAACTCCTCCATGCGGGCCGCCACCTGATACTGCTCCGCTTCGCCAGTCCCCATGTCTCCAATGGCAACAAAGCGCACGGAGTCAGGCTTACCCGGCAGTGTGACGACAATGGGACCGCCTGGCGCGGGCGCGGCCTGCCAGGCCATGGTCTGCGGCGTAAGCAACAGGAGGAAAACGACGGCTGCGCGCTGGATGAAATGCATATTTCGCTCCGGCGCTCCCGACTACGGGAGCGCCCCTGGGATGAAGTCGATTACGAGCCGGGCTTCCTTGTCCTGAAGGACGAAGTCACGCCCAATTATCCGGTAAGTGACCTCCGGGGGAAGCGTTGGAAGCCGCAGCAGCAGAGTAGGCGGAACGGTTGTGACCGGAAGATCTTCCGGATAGTCGCCATTCACCGTCAGGCGCCAGCCTTTGACAGATTCCGGATCCTTCACTGTGTCTCGTACAGCAGCAGCCCCGGCTCCTGTGAACACAGTATGGATTACGCGGCGGAATTCTTCGGCGGCAAGGGGTGTGAAGATATCTCCCTGGCGGGCTGTGGATCGGGCCTGGCGAATTTTAGCTCGCAGGGCGGCCCGGGTATCCACAATCTGCTTTCGCTGTCGTTTCGGACGCAAACTCGGCATGTTCTGGTGCAGCTTCACGTATGCCGTGATCTTTTCGCTGAAGTCCCCATAGGGTTGCATATCAACGGGCGCACTTTGCGAATGGACGGCACCGGCAAACAGCAACGTGAGCGCGGTCAGAGAACTAAGCGGTTTCCACATCACGGACCAACTCCTTCACAACTTCCCTAACGGCCTGTTTGACAGCGAACTTCAGGGTAGACTTTAGCTCCCCATTCGCCACCGCGTCCTTGCCCGCCCGCTTTGCCGCCTGACGAATCGCCGACTTCAGCGTGACACGCAGTGGTGGCATCTGCTTCACCAGTGCTTTTGTCGCAGCGATGGCGAGAGCGTCCGGGACAGCGGTCTGCGCCACTACGGCATCCTTTGCTTCGTCATAGCCGGTGGCCAGCCAGTCTTTGGAAAACACACTGGAAAGGGCCTTAACTGTCTTCTCGTCGTTAATTATCAGACCGATTTCGCGACGCTGATCGAGTTCAGCGGGCCGCAAACTCTGGCTGCCCACAAAGGCATGGCTTCCATCCCGAATGATGGTGCGGGTATGCAGGCGCATCACAGACAGCGGGGAGACCGCAACGTTGGAACTATGCGCGGCTATACTGCCGATGATTCGAACTTCCACACCGTGTTTCGCCCGGTCTTCGATCAGGTGCATGATCTCCGGATCATTGATCTTTGGATCGTAAATCCAGAGCTGTTTGCGGGCTTTGCCGATGAACGCTGCGATTTGTTTGCGGGCGTTCACCGGGCTCACAACAAAGGAACTCGTACCGGCGATGTAGGCCTTACGGTTCAGGTCTGCCTCGAATAACTTCTCCGCTTCATGGACCAACGCCGCAGTTCGCGTAACGATGCCAAAACCCCGACTGTGATCGATGTCCAGGTGCACGTAGTTGAAGGAAAGCAGGAACAGGGTCTTGCGGTCGATCAGCATCATCTTTCCGTGATAGCGGATCAGGTCGTCGGCAGTGCGGGCGACAGTGATTCCCGCGGCGAGGAAGCGGGTCTCCAGACCGCGCAGTTTCGCGTCGCCGCCACGGTTGGTGTGGGCCACCAGAGCGCGGACGACAACACCCCGCGAAGCCGCCGCGGTGAGCGCGGCTTCCAGTTCCTTCCAGTCCATGCGAAAAATCAGAATATCGATACACTTCTTCGCGCTTTTGATACCAGCGAGAATCGGTGCGATGCCATCGTTGGGCTGTACCAGTAACTTCATCCTGCCTTCGGAACAGGCACGCAGGAGTCCGTTAAGGGAAACATCGGGCCGAATCGCGGGAGTGGACTTTTCCGACCAGATGACCGAAGTTCCACTCCGACCCGGGGCGGTCACCTGACCGAATATGGTTACGGTCGCACGCAGTGACAGCCCGAGCACGCCCAAAATTGCCACGGAGAGACGGTGATGAACGTGCCACCTGTACCTCGCCATGACGCCCACGCATAACTTCGCATTCTGTATCGCCACATCCATTTCTTTCTCCTGCCTGTTGACCGCCGCCGAACTGCCGCGGCAAGCGGGTCGGGAAGCAATGTGGCACGACCGAGGCAATATTGGGGCGCTCAATCTTGCCTATGGTCAGGGTGGCGAGCAGCACCAGCCAACGGCCCCGTTCACCTTTGTGAAAGAGGACCCCGGCGGGACGTCACCGAAGTTTGAAATCGTCGACCAGCAGGGTACGCACTGGAAGGCCAAGGTTGGCGAAGAAGCCCGCGCCGAGACTGCCGCGGCGCACCTGTTGTGGGCGGCAGGCTACTTCACTGATGAAGACTACTACGTAGCAGAAATGACGGTCGCCAATCTGCCGAAGCTGGCGCGAGGGAATCAGATGGTGACGGCGGGCGGGGTGGTGCACGGTGTCCGACTGGAGCGCCATATTTCCGGGCAAGATAAAGATGGCACGTGGCAGTGGAGAAAGAATCCGCTGCAGGGAACGAAGGAGTTCAGCGGCCTGCGCGTGATGATGGCGCTGATGAACAACTGGGATCTGAAGACGATCAACAACGTGATCTACAAGACCGGGAAGGATGCGGATATGACTTATGCGGTC
>CANIHR010000346.1 GCA_947467185.1 Bryobacterales bacterium
AAAGGCAACGCCGCCGTCGCAATCGTCATTCCGAAGGACTTTGGAGCAGACGCCGGCCGAGCCTTCTTCCGCCCCGAGAAGAAGCCCGAAATCGGCGTCCTCTACGACCCCTCCCATTCCGCCGAACAAGGCATGGTCCAGGGCATCCTCACCGGCTCCGTCATGCAGATCGTCAGCAAGGAAATGTTCAGCGGCGAATCCGGCGACAAGGTCGTCAAGGACACCCTGTCCGACCTCGATAAAAACCAGTCCATGCTCCCTGCCGACAAAACCTCCCTCCGCGACCTCCTCCAGGGCGTCGAAAAGTGGAATGGGCGGGTTAAAGAGCGCACCACGGAAGCCGGAGCCAGCAACACCGGAGGCTTCAACGGAGGCCTCTCCGTCCCCTACCAGCTCCACGAAGAAGCAGTCACGGCCAAAGCGGGCATCCAGTACAACGGCTACGCCCATTCATTCGGAGGCATGAGCGTCCAGTTCATCCTTTTTCATGGGCATTGACGTCGGCATCGGCATGCTCCTGCTCCGCCAGCGCGGCATCTGGAAACGCCTCCGCGCCGCGCCCCTCTCCCGCGGCATCCTCCTCGGCAGCCGAGCCATTTCCGCCACCCTCATTTCGATGCTGATCCTAACCGTCGTCTTCAGCGTCGCCCGCGTCGCCTTCGGCGTCAAAATCGAAGGCAGCATGGCCGGTTTCATCGGCGTCTGCGTTGCTTTCTCGCTCATGACCGCCGCCTTCGGCCTCCTCATCGCCGCCGTCGGCAAAACGCCCGAAGCCACCCGAGGTCTCTCCATCCTGGTCACACTCCTGATGGTGATGCTCGGCGGAGCCTGGGTCCCGGCCTTCATCTTTCCCCAGTGGCTCCAAACCGTCACAAAGTTCGTCCCCACCCGCTGGGCGGTAGACGGCCTCGACGCCATGACCTGGCGCGGCCAGGGCTTCGACCAGGCACTCGCCCCAATCGGAGCCCTCCTGCTCGCCACCGCCATCTTCGGAGCACTGGCCATCACCCGCTTCCGCTGGGAAGCGGAAGGGTAAGGAAAGCGGAAGGTTGACACCCCGCGCCTCCGCCGATAGACTCACCTGAGGATGAAACTCCTCCTGTGTCTATCCCTCCTCGTCCAGGGTCTCGCCCAGGCACAGGCCCCCCCTGCCGTTCTGAAAGCGTCTCTCGATAAGAGTTGCGCCCCCTGCCACACCGGCAAAGCAGCCAAAGCCGGCCTCGATCTCTCCAGCCTCTCCTTCGACCTCACCACCCGCACCACCCGTGACCGCTGGATTCGCCTCCACGACCGTATCGAAAAAGGCGAAATGCCCCCCAAAGGCGTCCCGTTCACTTCCGCCCAGCGCGCCGACCTCCTCCGGCAGCTCGAACCCGCCCTCCGCCAGGCCGACGCCGCCGACATCGCCCGCAATGGCCGCAGCCCCATGCGCCGCCTCAACCGCGACGAATACGAACAGAACCTCCGCGACGTCCTCCACCTCCCCAACCTCGACATTCGCGACATGCTGCCCGAGGACCGCGAAGCGTATCACTTCAACAAGGTCTCCGAGACCCTCGACATTTCGCGCGTCCAGCTCACGGCCTATCTCGACGCCGCCGAGGCCGCGCTCCGTCAGGCCATGGTGACCGAACCCGCGCCCCCCGCCGTCACGAAATTCCGCACCTCCGGCCGCAACCTCTTCCCCGGCCTCCGCAGCACCGGCACGCTCCACTCCATGTTTTTCATCCTGAATAACCAGGGCGTCAACGTGGCCGACGAACGCAACACCCCGCTCCCCAAAGAAGTCGAAGACGATCCTGCCCTCGAAATGGGCCTCTTCCGCTCCCCCGGTTGGCCCTACGGCGCCTTCCCCCGTGGCTTCGCTGCCCCCCGTGATGGCGAATATCAGGTCCGCTTCACCGCCCGCGCCGTCCTGCAGCACCCCGGCTTCCGCATCACCGACGCAAAGCAGGCCATCCCCATGACCCTGCGCTCCCGCCGCCCCACCAATCACGACATCGCGGAAGATGTGAAATCCGTCGGCGGCATCCTCGAAATCACACCGCAGGAACACGTTTACCAGACCACCGTCCACCTCACCGCCGGCCAGACCATCGAATGGGGACTCTACGGTCTCCCCGTCCCGCAGGTTGACGCAGAGGGCAAAACGGGCTCCTACCGTTACCCCCCGATGCCTCCCGACGGAGCCCCCGGCGTCGCCTTCCACTGGCTGGAAATTGAAGGTCCCGTCGCCCCGCCCGCCTGGCCACCGGCCAGTCACAACGCGCTCTTCGACAACCTCGGTATCAACCCCAATCCGGCCCAGCCGAAACAGGAAGCCAGCCGATTACTCCGCCGCTTCCTCGCGCTCGCCGCTCGTGGCCCGGTCCCCGAAGCCGCCACCGCCAAATTCGAACAGCTGATCTTCGCCCGTCTGGACCGCAAAGAGCCCTTCGCCGAAGCTATGCTCGCCGGCTACCAGGCCGTCCTCTGCTCCGACCAGTTCCTGTACCTCCGCGAACCGCCCAACCAGTACGCCGTCGCCGACCGGCTCTCCCACTTCCTCACCAATTCCCGGCCAGACACCGGCCTGACGGACCTCGCCCGCGCCAGCCGCCTCCACGACGCTACCGTCCTCCGCCGCGAAACCGACCGTCTCCTCGACGCCCCCACCTTCGACCGCTTCGTCAAGAACTTCACCGGCTACTGGCTGAATCTCCGCTCCCTCCGCCGTGACGACGCCGATAAGCGCCTCTACCCCGAATACCAGCTCGACGAATACCTCGTCGAATCCATGGAACGCGAGACCCTGATGTACTTCACCACCCTGGTCCGCGACAACCGCCCCATCCGCAATCTCGTCGAATCCAACTTCGTCTACGCCAACGAGCGCCTCGCGAAGCATTACCAGCTGCCGCCCATGACGGGAGCCACCCTGCGCCGCGTCGACCTCCCGAAGGACAGCCCCTTGGGCGGCCTCCTCACCCAGGCTTCCATCCTCAAGATCACCGCCAACGGCACCTCCACCTCGCCCGTCCTCCGCGGAGCCTGGATCATGGACCGCCTCATCGGCCAGCCGCCCCCCGCGCCACCACCCGGAGTCCCCGCCGTGGAACCCGACATCCGCGGTGCCAAAACCATCCGCGACCTGCTGAAAATGCACACCCGCGCCCCCACCTGCGCCGCATGCCACGCCACCTTTGACCCCGTCGGCCTCGCCCTCGAAAACTTCGACGTCATGGGCCACTGGCGCACCCACTACCGAGGCACCACCGAAGGCGAGCGAGTCACGGGCATCGACCACACCGGCCACGACTTCGTCTGGACCATCGCCGGAGCCGTTGACCCCAGCGGCACGCTCATCGATGGCCGGACTTTCAAAGACGTCCGCGAACTGAAGGCCATCTTCGCCGCCGACTCCCGGCAGCTCGCCCGCAATCTCCTCCAGCAACTCACCATCTACGCGACCGGTGCTCCCGTCCGCTTCTCCGACCGTCGCGAAATCGAGCAGATCCTCGACGCCAACGCCAAAACCAGCTACGGCACCCGCGACCTGATCCGCGCCTTAGTCCAAAGCAAAATCTTCCAGGGAGGTTCCAACTGATGACACTTCCACGCCGCCGCTTTCTCCGTGGAGCGGGCGTCACGCTCGCCCTGCCCCTGCTCGACTGCATGCGCCCCGCCTTCGCCGCCGAAGCCCCCGTCCCCCGGCGCATGCTGCTCATCTCCAACAACCTCGGCGTGCTGCCGAAATACTTCTTCCCCACAGGCACCGGCCGCGACTATGAATTCTCGCCCTACCTGGGCGAACTCGCCACCTTCCGCAACGACTTCACCGTCTTCAGTGGCCTCTCGCACCCCGGCGTCTCCGGCGGCCACTCCGCCGATAACTGCCTCCTGACCGCCGCCCGCGGTGCCTTCAAAGCCGGCTTCCGCAACTCCATCTCGCTCGACCAGTTCGCCGCCGAAAAGCTCGGCCCCATCACCCGTTTTCCCAGCCTGAACCTCGGCATCAACATCGACAAAGGCAATCGCAGCCTCTCTTGGACCCGCGACGGAGTCCTCCTCCCCGCCGAAGATTCCGCCCCCAAACTCTACGAGCGCATGTTCATTCAGGGAGATAAAGAGGCTGTCGCGAAGCAGCTCCACCGCCTGGAAAGCCGTGGCAGTATCCTCGACACACTCCTCGACGAAACGAAGCGCTTCAGCAACGAACTCGGTCGCGAAGACAAAGCCCGCCTCGACCAGTACGTCACTTCCGTCCGCGAAGTGGAAGAGCGCATGCAATCCGCCAAAGCCTGGGAAATGCGCCCGAAACCCGTCGCCACGCAGCCCGCGCCGCCCGACCTTCAGGACAAGAAGCTCTTCCTCGAAAAGTTCGAGCTCATGATCGCCATGGCGCAACTCGCCTTCGAATCCGACTCGACGCGCATCGTCACCATCATGGCCGACGCCTTCGTCACCCCGGCGCTAAAACTCAACGAAAAGGAAACGTCTACCGAGAGTTATCACGGCCTCTCGCACCACGGCCAGGCCGAAGGCAAGGTCAAGCAGTTGCAGGAAATCGACCACCAGCAGATGCGCATCCTCAACCGCACGTTCACGAATCTCGCCGGAAAGAAGGAAGGAGGCGACCGCCTCCTCGACCGGACCATGGTTTTCTACGGCAGCAACATGGGTGACGCCAACATCCACGACAACACCAACCTGCCGATCATCCTGGCCGGAGGAGGCTTCAAACACGGCCAGCACTTAGCGTTCCGACGCGACAACAACGCCCCGCTCTGCAACCTCTTCGTCAGCATGATGCAGCGAATGGGAATCGAAACGGACACCTTCGCCAGCGGCACCGGCCGTATCACCGGCCTCGAAACAGCCTAAGCGACAGGCTCCCAGAACCGAACATAAGGCGGAGCCCCCGGCTGCGCCGCAGCCACCCGGTCGGCCTCCAGCGTATCCGCCGTATCCACACCCTCCGGATACCGATACCGAGCCACAAAATCGTCTTCCATCTCCAGGCCCCAACCCTGTGCCGAAGGCAACTGCCAGTGCCCGTTCGTCACCTGCAAAGGATGCACAAACACCCCCGCCTGCAGGAACTCCAGATACTCCAGCCAGCGCCCGTCACTGCCAAACCACGCCTGATCGAAAATCGACATCGCGCCAACCAACTGCCCCAGCCCGATCCCGCCACTGTGCGGACAAACCGGCACCCCAAACTTCGCCGCCATCGCCACAATCGCGAACAGTTCATTCACGCCGCCCACCCGCGCCCCATCAATCTGGCAGTGCGTCAAACCACCGCCCGCCAGCAACTGCTTAAACGTAATCGCATCGGGAGCCTGCTCGCCCCCGGCCACGCCAATCCCCACCGGAGCCAGCGCCTTCCGCAGCTCCACATGCCCCAGCACGTCGTTGTAAGCAATCGCCTCTTCGA
>CANIHR010000347.1 GCA_947467185.1 Bryobacterales bacterium
AAACCACTACGTCCATAGGTGCTGTGAAGTTCACTGTACGTCCACGAATAGCTACCCGCCATCATAGAAAGAACATGTCCGGAGATCCAACAAGTCCATCGTCCGCTTTCGACAACCTGACTCCCGAACACAAACGCCTGGCCCAGGCGAACGCCCGCACTGCTCACTGGAAGCGCTGGGGTCCATACCTTGCCGAACGCGCCTGGGGCACGGTGCGCGAAGACTACTCCGACGATCCCAATAAGGTTTGGGCCAGCCTGCCGCACGACCACGCCCGCTCCAAGGCCTATCGCTGGAATGAGGACGGCATGGCCGGCATCTGCGACCGGCACCAGCGCACCTGTTTTGCACTGGCCTTCTGGAACGGCAACGATCCCATCCTGAAAGAGCGACTCTTCGGCCTGAACGGCGACGAGGGCAACCATGGCGAGGACGTGAAGGAGTGCTACTACTACCTGGACAGCACGCCGACGCACTCGTACATGAAGCATCTGTACAAGTACCCCCACGCCGCGTTCCCGTATCGTCAACTGAAGGAAGAGAACCGCCGCCGCAACCGCACGCAACGTGAGTACGAACTGCTCGACACCGGCATCTTCGATGAGAGCCGCTACTTTGATGTCCTGACCGAATACGCGAAAGGCTCGCCGGAAGACATCCTGATTCGGATCACCGTATCAAACCGCGGTCCGGAAGCGCATGCATTCCATCTCCTTCCCACCGTCTGGTTCCGCAATCGCTGGTCCTGGGGTTATGAGAAGACACGCGGCCCTGTGCCGAAGCCGGTCGCCCGGCAGATTGCCGCCGGTGTCATCCAGCTCAATGAACCGAAGTACGGTCAGCGCTGGCTCCTGTTTGAACCCGGTCCCGAGGGCGCGCCGCCCATCCTCTTCACCGAGAACGAAACGAACGAGGCGAGGCTCTACAACAACTCCTGGCAGCCCTACCGCAAGGACGCGATCAACGACGCAGTCGTGAACGGACGCACCGACGCACTCAAGCTGATTCCGCAGGGCACGAAAGCCTCGGCGCACTACAAGGTAACGATCCCGGCAGGAGGCGAAGTTGTCTTCCAGATGCGCCTGACCGACAATCGGGAAGCCCCCACTTCCGGCAGTGCTTTCGACGATATCTTCGACCTCCGCCTCCGCGAAGCCGATGATTTCTACACCACCATCAGCAGCCCGGACCCCGGCTTCCCTGCCCTGCCTCGGGATGCAAAAAACGTTCTGCGCCAGGCCCTCGGTGGCATGCTGTGGTCAAAGCAGTATTACCACTACGTAGTGCGCGACTGGCTCCATGGTGATCCGGCCAGCCCGCCGCCGCCCGAAGCCCGAATGCATGGGCGCAATCACGACTGGCCCCACCTCTACAACTCCGACGTGATCTCCATGCCGGATAAGTGGGAATACCCCTGGTACGCGGCATGGGACCTCGCCTTCCACTGCGTCCCGCTCGCCATGGTTGACCCCGACTTCGCGAAGGAACAGCTCATTCTGCTGCTCCGCGAGTGGTACATGCACCCTAACGGGCAGCTTCCTGCCTACGAGTGGAACCTGAGCGATGTGAACCCGCCGGTCCACGCCTGGGCCGTCTGGCGCGTTTACCGCATCGACAAAGAGCAGCGCGGAGTCGGCGACCGCGTGTTTCTGCAGCGCGCCTTCCACAAACTGTTGCTCAACTTCACCTGGTGGGTGAACCGCAAAGACGCCGACGGCAACAACGTCTTCCAGGGCGGCTTCCTCGGCCTCGACAACATCGGCGTTTTCGACCGCAGCAAGGATCTGCCCAACGGTGGTCATTTGGAACAGGCGGACGGAACGGGATGGATGGCGATGTACAGTCTGAACCTGCTGGCCATCGCGATGGAGCTCGCAAAAGAGGACCCGTCGTACGAAGACGTGGCCAGTAAATTCTGGGAACACTTTCTCTTCATCGCCAACGCGATCAACCGCCTCGGTCACCTGGAGGAACGCAACACCGGCATCGGCATGTGGAACGAGCAGGACGGTTTCTTTTACGATGTTCTGCACTCCCCCGATGGTTCGATGCAGCCCATGCGTATCCGTTCCATCGTGGGCCTGATTCCGCTGTTCGCAGTGGAGCCCATCGACGCCGCGATGGTCACGCAACTTTCCGATTTCCATCGCCGCATGGACTGGTTCATCGGCCATCGCCCTGACCTGACCCGCAACGTCGCCAGCATGAGCGACCCGGGCCGCAAAGATCGCCGCTTGCTCTCCATTGCCGGAGCGGATCAACTCCGCCGCGTGCTGAAGGTAATGCTCGACGAGAGCGAATTCCTCTCTCCCTATGGCATCCGGGCACTCTCGAAAGCCCATGGTGACAAGCCCTTCAAACTTACGGTCGGTGGCCAGTCATACCAGGTTGACTACGAACCCGGTGAATCGGCCACAGGGCTGTTTGGGGGCAATTCGAACTGGCGCGGCCCCGTGTGGTTTCCCATCAACTACCTCCTGATCGAGTCCCTGCGCCGCTTCCAGCACTACTATGGCAACGACTTCAAGGTGGAATGCCCTACAGGCTCCGGCGTGATGATGACGCTCAAGGAAGTAGCGGAAGAAATCTCCCGCCGGCTAACACTGCTGTTCCTCCGAGATAAGACGGGTGCCCGCCCGGCACACGGTAAAGAATCGCGCTACCGCGACGATCCGCACTGGCGCGATCTCATTCTCTTCTATGAGTATTTCCATGGCGAAACCGGTGAAGGCCTGGGGGCGAGCCACCAGACCGGGTGGACCGGAATTGTAGCCAAACTACTGCAGAAGAATGTGAGAGCCTGAAGGTATGCGCAAGGTTCTGGTTATTTCCGGCATCGTTGTTGGTGCTGCCATTTTGAGTGTTGCGGCCCTGTTTTTGTTGGTGGACCCCAATCGTTTCCACGACCAGATTGTAGGCGAACTGCAGAAGCAACTGCATCGGCCCGTCAGTGTTGGCAAGATGAGCCTCAATCTATTCCCGCTGGGCGTGGGCGTTGAGGATTTATCCATAGGAGAGAAGCCAGAGATCCGGACGGGACAACCTTTCGCCACTGCGAAGAACATTGCCGTCAAGGCTGACCTTTTCACGCTGCTCAGGGGGCAGATTTCGGTTGATTCACTCGTGCTTACGTCGCCGGTCATCACCCTGGCGAAAGGCAAGGATGGCAAATGGAATTTTGCGGACCTCACCAGCAGTGAGAGTTCGAACAGCAAGCCCGTAACCCTGGACCTCCTGAAGATCACCGACGGATCCGTTGTGTTGTTTGAGTCGAAGGCCTTATACCAGCACCTCGATGTGGAAGTAACCGGGATCGGCCCAGGCCGTAAGATGGGAATCAAGGCCGCCGTCCACCTGCCCGGTGACAAAGGCGGCACGCTCAATTTCGAGGGCACGGGGCCGGCGCCGTTCGACGGCAAACTGATCGCGAAGGACGCCTCACTCTCAGCCCTTACGGCGTTCGCGGGCTCGAAGTCAGTGCTTGACGGTGCGCTGTCGGGTGACATCAATCTGAAGTTGGACCAAACGCGCACCACCGTCACGGGGCGTCTTGATCTGGCCAATGCAACGCGAAGCGGCAAGGCACTCAACATCCCGATGGCGCTCGATTTCAGCGTTGTCGACGATACGGCGACAGGCAAGATCCAGGCTTCGCAACTCAATATCACAGCAGGGAAATTAAACGCAAAAGGTTCGGGTGAATACGACAGCAAAGCGGCGACGGTGAACGGCAAGCTGAGTCTGCCGGGGGCCGACCTTGCCGAAGTGTTGGCGCTGGCACAGGTGTTTGGCGGCCCCGAGGCTTCTGGTACCGGCTCCGTTTCACTGAACATGACAATCCGCGGGCCCGTCGCGTCTCCCGAGTATGCCGGCGATGGCAGTCTGCAGAACGTCGAACTAAAGCTGGCGTCACTCACGAAGCCACTCGGTATCAAGACAGCCGCGATTCGGCTCGACGGTCGTTCCGCCAGTATTTCAAACCTGGACGCGTCACTGGCCGGAACCAATATCAAGGGCAATGGCTCGATATCCAACTTCACCTCGCCCAACATTAAGTTCGATTTGGCTGCTGACAAGCTGGATGTTGCCGAGTGGCAGCAACTTCCCGCCGCCACTTCCGAAACAGGTTCCGGAGGTGCCGCACGACCTCCTTCAGCGATCTACGCACAGGGTACCCTCCGCGTCGGTACACTGCTGAGCCAGGGACTTCAGCTCAGTGACGTCCAGGCCCAGGCGCTTTACCTCGACCAGAAACTCACGCTCTCTCCACTTAGCGCGAAGCTCTTCGGAGGCACGCAGTCCGGACGTCTCGTCGCCGATCTGAAGCCGAAGGTTCCCACCGTTTCCCTCGACATCAAGATGGCGGGTGTTGAGGCAAACCAGCTTCTTACCGCCACCAGTTCGCTGAAGAACATGCTCTACGGTGCGCTGGCCGCGAACGGTGGCCTCAGCATGCATCTTGGCGCTGGCGACATGCCAAAGACGCTCAACGGCAAGCTCAGTGCGAGTCTGGCCAACGGACACCTGGCGGGTACGGACATCCTGAAGGAGCTTGCCGGCGTCGGCAAGTTCCTCGGCTACCAGGGCAATCCGCAGTCCGTCACGAATATCGCTCAATTGGGGGGTGACGTGGATTTCAAAGACGGCCTCGCCACCACCAACAACCTGCAGATGGTGATGGATGGCGGTTCGCTCGGGGCGGCTGGCACCATCAATCTGGTTGACCAAACCATCAATCTGAAGGCGACGGCTATCCTGGACAAGGCATTCAGCCAGAAGGTCGGTGGCACCAGCGTCGGCGGGTATCTTTCCACCGCGCTTTCGAACAGCAAGGGGGAACTCGTGCTGCCGGTCATCATCACCGGCACCTTCGACAAGCCTCGCTTTGCCCCCGACGCCGCGCGTTTTGCGGAGATGAAACTGAAGAGTTTGATGCCGACGGGCATTACTCCTCAAGGCATTATCGGGATCTTCGGGCGTGGCAGACAGCCCGTACAGGATGCCCAGCCCGGGACCCAACCCACCCAGCAGAACCAGCCCGCTAATCCGGCTCAGTCCATCATCGACATGTTCAAAAAAAAGAAGTAAAAACGAATGGAGTCCTCGGTCGGGCAACCGGGGAATCTAGTCATAGAGGTGCGGGTGTGCCACACGCATCTGCTTGGCCTGCTTGTTGGCCAGCTTGATATTCACCAGTGGACCGTGGCTCATTCCGGGGCACCACTCTTTTGTCTTCTCCCATTCCATCGGGTTATCCACCAGCTCCGGCCAATAGGGGAAGGTGCTGCACTGCAGCGGCTTCACTGTGTGGATCCGGCAGCCTTCCGGGCTGAGGAAGACGCACTGGACGTTGCGGGGTATGCGCAAACGGCGTAGGTTCTTTGTGCGGAACAGGTACTGTTTCTCAAAAGCCTC
>CANIHR010000348.1 GCA_947467185.1 Bryobacterales bacterium
CCCGATGACGTCACCCCGGGAACCGGCGCGGGGCATTCGGGCGACCCGGCCGATATTCAGACCGGTGCCACGCTTTTCACGGCGCTCGAGCAGCAGTTGGGTCTGAAACTCACGTCGGTCAAGGGGACCCGCGAGGTGATTGTGATTGACCACGTTGAAAAGCCGACGACAAACTAAAGAAAGACGCGCCGCTTTTGAGGGCGGCGCGTTCCGGTTACCAGCTGTGCCTTAGCTTTAGAACAGAGCGGTAGGACGACGTGCCCAACTGGAACCCTTCGCTTCCGCGATCTTCTCCAGTTCGTTCACGTAGGCGCTCGACTGCGTCAGAATATGGTGCAGGTCGTTGCCAACGCTCACGAGCGGGAAGCCCTTTTCGAGGAACTCACCCACGCGGGAGGTACCGAACAGAAACAGGCCCAGAATCACATTATTCTTCTTCGCGGCGGCGCGCAACGCGTCCGTGGCGGCGAAGAGTTCCGGCGACGTGTACATATCCGGGAACTGGTACTTTTCGAACAGCCCCATCGACATGCAGAGGTCGTTCTGGCCCAGGAAGAGGATGTCCACTCCTGGCACCGCCGCTATCTCTTCAATGTTCTTGATGCAATCCGCGGTTTCCACCTGCAGCGCGACAATCGTGTTGTCGTTGGCGGCGCCGGCGTAGCCCAGCAGGCCCTTCTTGTTCATGGAACGCTGCGGGAAGTAAACCGACCGCGTACCCGCTGTCGGGTACCGGCAGCAGCTCACGGCCTGGCGAGCTTCTTCAGCATTGTTGATATATGGGACGAGGACGCCGTCGGCGCCCATGTCGAGGGACTGCTGAATACCTGCACGGTCCGAATAACCTGCAACGCGCACCAGGGACTTCGCGCCACCGCTGCTGATGCCCGCCAGCATCGTGGACAGCGTTTCATAGCTCATGGGGCCGTGCTGCGAATCCACCAGCAGCCAGTCGTAACCGCTGTGTGCCAGTTGTTCCGCCACCGTCGGGCTGTGCGAATTCACAAAAAGGCCGAATTTCGGCGTTCCCGCGCGCAGCTGACTCTTAAACTCCGCTCCAGTAAGAGCTTCACTCATGCTTTGATTTCTCCTGATCGGAATCCCGATCCTGCTGGAAGTATACCCTTCCATTCAACTGTGGTTGCCTCCGGTTGCATGGGCCCGAAGCACGGAGGAGGGCGTGGTACAAAAAGGGTGGTGAGGTCAGGCAGCAGCCGCCAAAACCGTGGTGGGCACCACCAGCTAACGCGCTTGCTCGCGCTGCCCGCTTCCGGTCCCGAACCGCCTCACAATACAAGAAAAGCAGGAACTTCGCATGTTTGGACGTGGCACGTGGGCTATCTTCGGGCTCGGTAAAGAATCTTTCGATACCTTCGTAAAAAATCTGTACGACCAACCCGGCATGCTGGCGGCGTCGCAACTGGCTGCATCCGCCGTCACCCGGGCTACGGCGATCGACACCATGGGGATCAACCCCTTCAGTGGTCCGCGCCTCGATGACGAGCATCCGGTGGGTGCCGAGCATGAGGCCGCGCTGGCGAAGTTTGCCACAATGGAACCCGACGAACGCGCCACCCACGTCCTGCCCGAAGAAATTGTGCAGTGTGAGGGCTATGGCGCCACCGAAGCGCAGTTCCGCCTTCACGCCACTATGCCCTGGTATGGGCTATGGGCGGTCTGGAACGAATGGAAAGACGTCAGCGACATCGCTTCCATCCGGGAACAGCGGTGTTACCGGATGCTGGACCGGCCCTATAAGTTCCTGGAGTCCACCGACAAAAAGACGGTCGATCAGGACACGACGGGCATTACCGCAGTAATCCGCAAGCAGGTTCCGGTTTTCTTGGACTTCAATGACGGCCTGATCTACATCGAAAACACGAACAAAGATCTGCTCTACCAGGTGACGGTGCGCCTCAGCCTGTTAGGCGTGGAAGTGATTCCGGTTGCGTGGACCTTTCCGGGGCGCCCGAACTGGCCTGCCGAAATCCTCAACCGTCTGCATGAAAAGACTCAGTTTCAGACTGAGTTTCAGCAGCGTGCCGACGACGCGTCGCGGTTTACGAAGAACGAGATCGAAAAACACGAAAATCGGGAACTGGAGTCGATCGTCTCGAAGTTCTTCTCGATGACAGAGCTGTCGAGTGGTCTGTGGCTGGGTATTTCCACCCCGGCACAGATCCGGCTGCACGATGCCGGTGCACCCATCGGCGTGAAAGGCTCTACCACCGCCACCACCCTGCTGAACGTGACCAACGGCGCTAATGTTCTTTCCGGTGCCCTGACGTTCCAGGAAGTTCTTTCGGGAACCACCAAGAAGGGTGCCGAATACTCGTTCCGCAAAGATCTGTTCTGCGTGGATGTGAACGACAAGATCAACATGACCGAGATCGGCGCGGCAATGCTGCGCGGCTTCAACCTGTCCTCGTTCCGCAAGGATGTGATGCGGGAGATCCGTCACACGAAAGAAGTGCCCACCATTGACCAGTTCTGGGCGAATTGGCTGCACGAGATGAGCAATGCGCTGCGGGCGATTGAAGGGACCTTCCGCGACATTCTCGAAATTGATGGAGATCAGCCAGCGGGGATTGTACCCATGCCGGTTCCCACCAAAGAATCGATGCAGGAAATAACGGGCGCTTAATCGGTCGCCGAGCGTTCCACCAGCACCTTGAAGTGGACCGGATCACGGCGGCTGTTGGGTCGCTGGAGTGCCGCGAGTTTAACGCGTTTGCCGTAACGCGTTTGCCGTTCAATCGCGCAACGCACGGCATTGCTACCGCGGCGTCGAAAGCAATACCAGGTTCGCGGTCGGAAACCGGAACCGGCTGCTGTCGGACGAGCAACTTGTGGCGGGAGAACTCCGCGCCTGCTTCCTGGCGCAGAGTCCGGCATCCGCTGGTCCGATTACCGCGTAACTGCTTTACCCACTTCACCCAAACCTCGTGCAGATGAGCCTGGCAGGCGGTGGGACGATAGGCGGATTTCAGGTCGAAGCTTCCGCCGAGCGCGGTGACCATCCCGGGCTCGCCTGTAAAGCAGTCAGGGCGCTATCGCCGAAACAGTGAGCGTCACTCGCGGATTGTTTGAATCTTCCTCTTCCCTGCGCCGCCTACTGCCGGGCGTTCCGCCGCCTGCGCAGCGCGATCAGTCCAGCCAACCCGCCGCCGATCAGGCCAAACGTCGCTGGCTCCGGTGTGTCGGATCCGGGGTTGACCGCCGCAGCCGTAATGTCGCCGAGGCCGGGGCTCCCTAAATCCAGGACCAACGTCAGCGCCCCGGTGCTGGTGTTGAGCGTTTCGAGCTTCAGATTCTGCCCACCATATTCGGATACGAACGCGTACATTGTGCCAGTGTCAAAGAACATCGACCATATCCGCTGTCCCGAACCAAGCCCGGTCACATTGGCAATCTCGGTAGCAGCGCCGGTAGACGTGTTGATACCGTACAGCTTGTCAAAATTGATGCCGAAATGCTGCGACGCGGTCAGGAAGAGGTTGGTTCCGTCACCGGCCATCGCGGTATTAGCGTAGAAAAAGTTAAATCCCAACCCCGTGTCTCCGATTTCCGTTCCCACGCCGGTCGAGTAGTTTTGGATGAACAGGTGTTCGTTGTTACCTACCTGAGCCAGACCGTAAAACGCGCCGTTGGGCATGCCACCCGAACCGCCGACGTAAGGGTTGGGCGTAGTGCCCAGGATGTTGCAAGCACTGGTGCCGACGGTGCAAACAAAGCCAGGCGTTGGTTGGTTGAGCGTCCAGAGGGTCTGAGTCTGACTGTTCGTTTGAGCGTTGCCGTACAGCGTGCCGTTGTTGAAGTTGAACCCGTTGAAGATCCCGGGGGACACGCTGCCGGGAGCGTTGGTCGAGATCGCAGTGTACTGGCCGGTGGTAAGGTCAATGGTCCCGAAGTAGCCGTTTTGGTTGACATCGTGGCTGACATAAACGGAGCCTCCCCAGCTCAGCGAGGCGGATGCCAGCAGCAGCGCCGCCAGACCCGGACCTCTGAGCATCCCGCGAACTCCCCTTGCTTTTGATGTTGTGTGTTTCATTTTCGGTCTCCTCATGTTTGGCCGGGGAAGGGGACTGTTCATGTCCTCCCAGTCCTTCGGACGGTTGCTGCGGCCAACCCCAGCGGATGGCTTCTCACGAGTGTCAGCTGCACGCCGTGGATCGTCAATGAAATCGATCGGAAATTCAGGTGATTTTTTGATGATGCGGCAAGTTGTTGATTAATCGATGGTTTGTTAGGATCATCACGCCGCATAACTGAAACATGACCGAGCCATTCGAGCCACTTCTGTAATTTGGACTATGCGAGTTTGACGTACGGACGTATGATCTCCGAAAGCACGGGGTCTGTATCCGGCTTCCGGAGCAGGCTTCACAAATCCTGGTCATGCTGCTCGATCAACCCGGCGAGGTGGTGCTTCGGTCGGAAATACGGCAGAGGATTTGGCCCGGCGAGACCGTGATGGAATTCGATCAGAGCATCAACCAGGCGGTCAAGCGACTACGGACTGCGCTGAGCGATTCGGCCGATGCCCCCCGGTACATCGGGGCGGAAACTGCGGGTCATAAAGAGGACTTGCTGATCGCGATATCTTCTCCCTGCGGCAACTTTCGCTTCCTCCGCCACTTCCAGCCCGGTTCGCGCGAACTCTTGGGTCTCCAGGTTGCTGGTGATTATTAGTTGAAAGCCCATCCAAACACGGCCGCTCCCGCCCTTCCCTTCACCAACGGCGCTAATGTTCTTTCCGGTGCCCTGACGTTCCAGGAAGTTCTTTCGGGACCCCCCAGGAAGGGTGCCGAATACTCGTTCCGCAAAGATCTGTTCTGCGTGGATGTCAACGACAAGATCAACATCAACCTGTCCTCCTTCCGCAAGGATGTGATGCGGGAGATCCGTCACACGGGAGAAGTGCCCACCATTGACCAGTTTTGGGCCAACTGGCTGCATGAGATGAGCAATGCTCTGCGGGCGATTGAGGGAACCTTCCGCAACATCCTGGAGATCGATGGCGATCAGCCAGCCGGGACCGCACCCATGCCGGTTCCCACGAAAGAAACGATGCAGGAAATAACCGGCGCTTAGTCGGTGGAGGGGCGTTCCACCAGCACCTTGAAGTGGACTGGATCGCGGCGGACGTTCGGTCGCCGCATGCCCGCCAGGGCAGCGAGCTTATCCACTGTGACGCGCTTGCCATTCAGGCGTGCCACCCTCGGCATCGCGACTGCGGCGTCAAAAGCCAGGCCCAGTTCGTGGTCCGAAGCCGGAACCGGTTGCTGGCGGGCGAGCAGTTTGTGCCGGGAGAATTCCGCGCCCACCTCTTCGCGTAAAGCACGGCAGCCGCTGGATCGATTACCGCGAAGCTGTTTCACCCATTTCATCCAGACTTCGTGCAGATGGGC
>CANIHR010000349.1 GCA_947467185.1 Bryobacterales bacterium
CGTAGTTGCTGTTCAATTCTTTCGAGTCGCAACTCCAGATCTTTTGCCTTCGGCACGGTTATCATTATAGTCTGCGCCCTGAATGAATACATGACATCTCCCAACACCACCTGGACTGAACCCGGCTATCCCGCCACGGTCGAATTCTCCCTGAATACCCTGGAGCGTCTTCGCCGTCGCGCAGTGCAGGGCCTGATGGCACTCCCGAAGAGGGGCCTGGGGCTGGGAGGGATCCTGTTGGGCCAGCGGGATCCCGCGACAAATGTCGTTCAAGTAGAGGACTTCCTGGAATTCGCCTGCTCCCACCTGGCTGGCCCGAGTTTCAGCCTTACGCCGGATGAGCGCGAACGGGCCATGAAAACGATCCGGGAGAAGCGGGTCCTCGCCGTGGTCGGCTGGTATTTTACCCGGACGCAACCCCCGATGGCACCCCGCGGGACGGATCTGGATCTCTACGAATCCTTCTGCCCGTCAGCCACCCAGTTCATGTTGATGATTCGGCCAGGCAACACCGAGCCGACGAAGGCGACCCTGTACTTCCGGGACGCCACCGGGCAAGTGACGCAGGGCATCGCCCGTGACGTCGCAATGTGGGTTGCCAGCGAAGACCCGGCGCTTGACGCGTCGGGATACCCCGGGAGCGGCCAAGGTACTCCGGTCGCCAAAGCGGCAGCGGCAGCGGCAGCGGCAGCGGCAAAGCCGTTCGTGACTCCGGATTTGCCCCTCGGGGCTCACGGCTTCCAGCCAATCCGCTCCTACAGGCTCGTGTCGAGCAAAGGCGCAACTCCAGGTGCTCCACCGGAGGTTGTTCCCCAGTCGCTGATTCCTCCAGAAGAGCGGGTTGCCCCGGAACTGCCCCCTCTGCCGGAACCGCTTCCTGAACCGGAAATGCTGGTTCCGGCGAAGCTACCGCCACCTCCACCTGAGAAACCGGCATTACCGGACCTGCCACCTGCACCTGAAGAAGCCGTCATCCATGAGAATCCGGTGGTTGTGGCGAAGCTGGTCTTCAAAGAGAAGCCTCCTGCACCGAAGAAGCCAGCGCCTGCTCCTGTTGTGGAAGCGCTGGCTCCCGGGGAACCCGAGCCACCAGTGTCCGACGTTCCGGTGATGCCCGAACGACAACGGGTGAAGCCCGCTCCTGTTTCTCCTGCTCCAGCGCCCTCGCGTCGCAAATGGCTGCTGATCGGGTCGATTGCCGCCGCGGTAATCTCCGCAACCGCGCTGGCCACCTCCAGTCTTTGGCTCGCCCCGTCCCTTCGTGTGGAGTTATCAGAGTCGGGTGGGCACATTACGGCCATCTGGAATGGAGAGATGGTGAGGGGCGAAGTTCACGGGAAACTGGAGGTAACTGATTCGGGACAGAAGTACGAGGTTCCACTTCCGCCCGAGAGACTGAAGGCTGGTGTCGCGGGGTTTGATGCGAAAACGGGGAAGATTTCGGTAGTGCTGAAAATTGGTGATCAGATGGCGACCGCGACGTGGACGGCGCCCGAGAACTGGGCGCCGCCACAGCGGTAGGCTTTAGCGCTGGACTCGGCCGGAGCCGTCGCCCTTGAGCAGGTTATTCACTTCGTCGAGGGTGAATCGGCTGAAGTCGCCCGGCAGGGAGTGCTTCAGGCACGACGCCGCCACGGCGAATTCCAGGGCTTCCTGCTTGCTGCCCAGCATGTTGAGACCGTAGATCAGGCCACCGGCGAACGAGTCGCCACCGCCGACACGATCGACAATGTGGGTGATTTCGTAGTGACGGCTCATCAGGAAGTCCTTGCCGTCATAGAGGCAGGCCGACCAGCCGTTGTGCGACGCACTCTTCGATTCCCGGAGCGTGATGGCGATGGTCTGGATGTTTGGGTAAGCCGAGACGACTTTGGCCGCGAGCGTCTTGTAAGCGTCGTGGTCGAGGTGGCCGGAGTGAACGTCCACACCGGCTTCAATACCGAGCGCAGCCTGGCAATCTTCTTCGTTGGCGATCACCACGTCCACGTACTTCACCAGTTCGCTCATCACTTCGCTGGCCTTTTTGCCCCACTTCCACAGGTTCTTGCGGTAGTTGAGGTCGCAGGAAACGGTGATACCTTTCGCCCGGGCGGTCTGCACAGCTTCGATAGCGAGGGCAGCGGCTGATTCGCTGATGGCGGGGGTGATGCCGGTGGTGTGGAACCAGGTGGCTCCTGCGAGAGCGGCATCCCAGTCAATGTCGCCGGGTTTCGCGAGGGCAATCGAGCTGAATTCGCGGTCATAGACGACCTTGGACGCCCGCTGATTCGCGCCGTTCTCGACAAAGTAGATGCCCATCCGGCCCTTGCCGCGGACAATCCGGTTGGTATCCACATTGAAGCGCCGCAGTTCGCCGATCATGGCGTCGGCAATAGGGTTGGAGGGCACGACCGTCACAAAGGAAGCGGGCAGGCCGAAGCCCGCCGTGGAGACGGCCACATTGGCCTCTCCGCCGCCCCATGTGGCCACGAAGCCGGGGCTCTGCAGGAACCGCTCAAATCCGGGAGGCGCGAGACGCAGCATGATCTCGCCGAAGGTGACTACAAGTTTGGAAGACATAGGTTAGACAAAGGTCGTCAATCTATTGGTTTATCACCCCGCTATCTTTCGACGGCGGCGATGGCATCAACTGCGAAGCCCGCTTCTACGGCGGCGACTCCTTCCGACGGAATTACAGCGATCGGGGAGGCGCTTTGGCGCAGCTTTCGGGCCAGTTCTGCCAGGGCTCCCGACAGGGGATAGAGGTTCGTGAAGACGACGCTGGTCGCTGACGCTCCGGCCTCGGCCAGGTCCTTGTCCAGGCGCTGGAAGGCGAGATTCGCATCCTTTTCCTGCTGGCCGAAGGCGACACGGGTGCCGGTGAAGGCCAGTTTCGGAGCGGTCACGCGGGTGCCGCGGCGAATCGCCTGGCAACTGGCGAAAGCCTGATAAGGTCCGCGCTGGGTCATGACGACATTGCTGGCGGCTCCGGGGTAACGGGCGCTGATGGCGGAAATCATCCCGGCCGCCTCGCTGCCCATGGTGCTGACGAAACAGGTGATCTGGAGGGTCCCTGAGGCGGGGGCTTTGGCGAGGAGCTGATCGAGTGCCTTTTCGAGGAGCGGCTTCGGGGAAGAGGACGGGTCAGGAGCGGTGACGGTGCCGGATTCGGCGAAGTCGAGGCCGGTGGGATTGACGTCCTTTTTCGCGAGAGTGACAGCTTCGAGGATGACCTGGGCGTTTTCAAGGGACAGGGCTCCGGCGCGAACCACGCTGATCGAAGGCAGCATTTGGCGCTTCTCTGTCAGGGCTTCGCTGACGATTTGGGGGACACGGCGGACGTCGCCATTCCCGGCCACAAAGGCACGGATGTGGACAATCTGGGCGTTCCCGGTCGCCTTCAGGAGCGCTTTGACTGCGTCTTTGGTCTGGACCGAGAGTAGCCCTTTGGTGGACAGGGGCGAGACGCTAAAGACGAGCCTGCGGGTTTCACCGGTAGCGACCGCGGGCGGGTCCTTCGGCAGTTCGAGGGTCTGAGTGATTTCTTCGGGCTTTTTCTTGGCGGCGAACGTGACGGTGGCCAGGGCGAGAAGGCCCATGGCAGCGGCAGTTCGCGGGTGGAGGAACGCTCTGAAGACCGGGGACATGGAATCACTGATTCTATCGCAGCGCAGCGGGACAGCCGTTCTTTAGCGGCGGCGGATTTTCAGGATGGTGATGGGCGGAGTGAGCTGCTGGCGGGCGTCGGATGGCTGCGCCTGGATTTTCCGCACAATGTCCATGCCTTTGGTGACCCGGCCGAAGGCGGCAAAGCCCTGGCCATCGGGGTTGCGCTTGCCGCCGAAATCGAGCGAGGGCTGGTCGCCGATGCAGATAAAGAAGTCGGATTCGGCGGAATCGGTGGCCTGGCTGCGGGCCATGGAGAGGGTGCCGTCTTTATGGAGAAGGCCGGTGACCGAGGTTCGTTCGAGGGGGATGGTGGGGTACGCGGGCGTCTTTTCGTCGCGTCGCGCCTGGATGACTTCGATTTTGATGGGGTTGCTCGGTTGGTTGTCGGGTTTGACGGTGCGATGGAAGCGGCCGCCGTTGTACTGCCCGGCATCGACGTAGCGCAGGAAATTGGCGGCCGTTTTCGGGGCGCGCGTGGTATTGATCTCGGCTTCGATGGTGCCGAGGGTGGTCTCGATCAGGACGGAGACCTGACCTGATTGGGCGTGGCTCAGGGAAGCGCAGAGGAAGAGGGCGGCAAGGCCACGTCGGCTGGTCATGCTGGCAGGATAGCGGGTTCCAGCCAATGGCTGACTTGGATGGTTGGTTGACAGTCCAATTTGGCATGCTATTCTGAAACCCTCATGGAGATCCGGCCAGAGCTGAATGCGGATTCCAGGTTGCCCATCTACCGGCAGCTGGGCGAATACCTGCAAAATCTGATCGAATCGGGGAGTTTGCGGCCCGGCGAGAAGCTGCCCCCCACCCGGGAATTGGCTGGTCATCTTGGCCTGAACCGCACCACGGTTTCGGCCGCCTACGAAATGCTGGAGACGAGTGGCCTGATCCACGGCGAGGTGGGTCGGGGCAGTTTCGTTCGTTCGGCCCCGACGAAGGAACCGGACGGGCTCAACTGGTCGCATGCTCTGGCGCAGTCGCCCACGGCTTCGGTGGCGGCCGGTTCGCGCGGCAATCTCATCAATTTTTCATCCTCGCGGCCCTCGGAACGCCAGTTTCCGGTGGAAGAGTTCCGGGCCTGTTGCCGGGAAGTTCTGGCGAGCGCGGAAATGCGTTCTCTGATGCAACTGGGGTCTCCGGCGGGCTATGCTCCGCTACGCGAGTACCTGTTGCAGCGGTCGGATGTCGCGCGGGACACGGACGACATCCTCATCACCAATGGCTGCCAGCAGGCGGTTGATCTGCTGAGCCGGGCGCTGGTGAAGCCGAGGATGAAGGTCGCGGTGGAAGAACCGGTTTATCCGGGGCTGAAGAACTTGTTTCTGGAAGCCGGGGCGGAACTGATTGGCGTGGAAGTGGGGGCTTCGGGCGCGGAACCTTACTCGCTGCGGCGGGCACTGGACCAGGGCGCGAAGCTGGTGGTGCTGACGCCGTCGTTCCAGAATCCGACGGGCGCCACGATTCCGGATTCGGCGCGACGGCAGATTGTGGCGATGGTTCGGGCAGCGGGCGCGATCCTGATCGAGAATGACATCTACAGTGAACTGCAGTATTCCGGACCCGAAACGACCCGGCTGAAGGCACTGGAACCGAACGTGATCCTGCTGGGCAGCTTTTCGAAGATCGCCTTCCCCGGAGTGCGCTGTGGCTGGATCCTGGCTCCGAAGCCGGTGATCGCCCGCGTGACCGAGTTTAAGCAACTGTCGGACCTGCACACGGATCAGCTGTCGCAG
>CANIHR010000350.1 GCA_947467185.1 Bryobacterales bacterium
CAGAACGTGTGACGCGAAGCCGAAACGTGGCGTGCTCATGGGCGCGATCGGATTCTGGGTCCACGTCCCTTTGATGTAGCTTCCCTGGACATCGGGAGTGAGCCGCATCCAGCGGAAAAAGTCGCTGCTGCCCTGCCTGCTCTGCACCATCACCGTGCCGTCGGTCAGGAGCAACATGACTCCCGCCGCTCCCGGCGCCCGGTTCGCCAGAGGCGTCCACGACGCCCCGATGAGCGCCGGCGGCAGCAGGACAAGAGCGAGAACGAAGATCACCTGTGCGCGACAGGCCGAAGGAAGCATGAATGGAAACGGATGGGGCATTTTATATGGCTGTTTGGACCCTAAAATTGCCCGCGTTTACGCTTCAGCGCCACCATACCGGCCAAAGCCCCGCCCATCAGCACGACGGTACCAGGCTCCGGGGCCCCCGCTTCCGTTGAGCTGCTGTTGGTGATGCCCGAACTGAACTGCAGCGAGTAACCGCCATTGGGGTTATCCAGCAGGAATTGGGGGTCGATGGCGACAAAAGTTGTAACGTACGAATGAAAATTGTTCGTGCCTGACGAGAGCATATCGATCTTAACGTCGCTGTTCGCCGCTACGCCGAAGGTTGGTGCATCGCTAAAGGTGCCACTGGTGCCCTGGGAGGTAGCGAGAGTATGTACAAGGTTTCCGGCTACTTCGAGCTGTGTGATGGCGAGGCTGTCGGCATCGAACCTGTTCGCGGTCATCGAATAGGCGATGCTTATCGGGACGGTGGCGTCCGGGCCATTGATTCTGAAGTAATAGAATTCGTGAGCGAATCCTTGTCCCCCGCCACCCGAAAGACCATAGTTATTGGAGCCGTCCGCGACAGCAAACGCAGACTGGCTGCCACCAGCCTCCGCCGTCACGGTTCCGTAGGCGTCCGTGGAGGTGCAGAGAATATCGACCCCGACGCAGTTGTGTCGGCTGACGCTCGGCGCAGTGACCGCTGCAAAGAAAAAGCCATTTGTGACAGAGGCAGCCGCTCCTGGCTGCGCAGCCACCAGCCCAGCCAATACTATTCCTGCGAGCGCCGTGAGGCACCCATTCTTCGTCTTCATATAATTCCGCTCCTCCGATACCCGGCCGCCTGCAATCTGCCACGCGCCCGATTCAGTAATCTTGAATTCAGTCATGATTCGCGAAACGCTGCCCTAACCCCGCCAATTATTTTCAGGAAAACTGTTATCATGACTCTCGCGATGCCAGCGGGCGTGTCCACAGATCCAGGCCTCATCACGCGCCACCTGCTGGACTGGCGGGCTGGCGACGCCGATGCCCTCACGCGTCTCACCACCGCCATCTACGCCGAACTCCGCCGCCTCGCTGCCGCCGTGCTGAATTCTCGATACGGTCATGACAGCATCCAGGCCACCGAGCTGGTGCATGAGTTCTATCTCGAACTTCCCGGTCTCCAGCAGGTCGATTTCGAAGGCCGCGCGCATTTTCTGAACCTCACCGCGCGGGTCATGCGCACGATTCTGATCGACCGTGCACGCCAGCGAATGACGGCGCGCCGCGGTGGCCAGCCTGTCACCCTCCGCTTCGATTCGCAAGTCACCGACCAGGCAATGGAAGTGGACGTCCTGCTGGTCAACGAGGCTCTCGACCGTTTTGCCGAAAAATATCCCCGCCAGGCGCAAGTGGTCGAATTGCGCTTCTTCGGAGGCCTCACCGCGGAGGAAACCGCCAACGCTATGACCGTTTCCGGATTTGAAACCTCCCTGCGCTCCGTAGAAAGGGACTGGCGTTTTTCCAAAGCCTGGCTGCACAATGCAATCGCCCCACGATGACCCTTCCGACCGACTAGAGGAACTGTTTCAGCAGGCCCTGGACCTCTCGCCTGCGGACCGCCCGGACTTTCTCGCCACCGCCTGTGACGGCGATGAATCCCTTCGCCTTCACGTTGAGCAACTCTTGCATGCCGCCGGGGAGGCCGACGCACACCCCGGCTGGCAAACACCTGCAATTCTGCATGACGCCGCTTCCGCCCTGAGCGCCAGCCCGCAACTGGACCGCTACCAGCTCGGAGAGCGACTCGGAGCCGGAGGCATGGGGGTTGTTTACCGCGCCCACCGTTCCGATGGTGCTTTTGAAAAGGAAGTCGCCATCAAGATCGTTCCCTGGGGCGCGGGAGATGCGCGTCTGCTGGAGCGCTTTGCTGAAGAACGCGGCATTCTCGCCAGGCTCGATCACCCGAACATCGCACGCCTCCTCGATGGCGGCACCACCCGCGACGGCATGCCCTACCTGGTCATGGAACTCGCCGAAGGCGTTCCCATCGATGAGTACGTCAGGGAACGAAAATCTTCGCCGCGGGAATTGCTCCACCTCTTCCGCAAAATCTGCGCCGCCGTCTCCTACGCGCACACCAATCTGGTGGTCCACCGCGACCTGAAGCCCTCCAATATTCTCGTGGATCGCAACGGTGAGCCCAAACTTCTCGATTTCGGTATCGCCAAACTCCTCGATAGCTCCGAGTCCACACGCACCCGCGCCCTCACGCCGGAATACGCCAGCCCCGAGCAGATCTCCGGCGTGCCCGTCACCACCGCCTCCGATGTCTACTCCCTCGGCGTCCTCCTGTATGAGTTGATCAGCGGTCGCCGACCCTACCGCGCGACCACCAGCGTCATGGATCTGGCCCAGGTCATCGTCCACGAGGAGCCGATCCCGCCCGGGCCGGAATTCGACGCCGAACTCGCCAACATTGTGCTCATGGCGCTGCGGAAAGAACCGGCGCGACGTTACGCCTCCGCGGAGCAGCTATCAGACGATCTGCGGCGCTGGCAGGACGGTTATCCCATCTCCGCCCGGCCGGACACCCGCGCCTATCGCCTGCGGAAATTCGTCGGCCGCAACAAGCTGGCTCTGGTCGCCGGGGCCGCAATTATCCTTTCCGTCGCCGGCGGCGTCACCGCCACCGTGCGCGAAGCCAACATTGCCAATCGCCGCTTCAACGACCTTCGCAAGCTGGCGAACGCCTATGTCTTCGAATTCCACGACGCTATCCAGACTCTGCCCGGCGCCCTCGCCGCCCGGCAGTTGGTCATTAAGCGAGCCCTCGAATATCTGGATGGCATGGCGGCCGAGCGCCGCGGCGACCGCAGCCTGACACGCGAGTTGGCGGACGCCTACACCCGAATCGCCGCCGCACAGGGTTCCATCGACGCAAGTCTTGGCGACTTCAACGGAGCTCTGGCCAGCTATGCCAGAGCGGCCCGGTTATACGAAGAGCTCCTTGCCGCCGGGAAAAATCCCGACATCGCCATCCGCGTGGCCGAAGACTACGCCCGCAGTGGCTACATTCTCCAGCAGCGGGCGCAGGTCGCGGCCGGGGCCGCGCAGTTGCAAAAGGCAATAGCGCTTCTGGAGAGTTATGCCGGGTCATCGCCCGCCGTGCATGACCTGTTGCCCACTTACTATGGGTTGCTTGCGGATATGGAAGGGAATCCGAATTTCCCGAATCTGGGACACACGGCGAAAGCGGTTGAGCTTTACGCAAAAGCTTTGGCGGGCAACGAAGCCGTGGTCCGCGCGCACCCAAAAGACAGAGATTCCCGTATGCGGCTCTCCAATAATTACAATCAAACGGCACAAATGCAGCAGGCCATGGGGAACGGACCCGCGGCCCTGGAAGCATACAGGCATTCGCTGGAAAGCGACGAAGCGCTTTTCCGGGAGACAGGGGGAGCGGCGGAACGCAGAAACGTGGCGATCGGCAGCGGCAACCTGGCCACCGCCTGGTCACAGCTGATGAATAACCCGCGCGAAGCACAACCGTTTCATGCTCGCTCGGTCGCGATGAATCGTGAAATCGTGGCCGCCGATCCGAAGGATGTTCAGGCGAGGGTGAATCTCATCATCGCGCTGTCGTCAGCCGGCCGGACTGCGGACGCCCTCGGGAAGCGCGTCCCCGCCCTGGCGCTTCTCGATGAAGCAGTTGCGCTCTTTGAGACGATGCGTCGAGGGAATCCCGGCACCCCTGCCTCGCCGGGCCGAGTTGCTTATCAGGCCCGCGCCGATGTCCTCATCTCCGCGGGCAACTTCGCCACCGCAGCTTCTGACATCCGCAAACAACTGGAAATTGATGACCAAATCCTCGCCGCCAACCCCGGCGACGCAAGCGCCGAGCGCAATCAGGCTATCGCATGGGCGCAAACCGGTTTAATTCACAGCAAAAAGGCCGAATGGCGGGAAGCTCTCAACTGGTACCGGAAGGCGGAAGCGGTGTATGTCGCTCAGCAGCAAAAGGGAAAATTCATTGCCCGCTACCAGACCGCTCTCGACTCGGTGCGCAAGCAAATCCAGCGCGCCGAAGCCGAACAAAATACGCGCCGAAGCCCTTAGCTGATCAGTTCCGTAATCCGGTCTGCATCATTCGGCACCACCACCGGAGCGTTCCCGAAATTCGCCCGAATCGAAGCCCCGTCCGGACCTTGCAACTGCCCCGTGTGATACCGGTAAATGTAATCCGGGTCCTTCAGGACATTGCCCGTCAGCACCGCCACCACATCCGCATCCCGGTCAATCACACCCGCCGCCACCAGCTTCTTAATCCCCGCCAGTGTCGCCGCCGAAGCCGGTTCGCACCCAATCCCAGACGCCCCAATCACGGCCTTCGCGTCCGCAATCTCCTGCTCATCGGCCTTCTCAACCGTCCCGTTCGTGGTCTCAATCTCCAGCTGAGCCTTCGGCCACGACACCGGATCGCCGATCTTAATCGCCGTCGCCAAGGTCTCAGGATGCCCCTGCGCCACGAACGGCAGATTACCCTTTGCTGCCATGTACTCGTAGAACGGAGACGAACCCGCCGCCTGGATCACCGCCAGCCGCGGCAGCTTATCAATCAGCCCCAGCGCCAGCATCTCTCGCAGACCCTTACCGAACGCCGACACATTCCCCAGGTTCCCGCCCGGCAGAACAATCCAGTCCGGCACCTTCCAGTCGCGCTGATCCATCATCTCGATCACAATCGACTTCTGACCCTCAATCCGGAACGGATTGATCGAGTTCAGCAGGTAAATCCCCAGTCGCTCCGCCAGCACCCGAACCAGCGCCAGAATCTGGTCAAAGTTCGCATCTACCTGGAACGTCTTCGCGCCATACTCCAGAGCCTGCGCCAGCTTCCCATACGAAATGTTCCCGTTTGGGATGAAGATCAGCGGTTCCAGCCCGCCCGCGCTCGCGTAAGCGGCCATCGACGCCGAAGTGTTGCCCGTCGAAACACAAGCCACCCGCTTCATGCCCAGCAGCCGAGCCTGCGCCGCGCCCGCCGTCATACCGTTGTCCTTAAAGGACCCCGTCGGA